>NZ_DS022299.1:1742910-2046258 GCF_000153825.1 Synechococcus sp. RS9916
CGGACGCACGCGTCCCCCTCGCATCACCCCGAGCTGAATCGGCCGTGGCGGTCCACTCCGCGGCAAGGTCACCTCAACCCACAGGGGATCGGATGGCGAACGGCGCGAGGGATCTTTGACATCAGGAGGCATAAACAAGGCCAGGGGCTCGCTCAACTCCACGAGGGGTTGCCCATCCCGACGGATCACAGCACCGGTATGGCGCTCACCATCGCCATTGTTTTCGGCCACCAGCCGGTCACCTTGCGCCTGAAGGATCACAGACTGCGTCGTGGATCCAGAGGTCTCGACGCCCGACAGCGGCACACGCAAACGCAGGCTGACGTAACGCCCGCGAATGGGGAGGTTGGGATCCACCGGTTGCGCCAGCGCCCAAAGCCGCGGTGCGGTGAGGCGCTCGATCCAGAAGGTCAAGCCAACCAGCAGCAACAGGCCGGCTTGAAACAGCGCCAAAACCACACCAGCACGCCGCGTCGTCATGGCTGGGACTCCTTCTGTACAGGCAACAGTGAGCAACGCAAACGGTTCAACCCCCAGCCGCCAGCCAGGAACAGCAAACCCAAACCGAGCAGGCTCAACGAGCGTTCCAAGCGCCCCATCACTTCAGCGATGTAAAAGCCCATCAAGGTGATGGCAAACAAGGCGGTGCCGAAATTGATGCGTTCAGCACGGGCCTCCGCCGTCCCCCAAGCCATCAGCCCCATGGCACCAAGCCCCCACCACAGAAAACTGAGCGCTGTAGGCGCCTGACCTTGCACCTGCAGATCCACCAGGGTCCAGACCAATGCCACGGCCAACGGCCAGGCCCGATGACGGCGCAACAGCCAGGCCAGCAGCATGGGCAGCCCCAACAGCAGCCCCCAAGCCAACAGCATCGGCCAGGTCAACGGCAGTGGGCGTGGTGGTGGTGACGACGCTGCCATCGCCAACACAATCAACCCGGGAGGCAACAAGAGGCCCCCCACCCAGAGCAGCACGCGCTGAACAGGGTCAGCAACAGGGAGCATCGGCGCCGTGAAATAGGTGAGGGCCAACAACACACTGCTCACCACCCAGGGAACCCCGGCCCAGGAACTGAAATCCGGATCGAACCGTTCCAGCTCCAAGGCCAGCAGTGCCCCCAACCAGCCTGGCAACAGCAAACTGAGCAGCACCAGCTGCGGCCCCTGACGCAACAACCACCAACCGGCCGCCGCCGCCAAGGACCAGAGCAGGAGTCCCCAGCGGAGCGACCAAGTGACCTCGAGGTTGAAGATTTGCGCGCAAAGGAACACCCCTGCCCCCAGGCTGATCGTTCCAACCGCATGCAGCCCCTTCGACATCACGGGCAAACGCTGCGCAAACCAATGACCACCGAGATGCAGCGCCACGGTGCACAACCACAGCAATCCAAACCGGCTGAGTGGTGAAAGCTGATCCCAATGGGCAGCGACAAACAGCAGCACACCCGCCGCAAGCAGCAGCGAGCCCACCAACACCAACAGCCGCACTGGCCAGCTCAGCGCAGGCTGAGTCCTCGCCGGTTGACCGTCCAAGCGCTCCTGTTCCCAGGCCACGATCGACGCCGCAGCAGCGTCATCAATCAGACCTGCATCGCGCCAACGTTGCAGGTGACGATCCCAGGACGGGAGGGACTGAGGCGAAGGCTCCACGGGATCAACGGTTCAAGGTCACCTGGGGGACAAGACGCGCCTCCAGCAGCGGTGGGTCGCCAGCCTTCAGTTGCGCTGAACCCACCAAACCCGCAAATTGCCCGCCTTGCCCCTGCACCGTCAGCGGATGGGCCCCAGGAAAGAGGGTTTGCACGGCGATGTCTTGGGAGCCGCTGCGAACCATTGAGGACAGATCCCCATCCTTGATCTTGATGGTGCCCATGGCCATCAGTCGCAAATTGCCATCCGGCAGCATCACCGTTCCCTGCAGATCCGTGAGGAACTGCACGTGACCTTCACCAATCTCGCGACGCTCAACAAGCTGCTCAGCGCCGTAGAAACTCCCCGTGGGATTGGTGCAAGACGGCGTGGCGTTGTCCAGCACCGGCGCCACCTTGACCACATAGGTGATGCGATCCCCCACGCTCACGACTGCATCGTTGTTGTGATCAAACAACTGGCCGCTTTTGATGCTGCAGAACGCCAGTTGCAACGCCTGCGTTGCGTCTTGTTGCCGATCACTCTTGGCGTTGGGCATCAGTCCGCACCCAGCGACCAGCAGCAGGAGAGCAGCAGCGGAACCAGCAACGGGGCAGCGCACGGAAAAGATCAGCCGTTACCGCCCATGCTGGCAACGGTGTCGTGAAGGCTGGGTTAAGTCGCTGTGAGGAATGCAGCGGGTAACGGCGCCTCAAGGGCCAAGCCATCTGAACCCCGACTCGGCAGCTTCTCCAAACGCCAGGCATGCAACCAATACCCCCCATCGCCGGGAGTGGCAGAGGGGGCCAGGCGACGGCCCCGCAGGTAGAGCGGATCGCCCAGCAGAGGGCTGCCCAGCTGAGCGAGATGAATGCGGATCTGATGGGGTCGACCGGTGGTGATGGCCACCTGAAGCCGGTCGCCCTGCTCGCCTCGCTGCAGCAAGGTCAGCTCGGAGTGGGCATTGCGTCGCCGGCGCACGGGGGTCGCGTCGCCCCGAGCGTCATCGGGAGGCTCGGGTCCCCAGACCCACCCCAGCAGGGGATGGGGCCGTTCCACCACATCGGTGCAGACCTCAACAGACGCCTCCAGATCCAGCCCCTCCACCCGCTGGCTCCAGGCTTGATAAAGCTTGCGGCACCCTCCCTGGGGCCGGAAGTGGGCAGAGAGAGCAGCCCTGGTCTCCGGCCGGCGCGCGCACACCTGAAGCCCCGAGGTGAATCGACCAAGACGGTGAACGGGCTTGGGAGCCAGAGACTCCCCCCGCTCCCGGCTGCGCTGCTCCAGCAAGGCCGTGAGGGTGTGGAGCAGGAATCCGCCACCGGGCATCACCGGCAAGCCGGAGGGTTTGTTGATCACCAGCAGATCACCGTCGTCATGGATCGTCTGCCACTGATCCGGCACCGCCGCTTCCAGCCAGGGGGGGCGGTGCCAACTGATCCGCTCGCCCCGCTCCACCATCACATCCACCTGCAGCAAGTGACCATCCCGCCGCAGCTCACCTGACTCCAGGCGCTGCTTCCACTGCTCAGCTGACGAATGGTTGTAGCGAGCGGCCATCACAGCCGTCAGCCATTGGCCGGCTTCCGATGCAGTGATCGAATCGTGATACGTCCAGCCCTGGTTAAGAGCTTCGGGTCGCCAACCCTCCAAAGCACCCCAAGCGGGGAGGGCCATCAGTCCACCAGATGGTGCTGAAGAGCAAAGCGCACCAACTCGGTGCGACTGGAGGTGCCCGTCTTGATGAACAGGCGGCTCACATACTTCTCGACATTGCGAATGGAGGTTTCCAGCTGCCGGGCGATTTCCTTATTCATCAGCCCCTCAGCCACCAGCTGCAACACACTGGCTTCCCGAGGGGTGAAGCTGAGCTGGGGTGTGTCCGGAGACGCCGCAGCATCTGCTGAACCGGTGAGCATGGAGCGGATTTCACTGATCTGCTTGGCCATCTGCCCCACATCGGCATCCGCAAAGCGGGCCGCCTCAGTCAGCAAGCGATCCTGGCGACGCACCACATTGCGCACCCGAGCCACCAATTCATCGGGATCAAAGGGCTTGGGGATGTAGTCATCGACCCCTGCCAAGTAACCCTGGGTGCGATCAGCCGTCATCCCCTTGGCGGTGAGGAAGATCACGGGGGTGCCACCGAGCCGCTCATCGGCGCGCATCTTCTCCAGCAGGCCATACCCATCGCAACGCGGCATCATCACGTCGCTGATCACCAAATCAGGCATCTGCTGCTGAGCCTTCTCCCATCCATCGAGACCATCCACCGCGGTGGTCACCACAAAGCCCTCATCCTCGAGATAGGCCTGCACAGCCGCGCGCAGACCGGGTTCGTCATCCACCAGCAGCAGCCGCGCTGCCGGCCGGTTGGCGTCATCTGCGCCCTGGAGGTCGGCGTCCACAGGCGGAGTGGCGGTCATGGCCCTTCATGCAGTGCCCAAAATCTAAGAGGGGCGTCTATCAGGGCAGGCGCAACGTCTCCGTGCTCTCCACAAGAAGGGTGGAGTAGCCAAGTTCTTTGGCCTTGCCCGCCAGGGTCACCGGATCGACGCCGGCCTGCTCCGGCACACAGGCCGCCCACCAGACCAGATGATCTTCGCGATTGGCCTCCGTGATCAACCCCCCGGGATTGAGACGGCGCACATAAATCGCCGCCTCATCCCGCTTCACGCGAACCGGTGCATCAAGACTGCAATTGACCGACTCAGTCGGAATGACCAGATCGTTGGGGTACTCCTTCCAGAGCTTGTAGCGACGCAATGCCGGGTCCGCCGTGTCGGTGGAGATGGAAAAGATCCCCAGGGTGTAAGTGCCGTTCGCCACGGGACGGCTCGCCAAAATGGTGATGTCGGCCGGGCGCCTGCGGCGCATCTGCTCGAGCACCTCCCCGCGGTCAATCGCACCCGCTGCGCAAGGGTTCATCAGCGCACCACCGGCCAGAACGATCAGACTGAGGACTCGTTGTGCGGCCTGCATCGCATCGGGAGCTGAGGTCACACCATGCTGCCAAGCCCTTCCCAGCCCCTGACGCGGCGCTCCAGTCCAGTGGCGCTTGACTTTCAAGCCACCACCCCCTGCGCCCCAGAGGTGCTTGAAGCGATGGAACCGTGGTGGCAGCAGCACTGGGGCAACCCCTCGAGCCGCCAGCACCGGCTGGGGCTCACAGCAGCAGCAGCCGTGAGTGATGCCCGTGAGCGCCTTGCCGCCTGCCTCAAGGTGGATCCCATCCAGGTGGTGTTCACCAGCGGCGCCACGGAAGCCAACAACCTGGCCCTGCTGGGCCATGCCCGAGCGATGGCGGAGCAAACAGGCCATCGCGGGCACCTGATCAGCGTCAGCAGCGAACACCATGCCGTGCTCGATCCTCTGCAGCAGCTGCGGCGGGAAGGGTTCCGATTGACCCTGCTGGAGCCCGGTCGTGATGGCCTGCTGAAGCCAGCGCAACTGGAGGAGGCCCTGCAACCCGACACGCTGCTGGTGAGCGTGATGGCCGCCAACAATGAAATCGGCGTGCTGCAACCCCTGAAGGAACTGGCCGCCATCTGCCAGGCCCATGGAGTCCGCCTGCACAGTGACGCGGCACAGGCCTTCGGGCACCTGCCCTTCCACCCCACCTCCCTGGGGGTGGAGCTCGCCAGCCTCAGTGGCCACAAGCTCTATGGCCCCAAGGGCATTGGTGCCTTGGTGATGCGTGAAGGGCTGCCGCTGCAACCGCTGGTGTTTGGCGGTGGACAAGAGCAAAGCCTGCGTCCGGGCACCTTGCCAGTGCCGCTGATCGTGGGTTTGGCCAGGGCTGCAGAACTCGCGCTCAGCGATCAGGAGGACCGCCGGATCCGGCTGGAAAGCTTGCGCAACCGCCTGTGGCAAGAACTTCAGGACCAGGTGGGCGATGTGCAACTCAATGGCGCCCTGGAACCACGGCTGCCGCACAACCTCAACATCACCGTGGAGGGGGTGAATGGAAACCGACTGCAGCAAGCCTTGCGCTCCCGCTTGCTGTGCAGCAGCGGCTCGGCGTGCAGTGCAGGCACGCCCTCCCACGTGCTGCAGGCGATCGGACGCAGCCAGGAGCAGGCCAACGCCTCACTGCGGCTCAGCCTCGGACGCCCCACCCAACGCGACGACATCGACGCGGCGATTGAGCTGATCAGCGAGGTGGTGGGGCAAATGCGACAGAACGCCTGAAAACAAGCGCTGCAATCGCTACGTTCCGGGCAGAGCACCCTTCCCACGCCAAGCGATGACGGAGTCCAGCGGGAGCCCCCGGCTCCAGGTCATGAAGGCCGTCGAAGACGGCTGGAGCGCCTTCACCCGCTCTCCCTGGCCCTTTGTGTTGTTCGCACTGCTGACCGGGGTGCTGTCGGTGGTCTTTCAGATCATCGGCAATGTGGCCACAGCCACCAGCAGCGACGCCGCGGGGCCTGGGGTGATCGTGGGCACCCTCGTGTCTCTTGTGGGCAGCACGATCGTCAGCCTCTGGTGCGTGAATGGGCTGATCCGAGGGGCATGGAAGGCTCTCGATGGCGCAAAGCCCAGCTTCGCCGACCTGGCCCGTTGGGACGGGGGTGCCGCAGGGCGCCTGTTTGTGACCCAACTCGTGCTGGCTCTGATCTTCGGAATCATCCTGGTGATCACCATGGTGATCGCCGGCGGGCTGGCGCAGGTGCATCAGGCGCTGGCGGCCATTCCTGTGATCGCAGCCGTCGTCGTCTTCCTCTATCTGGGCATCAACCAGACCTTTCTGCCCTGGATTGCCGTTCTGCAGAGCGGAAACCCTTTCGACACCGTTCAACGGGGACGCGCTGGCGTGGATCCTTCCTGGTGGTGGGTGGTGCTGTTGCTGATCGTGGAATCGCTGATCCTGATGATCGGATTGCTCCTCTGCGGCGTTGGTCTGCTGGCGGCATCACCGGTGGTGTTCTGCATTTCCACGGCTGCCTACCGCCAACTGTTCGGCGAGGAGGACAACACTGGCTTCGTGAGCTGATCTCAGTCGGGATCAGTTTCCCGGCAGGCGACGGGCCAACCGCAACTTGGCGCTGCGACTGCGGGGATTTGCCGCTTCCTCCGCTTCTGCCGCCACCAGGGGTTTGCGCGTGATCCGCGCCAGTCGATCGTCTTGCAGGAACGCCGTTTTCACACGGCGATCTTCGAGGGAATGGAAGCTGATGATCGCGAGAACGCCTCCGGGATTGAGCCAGTCGGGGGCCTGCTGCAGCAACCGATCCAGCACCCCCAGCTCATCGTTCACGGCAATCCGCAGCGCCTGGAAGGTGCGCGTTGCAGGATGAATACGACCGCGCCGCGCCTTGGGTGGGTAGCAACCCGCCACCGCATAAGCCAGATCGGCCGTGCCGGCGTAGCCGCCGTTCTCTTTGAGATCGGCTTTGATTCGCCGGGCGATGCGGCGGGAAAGCCGCTCTTCGCCATAGGCATAGATCAAATCCGCCAACGGCTCCTCCTCGAGGCGCTCGATCAGCTCGGCGGCTGTTTCGCCTCCTCCCTGCGGATTCATGCGCATGTCGAGGGGGCCATCCAAGCGAAAGCTGAAGCCCCTGGCTGCCACATCCAACTGCGGGCTGCTCACCCCTAAATCCGCCAAGACCAGATCCGCAGGTGCCTCCGGTTGGTAATCAGCGAAGTTCGTGGCCACAATCTCGGCCCGATCGCCATAGGGCTCAAGGCGCACCTGGGCCGCAGAGCGGGCAGTGGGGTCCTGATCGAGGCCGATCAAGCGCAACTGCGGGTAACGATCCAGCAGCAGGGCACTGTGTCCCGCCCCGCCCAAGGTTGCGTCGATGAAGAGACCCTTTTCCCAGGGAGATTCAGGACTCGCAGCCAAAGCCTCCAGAAGCGGTTCGGCCAAGACCGGCACGTGAGCGAACGCTTCTGGGAAGTGCGAAGGCTGATCGGGCATGGGTCCTTCCTAAGATCTTTGGCATTCGCTTCGCCACGGCCCCATGACGCAGCTGGAAACGCGCACGGAGCCGATGGTGGTCAACTTCGGCCCCCATCACCCCTCGATGCACGGGGTGCTGCGGCTGGTGGTGACGCTGGATGGCGAAGACGTGGTGGATTGCGAGCCGGTGATCGGCTATCTCCACCGCGGCATGGAGAAGATTGCTGAGAACCGCACGAACGTGATGTTCGTGCCCTATGTGAGCCGCATGGACTATGCGGCGGGCATGTTCTACGAGGCGATTGTGGTCAACGCCCCGGAGCGCCTGGCCGATATCCCGGTGCCGAAGCGCGCCAGCTACATCCGCGTGCTGATGCTGGAGCTCAACCGCATCGCCAACCACCTGCTCTGGCTGGGTCCATTCCTGGCAGACGTTGGCGCCCAGACCCCCTTCTTCTACATCTTCCGCGAACGGGAGATGATCTACGACCTCTGGGAAGCGGCCACTGGCCAACGCCTGATCAACAACAACTATTTCCGTATCGGTGGTGTTGCCGCCGACCTGCCCTACGGCTGGCTTGAGAAGTGCCGCGATTTCTGTGATTGGTTCGGCCCCAAGATCGACGAATACGAAAAGCTGATCTCCAACAACCCGATCTTCCGTCGCCGGATTGAAGGCCTGGGCGCGATCAGCCGCGATGAAGCGATCAACTGGAGCCTTTCGGGACCGATGCTGCGGGCCTCGGGGGTGCCCTGGGACCTGCGCAAGGTCGACCACTACGAGTGCTACGACGACTTCGATTGGAACGTGGCCTGGGAGAAGGAAGGCGATTGCTTTGCCCGCTACCGGGTGCGGATCGAAGAGATGCGTCAATCGCTGAAGATCCTGCGCCAAGCCTGCGACATGATCCCCGGCGGCCCAACCGAAAACCTCGAGGCCCGGCGCATGGCCGAGGGCAAAAAGAGCGAATTCGCTGGCTTCGATTACCAATACGTGGCCAAGAAAGTCGCTCCGACGTTCAAGATCCCTAACGGCGAGCTCTACACCCGCTTGGAATCAGGCAAAGGCGAGATTGGCGTGTTCATTCAGGGCAACAACGATGTCACCCCATGGCGCTTCAAAATCCGCGCCGCCGATAGCAATAATCTGCAAATCCTTCCCCACATCCTCAAGGGACACAAGGTGGCCGACATCATGGCCATTCTTGGGTCCATCGACGTGATCATGGGATCCGTGGATCGCTGATTCATCAAGATGAAGGGTGACGCTTCGTTCACCCTTCAAACGTCACAACTCATGGCTAGGAGCCAATATTTACAATCCTGCCTTCGGTCGTACATAAAGATGGGCCGACATCTCCATGGGATTGGTTTCAGCAGACTGCCCGGCCACCAGAGAGAGAATGTGATTGGCGTCAACCCCTTGCTTCAGACGCGCAACCTCATCAACACAAACACCAGAACTGCTTTCATCCACCAGGCAAAGACGTAGACCGGCCTGGTCAGAGGTCAACGACAGACCCTGCTGCAATCCATCGAGAGCTGCAAGGCAGGCGGCATTCGGCGAACCAATGAGAAAACGCTGCGCCTCAGAAAAGTCCAAAAACTGGGATCCATCAGCCAGAGTCATGAGCCCTTCAATAGAACAACGTGAGTGACCAGCAGCCTCAACATCAGAGACCGAAAACGAGGAAACGCCCAACAAAACGGACAAAGATAAACACCAGCCTTTGCAAACCATCAACAAGAATCTGGGCACATGAGTGCCATAATACAAAAACAAAACAGCACCAGACCTTAGCTGTGCCATGAATGCGCAAAGATTGCGGCTATTAATCGGGGCTGGTGGACTTTGCGCATCAGCCATTCTTTGCATCAGCTCCTACAACGGATATATCAAGTTCTCAAGAAAGATCGACCTAGAATTTGAAAACCTAGAATCGCAGAAAGAACTTTTACTGACAGCAACGGCAGCCCTCAAAGATGCACAGCTTGCCGAAAGCAATTCACAAAATACCAGTCTTAACAACAAAGCAGAAACCATCAACAAGCTTCTTGAGTGCAGAAGCATGAGCAAACGCGTTGAACTTTTCAGCAAAGAGCTCAGCGAGGAAAACCTCAGCGGAGGGGAAGTATTTAATGCTCGGGCTAACAGCAACTTGATGGAAGCCGACCAAGAATTATTTCGTCGCACAGGTCAGACGATTGATCAACTAATTGCCGCTGGTGCAACCAACGGTGCTGCCATCGCGGAGTTCAACAACAGCAGCCAGAAGCAGTGGGAAAACGCAACGCGACAAATCTGCAACAAGTCTGCAGAGCTTTACCTAGAGATCGCGGCCTACAGCAATTCTGAGGCCCTGGCTCGGAACCAAGAGAATGAAAATAAAACCGAAATCACAAACCCAACCCAACAACTCGAAGTTGCATCAATCATTCAAATTGCCGCATTCACCATCGCCAATCTCATCGATATCGACATCAACCTTCCCCTATGAAAATCACCCTACCCAAAGCAGTAACGATCGTCAAATGGAGAAGCGTCGCATTAGCGGCATCAATCCTGTGCAGCATTTTAGAACTTGCAAACATTCAAACAGCCGAAAAAAGTGGCTACATCGCGGCAACATCGCAGCAGGAAATTGAACTCGCCAAGCTTTCACTCACCATAGCAACCGACGCAAGACTCCTATCGAATAAAGCAGACAACGACCAAAGCAAGAATCAATACCGCCAAATTTACATCAAAAGCATCTGCAAAATCGAACAACTCGTCAGCCAAGGCCTGCGAGCCTCCTCAAAACAAGCTTCGGAAGCCAAAAGCTGCAAGGCCGATGAGAACACATCAATCGCAGACATTGTAATCAACGAAAGCGAACTAGCGAACAGTATCGACGAATGGGAAAAAGATACAACGATAGCCGCAACAAAACAATCGGAACACACCTCAGCTGCACTCCAACTGAACTACTTAGCAACTATCCTTCTGCTCTTATTCCTTGCCTTAGACTTGTTCGATACCTATGGCCCATCACGCGATCAGCAAGATTAAACAAACTGATCAAGCACTAAAGACATGGCAACAGGTCGCTAAATGAACCGCTTCCTTCGCTACATCAGCCATTCGGGCTACCTGTTACCGGCAGCCCTCACTGGATATCTATGGCTCAAAGGCCAATGGCCTCACCTGCCTGGATGGGGGTGCCCCTTCTTAGCACTGACAGGCATTCCCTGCCCCGGCTGCTATCTCACCCGGGCCACGTCTGCGGCACTGCAGCTCAATCTCCATCAATCCGTGGAGCTCCATGCGTTCGGACCCATCGTGGCTGCAGGATTAATCGCTTGGAGCATCTGGGCCTTGCGGGCCAAAAAATTCATTCCACCAGGCCTCAATCTGAAAATCGTCACTTTGGGCTCATTAGCCCTATTCGGATACTGGATTTTGCGCCTTGTCGCAACCTATGGGTTCAACCTCAATGGTCCCACGGCCTTTCCCGCAATTGCTTACGCCAACACCCTGGCATAAAAAAAGCCCCCGACCGATGGACGGGGGCTTGAGATTAAGCTGAGCTCAATCAGGCCGCGGACTGACGGACCAAACCATTCACCACAATATATTTCTGAAGGAAGAATGTAATCACCGGGACATACACAATCAGGCCCACCAGACAGAAACCGCACGTGACAATGGCTAGCAAGATAGCGAGAGCCTGAATGCCCACAAACCCCCAACCCTTCTGCGAACCGAAAGCAGCAGAAAATGATGACGTAAAACAGGTCATCACATCATCGTCAGTTGTGAACACCTTATTGACGTAGATCGGCAACACTGTCACGACCGCAATACCGGGAAGGACGCAGAGAACAAATCCCACACCCGCGACAACGGAATACAGAACACCGGCCAACACATAGCGACCGAGCCGTCCCATCAAAATCGCATAAGCATCCGAAAACGAGACAACCTCACTCCTGGAATAAAACACTGCAGGAATCGCAGTGAACATCACACCAATAAGATTCTGAACAATCACAAAAGGCAGCTGGGCAAAATTACTCAGCACCAAACCAAGCATCTCAGCAGAGCCCGTGCCATCATCAGCCGCAGTAAAAACCAGGCTGATCACCAGACCGATCAAGACGGTGAATCCATACACCGCGATCGCACACAGCCAGGTGAGAAGCAGAGTGGGCGCATGGGCAAGGGTGTCGGTCCAGGCCGCATTCAGCGTGGCCCGAGACTCAGAAGAGGCAGTCAAAAGAAAAGCTGCAAAACGCACAAAACCTAAACGAAAACCATTAATTGCCAAGCTTTCCTCACAACATCGACAACAAGTTCAACAACCACAAGCACAGCAAACCCATCAGTCAACAAAATCAATCCCGAACCAATCAACCAATCAGACAGCTGTAAAATCGAAAAAGATCCACAGCAAGCAGGCCATGCAGGTCATCCCAGCTCTCCTTCTCTGCCTGGCGATGCTGATTGATCTTGGCAATGGCCTGGCATCAATCCTGCTCAGCTACGACGTGCTTCCCGAGCTGGGGAAATGGACCAACATCGCCAGCGCCCTGCTGTGCTTGCTGGCGATGTTGCTCTCGGCAATTGTGCTCGCCACCAAAAAATATTCTTCTCTGCTGATGGGTTTTGTGGTGACGGCCCTCTGCGCCCTGGCGACCGCTGTGTTCGCCACATGGACCGCCAGCTGGTTTATCGGGGCTTGAACCCTTGATGGCAACCAAACCCAATCCCCAACACTGGCTTCAACTCAAACGCCATGTTCGTTTTGGCGACACCGATGCCGCGGGTGTGATGCATTTCCACCAGCTGCTCCGCTGGTGCCATGAGGCCTGGGAAGACAGCCTTCAGCTCTACGGGATTCATGCGGGGACTGTGTTTCCAGGTTGCCGGGCACAAGAGCATTGGCCTGAGATCGCCTTACCGGTGGTGCACTGTGAGGCCGACTTTCTCAAGCCCGTGCATGGAGGCGACTGCCTGCAAGTGCAACTAGAAGCTCAGCGGTTGAACCCAGGCTGCTTCGAAGTGCGCAGCCGATTCCAGCTCGACGACACTGACGTAGCCCGAGGAATGATCCGCCATCTGGCCATCTCTTCAACCACCCGAAAGCGCTGCCCGCTTCCGGAGAGCATCGACCTCTGGCTTGAGGCATCCAACCTGGGACGCCTCAGCAGCCTCTAATTCGGCTTGCGCTGCCAGGCCCAGACCAACGCAGCACATTGAAGCGGCAGCATGCAGGCCGCAATCAAAAGAGGGTGAAACCCTCCTTGCGATGTCTCCGAAATTGCAGCAGCACTCACAATTGTGGCTCCCACCAACAAACCGGAGGGAGCCATGCGCCGCAGGGACGGCAACGACATCAGAACCAGGCTTTTTGCTGATCGATGTAGGTCTCACGGAACTCCTCAGGAGTTTTTGTGAGATAAATGATTCCCTCAATCAGGCCAATCACCTGCATCACGATGTAAGCAACACCACAGGTTGGGATGCTGCCAGCAAGACTGACAACAAGCATGATGATGCCTGCGTTGTTGTAGCCAAGGATGAATTTATGAATACCCAGACCTCCGAAGAAGATGCCCAGGAGACCGGCGGTCAGTTTTTTGCTGCTGATTTCCGACTCAGAGAGGGTGGACATCCTTTCGAAGCAAATTCGAAGTAATTATTGCAAACCAACCCAGGCTTGCCAACGCTTTCGCTCCCACTTTCCAGCATCTGTCACATCGAGGTCTGGGCACTGCAGCCATCGGGATGGTCGTTCGGCAGGGAGCCAATCACGCGTCAAACCTTCCAAACAAGACTGAACTTGATGCCATTGATCAGTGGCCAGACACCCCTCTCGGCAGCGCACCAAAGCCACCAAACGCTGCCCCCACTCAGGGTGATCCACGGGAAAGAACAAAACCCCATCAAGGGCACATCCATCAGCATGGGCTTTTCTTAACAATCGCTGCGCCAACTGATCAGGGAAGACTGTTTCCCCGCCTGAGTGAATCGCATCATCCAGGCGGCCATGCATGGTGAGCAGCGACTTCCCGTCAGCAGCCCACTCCAGGGAGGCTCCATCACCCGATCGCCACCAGCCGTTGCCATCCACCAAGGGCTGCAAGGCTCCCTCTCGCCAACGGCCTATGGCCAACCGCAGTGTGCGCACTAAACGAGCCCCTGAAGACTCCAAACGCAGCTCCACATCGCCAAGAGCTGTTCCATAACTCTGCTCACCCGCCAAAAAGCGCTCTGGTGATTGAGCCGCCACCATGGCGGCCGTTTCAGTCGCGCCGTAACAAGGCGCCAGCCGCACCTCCAGCGCACGGGCGCGATCAGCCAGATCGATGAGGAGCGCGGCTCCACCCACCCAGATCACGTCCAAATCGCGCAACCAGTGCACACCCGCAGAGTGATCGAGCAGGCGTCGCAACTGCGTGGGCACCAACGACACCACCCGCGGCTTGCTGCGCCAGAGCGGCATGGCTCGGCAGTGAGACAACAACGCCTGCGGATCTGGCATGGATTCGAGCCCTGCAGCCCGAACAAAGGCCCATACATTTGAGCAGCACGATGTCTTATCCCGTCGGATGCAGGCCGGTTCCGTCTCCAACCCGGATGCTGCACGCCTTGCTGACGTGCTGGCGGAAGCCCTGTGCACCTGGGAACAGCACCGGGGCGACGACGGGGTCTTCACCATGGCGCTGCCCCTGCAGGGCGTCGACCCCTTGCAGCAACTGCCCCTGCTGGAGGCTCCCCATCCCTTCCGTTTTCTCTGGGATGGCTCCCCAGGCCTCTCCCTAGCCGCCAGCGGTCGCTGCCATCACCTCGATCTGGCCGGACCGAAACGCTTCGAACTGGCCCAGCGCTTCAGCGACGCCACCTTGGCCCGGCTGATTGATGCCAGCCCCGACGCCCCGGCCCAAGCCCGCAGCCGCGTCCTTCTGGCGTTTGCCTTCTTCGCCCATGCCGGGGAGCAACAGCCCCAGCCCGTCGATGCCATTCCGTCGGTGCAGGCGGTGCTGCCGCGCTGGCAATTAAGCCGCCATGGCCGTCAGGGCTGGGTACGCGTCCATGGCCTGGCACAGCACAGCGGAGATGTGCGCGAGCTGGTGGAAGCCCTCTGGGCCATGCGCGAACGCCTGCTGGCCCCGACTCTGCCCAGCGACAACGCCACCACCATCCCCTGGCACGGGCCGGTCGGTGCCGTGAGCAGTGAACGGCCTTGGCAGCAGTGCTACACCCCTGCCCTCGAACAAGGCATCGCACTGGTCAACCAAGGCGAGCTCCACAAATTGGTGCTGGCTGTGCGCCAAAGCATCGCCCTACGCGAGCCCCTCAATCCCCTGCCGCTGCTCGACCGCTTGCGTCAACAGCAATCCGGCAGCTGCCGCGCTGGTGCCATGAAGCCTGGGAAGAAAGAATGGAGCGTTTCGGCCTACCGGCGTGCTCGGTCTTTCCCGGAGGGCGCGGTGAACAACCCAGCGTGGCGTTGCCGATCGTGCACTGCCACGCAAATTTCCGAGCTCCTATACAGGTGGGCGACAAGCTGCTGGTTCACCTGGAGCCGAAACGACTGAATATCAGCAGTTTTGAGGTAGGTAGTCGGGTTCTGCTGGGGGAACAGCTAGTCGCCCATGGTTGTCAGCGACATGTGGCCATCGAAACCAACACACGTCGACGCTGTGCGCTTCCAGATGGCGTGGACCGTTGGCTGGAAGCGTCAAGTCTTGGCAAAATTCAAAGCTTGTAAGAACCATGCAATCCAAACAGCTCCTAAGGCAGAGGATTACAACCCAGCCTGGGGGCGAACGTAAAGATGGGCAGATGTCTCGAGTCTCATTGAGCTGGCTTCACGCCCGGCAATCAATGTCAACACCTTGTTGGCGTCAGAACCAGGCCTTAAGGCCGAAACGACCTCAACACAGCCACCACCCTCTTTCGAGACAAGACAAAGGTTCTGAGATTGAAGATCTGAGGTCAGCAGAAGCCCGGACCTCATACCAGCAAGCGCCGTTTCACAGGCCTTTTTGGGTGGAGACACTAAAAAGCGACGTGCCTTCGAAAAATTAATAAAAATTGCACCATCAGCTCTCTTCATTGCCCCAGTCACAGAGCAGCTGGATTGCGCCCTCAAGGGCGATAAATGGACAAGAGAAAAAGCGGGAGCTAACACCAATGCAACAAGGCAGCTGCGCAGGAGAAGCATTGGAACTCACTAAGAATATTCCACTATACTGACACAAAAGGGATTCATTCAATGGGTCGCGTCAATTGGCGCCTATCCATTGGAGCTACTGGGCTTATAGCCTCGAGCCTCCTGTGTATTTATTCATACATTAGCTATAACCAATCGAATCGATACATTGGCCAAGAGTTAGAACTACTCGAATCCCAGAAAGAGCTTTTAATCACCAGCCAAAATGCACTCAAAGACTCAGAGCTTACAGCTTGAGCCGCCGATGCCAAGCCACATCACTCGCTTTGCCGCTAAATTATCTTGCTACGTTCTTTCTGCTAATATTTCTAGGGTTAGACCTACTAGACACTCATGAAGTTCAATAAATCTAGAGCTACATTCACTTCATTTCTGGGCACGTTTTTAATTGCAGCATGCTCCTCAGCAGCACAGAGTTCACCTGCAGACAGTATTGTCAGAATCAAAGGCAGTGCAATGCCAGGATCTGGAGTCGTCGTTGATGCTCAAGGGGGCAAAGCTACAATTTGGACAGTAGCTCATGTAATTGGTAACGCCGACAGTGACATTTCTGTAACTGAGCGAGATGGAGCAACAGCAACAGCAACTCTTTTAAAGTTTGACGAAAATCGGGACATTGCAGTTCTCCAAATCAATACAAAACTGCCATATAAGTCAATTCAAACCAGCAATGCATCAAGAGAAGAAACTGGATTAGTTGTCATTGGCTATCCCAACAGATTTAACACAAGACAGCAGAAAGCCAAAATTCAAGTTTCCCGAGATGGCGTTGTTTATGGATCGTGGCCCAATAGTGCAAGCAACTACAACATTGCTTACAAGGCCGCAACACTTCCAGGAATGAGTGGAGGAGGTGTCTTCAACGCCAAGGGCGAACTGGTCGCCATTCATGCACTGAAAGATATTGGCGAAACACTAGTCGAAAGTTGCCAGGGCTCTCTGAAAGAAGTTGGAAAAATTGGCATGGATTGTACGAACTCATCTACTACAAATGACCATGCCATTGCATATGAAAAATCAAATCCAACCTTTTATACAGTCAGACTGCTTGGATCAAGGGGCATAACACCCAATCGGTTTCAAACACCTATTTCAAGCCAAACATCGCTAGCCCTTGATATTCCAGTCTTGCTTGACAATTTCAACAAAAGCAAAGAAAAAGCATACTCTTACATCGCCAAATCACTTCCAAGCTCAAAAAGCAACGACCAATTAACCCAAGATCAAAAATTAGCAGCGCTCATTTATTACAATAACAATGCAGGGTTCAGGAAGCATCCAGCATCTCCTGTCTACAAGGAATTCATTTTGAACCAAAATCTTAACACCAACTCAAGAATAGACAATCTCCTTGTCACACAAGCAGCTCGCTTCGGCACCGAAAGCATTGACTACAAGACAACTCCCTATGGATCACAAGCCTTCGAAAAGCTTGAATCAGACTGGTGGTCTCAATACGGAAGCCGATACAAATCAGCCTGCCTGGCCAGTGATGCTGCACCATTTTGGTGCGAACCAGACAATCTAAAAAGCAAAAATTTGGCAAAAAATGCCAGGCAAGCATTTAACTTAAACAGCAGCTTTGTCAAAGCCAAGATTGCGAATGGAACAGCTGATGCTGACGAGTATTTACTTGCAGCTCAAGGCCTAACATATCTGAACAAAGACCCTAAACAAGCCCTTGAATATGCGCTTGAAGCACAAATGCTTGGGGAGCAAAGAGCTGAGCAATTAATCAATGACATTGCTCAACGCATCGGAGACTACGACGCTTTAGTTCTTTCATTCTACAACAAATTCTTTTACCAGCTCGAGAAAAGCAAAGGCAGTAAAAACTCTCCTTACACAATTCAGCTGCCTATTGGGAATAGCCTAACAGCCTTCAAAAAAAGTCCACTTGGCTGCGAAGTAGGTCGAGAAATACAATCATCTGCGCCTGAACAACTTAAGCAAACATGGCAGTCCACATTCAATGATTTTGTCAGAACGATAGATACATCCTGCAGCAACAATAATCCTTCTGGCGATAGTTCAAATGCCATCACAGAAAAAACATTAGATACCAAAACAGAGGCCCAAGCTCTCAAAACACTAACGCAGCTGGGCATTGAGATACCTGCAGAAGCATCAATTCAGATGACGATGCCCACATCGATTCCAGGTATCGTTGGGGAAATGGCCACATACAGCGGTCCGAAGTCGGCCAAAGTCCTTTACGAGGAAATTGTCAAAAAAGCTTTGCAAAATGGTTTTAAGCCAACAAATGGTGGTGCTGGACGAGGAGCTGGAAACGGCTGCATGAGCCCCGGAGGCATGACCATGTGTGCCGCTTATTTTTCAAACGAAACTCTCGGCAAAGGCAAAAAGTTCTTTCTAATGATTAATTCAGCACCAGGGATGGATGGACTTATGATTCAAACAAATATCGCAAACTGAGCACCTGAATATCGCGCCTGCACAACAACCATCACCAGGCTACGGATAGCTTCAATCTACTCTTAGCCTGGCTCTAATCAATCAACAAGCAAAAGTCTAATCAAGGAATTACCTCTTTCCGCTTGATTTCAAATCAAATGGCTTCAAGCCATTTCCGCCAGCGCTGACGCTCCCACTTGCCTGAAGCGGTGGGAGCCAGTTTTGGACAGAGCACCCAGCGCTTCGGTCGCTCGGCAGGCGGCCAACTAATAGTAAGTGATCTAAAGCGCCTTAGGAAACAGTCATCACAACTACCTACCAAAGCCACCAGTTGTTGCCCCCATTCAGGGTCTTCCACACCAAGGAAGAGCACTGGAAGAATGGGCAGTGAAGCTCTTTCAATTGCAGCTAAAAGCCGAGCTTCCAGTTGCTCAGGAAACACGGTTTCTCCACCGGAATGAATAGCACCATCGATCCGGCCCGCAATCTGGAGGAATGGGGTCAACGTGGCTCGATCCCCGGAGCGCCACCAACCTTCCCCGTCGGTGAGTGGTTCCCAACGATCAGGCTGATCCACACACCAACGCCCCAAAGCCAAGCGATCGGTGCAGACTTCTAGTGCCCCATCAGAGGCAAGGCGAAGCTGCACATCCACCAGCGGATCCCCACAACCAGGCTCACCGGCTAGGAAGCGGGCCGGTGGCAAGGCAGCCACCATCGCCGCCGTCTCCGTCGAGCCATAACAAGGCGCCAAAGGCAGCCTCCAAGTGCGTGCCTGCTTCGCCAACGGCGGCGGAAGAGCAGCACCTCCGATCCAGATCAACTGCATCTGCTGCAGAAAGGCCACCCCATCGGGATGAGCCATAAGACGCGCCAACTGCGTGGGCACCAACGAAAGCAATGCAGTGTTGGTCCTCCAGGCGGGTAGGCCCCGGCAGAACGCGAGCAACTCAGTTGGGGCTTTCATCAACCCCGGCGGCAGCTGCTGATAGTCAGCACCCCAGCAGCGGGCGCGCCACCAAGGCATCAGACCACTTACGTGCTCCAACGGCAGGGGATTGAGCAGCAGGCTGGCGGCAGGGTCAAGACCGATTTCTGTTAGCCAATGGGCGGTGGCTGCTGCCGAACGGTCCAGATGAAGCAAGGGCTGAGCACAGCAGCGGCTGCCGCCACTACTGCCACCACTGCGCACCAGAACTCCCGGCCCCGACGGCAGCTGATCAATGGGGGCCGCTGCAGCCTTGGGAGACAGGCTCACCCACTGGCCCGCTGCCAGCCCCTGCTCCAACAGTTCGACCTCATTCATACAGCCGCCGCTCTCCATACCTCCTGAGGGTCAAACGAAAACAGCGCCCCCTCCGGACACCACCCCGGGGCCAACCCCGGCGCAGCTGGCGTCGGCCCCTGCTGCTGCAAAGCCGCCAGATGGGCCAGCCAGCGGGCCCCAATGCCAGTTTCAAAGGCGGTGCTCAGCATCCGATGGGGAGCTCCCTGCTGCAGTTGACGCAGCAACGGCCGGGGATCCCCCTCCAGAGCGGGTCGCCGCACCTGCCACCCAGGCCACTTGGACCGCCAAGCAGGGTGGTCCCGCAAGCCCTCATCCAACGCCACAGGGACCCTCGCTAACAGATGATGATGGCCCACCAGATCATCCAGCGCCAAAGGCTGCTCCATCCACTCCAGACGGGGCTCGCTCTGAAGCGCCTCGGCCCATTGCTCCGCGGTCGCCAGCCCCCACCCGCCG
The DNA here is from genome assembly GCF_000153825.1 of Synechococcus sp. RS9916. NCBI lineage: Bacteria > Bacillati > Cyanobacteriota > Cyanophyceae > Synechococcales > Synechococcaceae > Synechococcus > Synechococcus sp. RS9916. The sequence goes on from NZ_DS022299.1 coordinate 1,762,828, forward strand.
TTCGCATCCAAACGCAGGCGGGCCTGCGATGGCAACGCCTCCAGCAACCAGGCCAACAAACGGCGTTCCTCAGAATCCGCTGCCGCCGCCACCTTCCACTTAAGGGTCAGCGCGCCATCGACCGGCATCGCCGCGAGCACCCGGGCCAGCGCCTCCTGCATCGGGGGCCCAGCCGGCAGCAACCGGGCTGATGCAGGCGCTGGCAACCAGTCCAGCGGACTGCGCTCTCCCACCAGACCCTGCAGCTCTGCCAGGGCTGCCCCCAAAGCGAAGGCCACTTCTGCAGGGGGGCCCGCCAACAGCTGTTCGACCTCATCCACAGACGCAAACGTGGCTGCGCCATGGATCCGCTCAGTCAACCAGCGGTCGCAAAGCACCTGTTGCTCTGGTGTGAGCGGTGATACCTCGCCCCAACCACAACAACCACAGCCATCTGTGATGCGCAGCAACCAGCCCCGTCGCTGCTGCCAGGCTCCAGCAGCAGTCTGCAAAGGGCGGGTGAGCGCAAAGGCGTAGGGCCTGGTCTCGAGCCTCAGACCCATGACCCTCATCACCCCGCCATCTTTACCGACCATCCCAGCAGAGGAGCCAGCGCCAGACCAGCGCTGAGGCCAAGACCGTTCAAGGCCTGAAAGCGGAGGGCCAGAAACTTGCTTTGCTGGATGCGCTCTGGTTGATGGTGGTGGTGGCGCAGCAAACGAATCAAGGCGACTCCAGCCGGTAGGCCCAGAACGCCAGCCAGGGCGGAAGGGGGCCAATGGCCCTGCAGCACCGGGATCCACTCCAGAGCCAAGGTGCCGCCCACAAACCAGGGAATCAGCGCCGCGGCCCTGGCCGTCCCCAGACGCACCACCGGAGAGCGCTTGCCATGGGCCGCGTCCTCCTCCACCTGATGGAAGTGGGAGCAGAAGAGCACCAGCGCCGTGGCCAAGGCCGGGCCGGAGCCCAGGGTGAGCGCGGTGCCCCAGGGGAGCACCGCGGTCTCACCTGCAGCCGGAACGGGGGCCAGCACCAGCAGAGCGGCCGCCGTTGCAAAAGGGCCAAAGGCCAACCAGCAGAGCGGTTCTCCCAAGCCCAGATAGCTGAAACGGAAGGGAGGACCTTGATACACGTAACCAATGACGCAGCTGATGGCCACCAGCAGCAGCACCCAAGGCGTGCTGCGCAGGGCCAAGAGCAGCATCAACAACAGACCGAGCAGCAGAGCCAGCCAGGCCAACTGCCGCACCGGTCGCTTGCGACCCAGCAAAGCCACGACGGAATGAGGTTTGCCTACCGCATCCACCCCGGTGTCGGCATCAAACAGATCGTTGCTGAGGTTTTCCCAGAGGAGCAACAACACAGCTGCCATCAGGAAGCCAGCGCACTGCCCCCAGCGCACGGGCTGTGCCGCGGACAGCCGCCAACCCGCTGCCAACAGCACAGGCATCACCGCCACCGAATACATCGGCCACTTGATCGCAGCCTTCCAAAGACGCCGGCGATCCGGGGACGGGGAGTAACGGGATGCAACAGCCTGCGGATCTGGCATGGATTCGAGCCCTGCAGCCCGAACAAAGGCCCATACATTTGAGCAGCACGATGTCTTATCCCGTCGGATGCAGGCCGGTTCCGTCTCCAACCCGGATGCTGCACGCCTTGCTGACGTGCTGGCGGAAGCCCTGTGCACCTGGGAACAGCACCGGGGCGACGACGGGGTCTTCACCATGGCGCTGCCCCTGCAGGGCGTCGACCCCTTGCAGCAACTGCCCCTGCTGGAGGCTCCCCATCCCTTCCGTTTTCTCTGGGATGGCTCCCCAGGCCTCTCCCTAGCCGCCAGCGGTCGCTGCCATCACCTCGATCTGGCCGGACCGAAACGCTTCGAACTGGCCCAGCGCTTCAGCGACGCCACCTTGGCCCGGCTGATTGATGCCAGCCCCGACGCCCCGGCCCAAGCCCGCAGCCGCGTCCTTCTGGCGTTTGCCTTCTTCGCCCATGCCGGGGAGCAACAGCCCCAGCCCGTCGATGCCATTCCGTCGGTGCAGGCGGTGCTGCCGCGCTGGCAATTAAGCCGCCATGGCCGTCAGGGCTGGGTACGCGTCCATGGCCTGGCACAGCACAGCGGAGATGTGCGCGAGCTGGTGGAAGCCCTCTGGGCCATGCGCGAACGCCTGCTGGCCCCGACTCTGCCCAGCGACAACGCCACCACCATCCCCTGGCACGGGCCGGTCGGTGCCGTGAGCAGTGAACGGCCTTGGCAGCAGTGCTACACCCCTGCCCTCGAACAAGGCATCGCACTGGTCAACCAAGGCGAGCTCCACAAATTGGTGCTGGCTGTGCGCCAAAGCATCGCCCTACGCGAGCCCCTCAATCCCCTGCCGCTGCTCGACCGCTTGCGTCAACAGCAATCCGGCAGCTGCCGCTTTCTGTGGCAACGCAGCCACGACGATGCCTTTTTCGGTGCCTCACCCGAACGTTTGTTGAGCCTGCGCGGTGGCCAACTGCGTAGCGATGCCCTGGCTGGCACCGCTGGACAGAGCGATTGCGGCGAGGCCTTGCTGCAGTCCGATAAGGACCGACGTGAGCATGAACTGGTGGTGAAGGCGATCACAGACCATCTGCAGCACAAAGGCCTCAACCCCCGCCGTCCGCGACGGCCACAACTGGCCCGCCATGGAAGGCTTGTGCACTTGCACACGCCGATCACGGCCGCCGCCGATGGCCACCAGCCCCTCACCCTGGCTGGCGCATTGCACCCAACTCCCGCGGTGGCCGGCCTTCCAAGGCGGGAAGCCATGACCTGGCTGCGCAGCCTGGAACCGTTCGAACGGGGAGGTTATGCAGCTCCCGTGGGCTGGATCGACAGTGCTGGTGATGCCGAGCTACGCGTCGCCATCCGCTGCGGCCATGCGCGCGGCCATCGGCTCGACCTCACCGCCGGCGCGGGCCTCGTGCGCGGATCCCTGGCCGAGCGGGAACTGCAGGAGGTGGGACTGAAGCTGGCCGTGTTGGCAGACCAGCTTGATTTGCAATCAGGGCTTCGGGAGCGAGCGCAGACGCCATTCCATTGAGGACTGCTCGAGCACGTCGCCGAATGGCTCTGCCCTTCCGCCGATATGACGTTGCAAAAACGCTTCGGTTAGGGCTTGCATCGCCAGCGCGTTGCGGGGATTGGCCAATCCATGCCCCTCATCCGGGAACACCACGAAATCAATCGGAAGGTTGCGGGCCTCCATCGCTGCTGCGATGGTTTCACTCTCTTTGAGATTGACGCGTGGATCATTGGCGCCATGGCCCAAAAGCAGCGGACGCTGAATCTGATCCACATGGTTGAGGGGCGAGATCGCGTCCAGATCAACGCTTCCCACACCGATCATGCGCTCCGTAATTTTGCGACCAGATTCCCAATACGGAGGGAACGATGCCAACAACGTGCGCAGATTGGATGGCCCCACTTCGGCCACCGCCGCCGCGAACAGTTCGGGATCACGGGTGAGACCGGAGAGGGCGGCATAGCCCCCATAGGAGGCACCCATGATCACCAGCCGATCCGGGTCGGCGATGCCCTCATCCACAGCCCAACGCACCGCATCGACCAGGTCATCCTGCATGCGTCCGTACCACTCCCCTTCACCAGCGAGGAGATGGGCTTTGCCAAAGCCGGTGGACCCCCGGTAATTGACGCTCATCACGTGGTAGCCGCGGTTGGCCAGCAGTTGATGGGTGCCGTTGAGGCCCCAATAGTCACGCGCCTGAGGACCACCATGGACCACCAACACCAAGGGCTGGGGTCCCTGGTCGGCCAAGGGCGTTTTGGTGAGGTAGGCCGGCAAGCGTCGCCCATCGCGCGCCTTGAGGTCGAGACTCTCCATCGGCGCCAGGGTGTAGGCATCGAGACGCGGCCGAACGGTGAACAACTTGCGGTGGCGTTGCTGATCACGATTCCAAAGCCAGTACTGGGGGCCTTGCTGATCAGAGCCAATCGCGACAAGCCAGACGCGATCGTTGAGGTCGCGGTCGACGATGGCGAAGTCATTGCGGCCTGCCAGCCGTTTGAGCGCCGCCAGGTCTGGCTTTAACGCCGGATCAAGCACCACCTTTCGGGTCCGCAGATCCGTTTCCTGCAGCAGCGTCGGCACCCCGGTGTCGATATCAACCAACGCGGTCCCGAGACCGCCGCTCTTCGAGCGATACACCACTTCTGCGGGGCAATCCGTGCCACAGGTGCGCAGTTGGTCGCGACTCCAACGCACCAGACGCGGCAAGTCTTCCCCCGTACTCAAGTGTCCATAAAGCCAGCGCCCATCCCGGGTAAAACCGCCTGGGCCCGATCCGCCAATGGTGTCTTCAAAACTGAAGCTGAGGAACGGGCGCCACTCCGATGCGCCGGGCAAACGCAATTCATAGGCACTGCCCCCATCGGGAAGCACCCGCCCGCGCAGCACCGGTTGCCAGCGACCATTCAGCCACTCCACCGAGCTGATAAACCGACCGTCATCGGTGGAGCGATACAGCAGCTCTCGCTCTCCACTGTCGATCTTGATTACATAGAGATCATGAAAACGGGGGTCTCGGTCGTTGAGCCCCACCACCACTTCATTGGGGACATCACGGTGGATGCCCACCACCCGCGCTTGAACACCCCGAGCGGGGGTGAGGTCCTGGCTCTCCCCGGTTTCGGGGTCGATGCGCACCAGCACGGTGTTTTCATCCCCTTCGCTATCCCTGGAGGTCACCAGGTAGCGGCCATCAAAGGTCCAGTTCGCACCACGCTGGGGCCGATCTTGACGACGGGTCAGTAACTGGGGTGGCTCTTTCCCATCCAGCGTCCGCACCCAGAGGTTCATGACGCCTTGGTAAGGCGCCCGGTAAACGATGCGCGTGCCATCGGGACTGAGATCAACACCCGAAATCTCAGGGTTACCGAACAACACCTCCCGGGGGATCAATGGCGGAGATTCCGCCGCTTGCAGCCCCACAGGGAGGAGCGCCTGACCGATCATCAAGCCAGAGAGAAGCAATCCCCCAAACAAGAGCGAGCGCTTGCGCATGAAGCTGTTTGCATCCGCTCTCGATTGTGACCAGAGTTCTCCAGGTCTGACTCAGGGGCGCAACATCTCAGCAGCACTAGGCCGCAAGCCGTGCAATCACCATGTCAGCCAATGGGACGTTCATGAGCCGTTCCACTTCACGGATGCCTGTCGGGCTGGTGACGTTGATCTCGCTCAACATCCCCCCGATCACGTCAATCCCCACGAAGAACAACCCTTCCGCCCGCAACGCCGGGGCAAGGGCTGCACAGATCTGACGCTCCCGATCACTGAGCTCGGTGGCTTCCGGATGACCACCCACCGCCAAATTGCTGCGGAATTCACCTTGCTTGGGCTTGCGGTTGACCGCACCAAGGGGCTCTCCATCCACCAACAGGATCCGCTTGTCGCCTTCAGTCACGGAAGGAAGAAAGCGCTGGGCCATCACCGGCAGCCGCCCTTGCTCGGTGACCAGCTCCAGCAGTGCGCCAAGGCCTGGGGCCTCGGCTGAAACACGCACCACCCCCAGACCGGCACGACCACCAAGGGGTTTGAGCACCACTTCCCCCTGATCCTTGGCGAAAGTCTCCAGCTCGGAAATACGCCCGGCCACCAGCGTGGGGGCCATCCAACGGCTGAAGCGCAGGGCACCCAGTTTTTCGTTCCAACTCCGCAACGAGGACGGACGGTTCAGCACCAACGCCCCAGCCCTCTCCGCCACCTCCAAAAGGTGGGTGGCATACAGGTAAGCCTCATCGACGGGTGGATCCTTGCGCATCCAGATGGCGTCAAAGCTCTGGAGTTGCTGCCGCTGAGAGGCACCAATCGTCAGCCAGGGTTCAGCCTCCACGGGCACCGCCACCACCAGGGGCTCGTCCCCCAAGGCGATGAGATCAGCAGGAGTCGAGGCCCACACCTCATGACCAGCGCGCTGGGCCGCCTGCATCAAGGCGGCCGTGGAATCTTTTGCCGGGTTGATCCGCTCCAGCGGATCCATCACAAACAACTGGCGCATCACAGCCCTGCTCAGCCCTGGGCCAGGAGCGCATCCAAATCGCCTGCACGCTCCCGCGCATGCAGATCATCACAGCCGCCGATGTGCACATCGTTGATGAACACCTGAGGCACACTGCGACGACCATCACCCCGCGCTGCCATCGCATCACGGGCGGGCTCATCCCCATCGACGCTGTGCTCGGTGTACGCCACCCCTTTGCCATCCAGCAGGGCTTTGGCACGCACACAGAACGGGCAGGTGCGCCAGGTGTAGATCTCGACCTTGGCCATGAAACTGCTGACGCGGGTAAGAGGGAATCCTATGCAGGCCAACCTCGCTGATAGCGTCGTTCCAACAGACCAACTTCCGTTGCTCGACCTCACCGACTTCAAGCGCGATCTCTCCGAGCTCACTGACCGCCTGGGCAATGCCCAGGACTGTCTTTGACGTTCCTGCACTGAAAGCCAGGCAACAGGACCTCGAACAACTCGCTGCCCAACCTGACTTCTGGGACGACCAGCAGAACGCGCAGAAGCAGATGCGCCGCCTCGATGAGGTGAAGGCTCAGCTGGAGCAGCTGAATCAGTGGAAGCGTGCAGTCGACGACGCCGACGCAACGGTTGAGCTCTATGCGCTCGAGCCTGACGACGACATGCTCGGAGAAGCCCAGACCGGGTTGACCCAGCTGCGCACGGAACTCGATCGCTGGGAACTGGAACGACTACTCAGCGGTGAATACGACAAAGAGGGTGCCGTGCTCTCCATCAACGCCGGTGCCGGCGGCACCGATGCCCAGGACTGGGCGTTGATGTTGATGCGTATGTACACGCGCTGGGCGGAAGACCACGGCATGAAAGTGACCGTGGACGAACTCTCGGAAGGAGAAGAAGCCGGGATCAAGAGCTGCACGATCGAGATCGAAGGGCGCTACGCCTACGGCTACCTACGCAATGAGAAGGGCACCCATCGCCTGGTGCGCATCTCACCCTTCAACGCCAACGACAAGCGCCAGACCAGCTTTGCCGGTGTGGAGGTGATGCCCAAGATCGAGGAGGACGTCCAGCTCGACATTCCTGAAAAGGATCTGGAGATCACCACCAGCCGCTCGGGCGGCGCGGGTGGCCAGAACGTGAACAAGGTGGAAACGGCTGTGCGCATCCTGCACATACCCACCGGGCTGTTTGTACGTTGCACCCAGGAACGCTCCCAGCTCCAGAACAAGGAGAAGGCGATGGCGTTGCTGATGGCCAAATTGCTGGTGATCGCCCAGGAGCAACGAGCGGCAGAGATTGCCGACATCCGCGGCGACATTGTGGAAGCCGCCTGGGGAAACCAGATCCGCAACTATGTCTTCCACCCCTATCAAATGGTGAAAGACCTGCGCACGCAGCACGAAACCAACGACGTGCAGGGCGTGATGGATGGGGATCTCGACCCCTTCATTCAGAGCCTGCTGCATCAAGGTGTCGACAGCCCTGGGAGTGAGGACGAGGGCTAAGCCATGGGCGACTCTTCAGGGCAAACCAACGCTGCAGCGGAGAACCAAGGCGACCAGGCCAAAGTGAGCACGGATTCGGTAGCCACCACCACCCCTCCGCCGAGCTTCGTGAAGCAGGCGATGCGCAACATGGTGCGCAAAGGCAGCAAGAGCCTCTTCCACTTCGGGCTCACCGCCGTGGGATTCCTTGGCTTCATCGTGCTGGTGGCCTGGCTGGGGCGGCCAACCCTGCCGCAATGATCGAGCTCGACCTGGCCTTCGATCCCGCACCGGACGCGGTGGTGGATGCCACCGACGGTGACCTCCTGCGGGCACGACTTCGCAATCCGGAGGATTGGATCACCGATCTCAGCGACTGGCTCCAAACCATGCGCCAGCTCGCTCCTCCGGCCTGCCCCGACAGCGTTGGCAAGGCCAGCATGTTCAGCCTGGGGCTTCAGCTCACCGATGACGCCACCATCGCCGAACTCAACGGCAACTGGCGGCAGAAACCCGAACCCACCGACGTGCTCTCCTTTGCCGCACTGGAAAAGGCACCACCGTTCAGCGGAGACCCCTGTCTGGAACTGGGGGACATCATTGTCTCGGTGCCCACCGCCCGGCGTCAGGCGACTGAACACGGCCATGCGCTGCTCTGGGAACTGCGCTGGCTCGTGAGCCATGGGTTCCTGCATCTGCTGGGCTGGGACCATCCTGATGAGGCCCAGCTCGCCGCCATGTTGCGGCGGCAGGAACAGCTTCTGAACAACGGCGGTATGGTTTTGGGCGAAGGGAAGCGTGGCGTTGATGGAAGTCAAAGATCCACCGCCGCGTCCTGAACGCTCCGCCAACGTGCCTGAGGATCTCAGCCAAACCAGTCCTGGCCAAGCGCGACGAGCCGCCCGCCATGCGGCCCATCGTGGCGCGTGGACGATTGCTGGGGACCTACCCTCCAGCTTCCGCTATGCCGCACAAGGTCTCGGCTACGGCTTCATCAGCCAGCGCAACTTCCGCATCCATGTCGTCACTGGAGGCGTGGTGTTCGGCCTAGGACTCTGGCTGCAACTGCCTGCCCTGCAGCTGGCGGTGTTGGTGCTCACGGTGGCGGCCGTGCTGGTGCTGGAACTTCTGAACACAGCCATTGAAGCGGTGGTGGACCTGGCCATCGGCCGACGCTTCCATCCCCTCGCCAGAATCGCCAAGGACTGTGCCGCTGCGGCCGTGCTGGTGGCGGCGATCAGTTCGATGTTGATTGCCCTGCTGCTGTTGCTACCGCCGCTGTTGGAGCACCTTCAGAGATAATCAGCGCCATGCTTCTGGTCATCGACAACTACGACAGCTTCACCTTCAACCTGGTGCAGTACCTGGGGGAGCTAGCCAGTCGTCACCCGGTGGCGGCGGACCTGAGGGTGGAGCGCAACGATGCGCTGGATCTCGAACAGATCCGTCACCTCAAACCCGATGCCATCCTGCTGTCCCCTGGGCCTGGTGACCCGGATCAGTCCGGTGTGTGCCTGGATGTGCTGCGAGACCTCTCTCCCACCGTTCCCACCCTCGGGGTGTGCCTGGGTCATCAAGCGCTGGCCCAGGTCTATGGCGGCAAGGTGGTACGAGCCCCAGAACTGATGCACGGCAAAACTTCACCGGTACTGCACAAAGGTGAAGGGGTGTTCGCAGGCCTGCCCCAACCCCTCACCGCCACCCGCTACCACAGCCTTGTGGCTGATCGCGACAGCCTCCCGGCCTGCCTTGAAGTCACCGCCTGGCTGGAAGACGGCATGGTGATGGGACTTCGCCACCGGGACTACCCCCACCTCCAGGGGGTGCAGTTCCACCCCGAGAGTGTGCTCACCGAAGCTGGTCACCAGCTGCTGGCCAATTTCCTGCGCCAGGCGGAAGCCTGCTGAAGCCCTCCGGCATCACTGCTAGTTTCCAGAGCCAGACGGATGCTGTCCATGCCCGCTCGTCAGCCGCTCATGGCCGTTGGAACCACAGCGGCACTGCTGGGAGTCGGCCTCGGATTGGGGCCCATGCAGCCTGCCCAGGCCGGAGGCGTGTCCATCACCAGTTACGGCCATAGCGCTCTGCTGATCAAAGGGGGCGGGCAGTCCGTGCTGGTCAATCCCTTCAAGGCCGTGGGTTGCGCCAAGGGGCTGACGGAACCCCGGGTGTCGGCCACGGTGATTTTGGCCAGCTCGGAATTGCTGGATGAAGGGGCACGCATCGCCAACGGCACCTTCCTTGTCAAACCTGGCTCCTATCGGGTTGGGGGGCTGAAATTGGAAGGCTTCGCCGCACCCCATGACCGCATCGGCGGCCGCCGTTATGGCCAGTCCACCCTGTGGCGCTGGCAGCAAGGGGGCCTGAGCTTTGCCCACCTCGGTGGCACGGCTGCTTCCCTCAGCGGAGAGGACAAGGTGCTGCTTGGACGGCCCGATGTGCTGATCATCGGTGTTGGTGGTGGTGGCAAGGTCTACGACGGCAACGAAGCCGCGGCCGTGATCAAAGCCCTGAACCCCCGCCGCGTGATCCCGGTGCAGTACGTCACGGGAGACGCACCCGCGGGCTGTGACCAGACCGGGATCCAGCCGTTCCTTGATGCTCTCAGTGGCGTCACTGTGCAACGGGTGGGCAACACTCTCACCCTGCCCTCCAGCCTGGGGGACTCCACCGTGGTGGACGTGATGCGCTGAGCGCAGGCCGGGGATCAGACCGCCATCAAACCCAGGCGTTGGAGTTCACCCTCCAGATCAGCGCGGGTGTAGCCGGCGATCAGCGCCAACAGCAGCAGGACACGGGCCTTCTGAGGGCTGAGAGTACCCGCCGGCAACAGCCCTAAACGGGCATGGTCGGCGCAGCGATGCACCGGCCCGGAACCACAGCGATTGGCGCGGAGCATCAATGGCAAAGGGCCATTCCACTGGTCGATGGCGGTGCGTTCCACCGCCGACAGCTGGCCTGCACCGGTGCCGGTGAAGACCAATCCCTGCACACCGGCCTGGAGCAGCGCAGGGATCAGCGCCGCTGGAGGCTCCACGCAGCCATGCAGGATCGCCACCTGGGGCCACATTGATGAGAGCGGGAGGGCAGCGAAGGGCACCATCGGCGCCCCTGCCGCAGCCGGCCAGTGCACGCCGGCATCATCCACCCACCCCAACGGGCCCGCCCCAGTGCTGCGGAAGGCGCCCACCCCCTGGGTGGCGACCTTGGTCACGGCACGGGCCCCATGGATCTCGCCATCGAGTACCGCAAGCACGCCGCGCCCGCGTGCTTGCGGATCGATCGCCACCTCAACCGCCTGGTAGAGGTTCAACGGCCCATCGGCGCTGAGGGCGGTGGCCGGTCGCATCGCCCCCACCAGCACCACCGGCCTGGGGTCATCGATCAAGAGCTGAAGCAACCAGGCGGTTTCCTCCAGGGTGTTGGTGCCATGGGTAATCACCACCCCGGCGAGGTCAGGTTGCGTCTGAAACGCCTCACGAATCCGTGCCACCAACAGGCGCCAATGGGCGAACTGCAGGTCGGCACTATCGACGCTGGCGATGGCCTCCACCCGGATCGTCGCCAGCTGCTGCAATTCGGGCACCGCCGCCAACAGGGCATCACCGCTGAGGGCGCCAGCGGCATAGGTATTGACCTGGGTGCTGGTCGCCCCGGAGCCGGCAATCGTGCCTCCCGTGCTGAGCAACAGCAGCGCAGGCCGCTGCACCGCAGGCTCCCCCATCAGCGGAGGCCGAAGCGGCGGCCCAAGGTGTCGAGCACAGCTGCATCCACGCCATAGCCCCGCAACGCCTCGATCACCGCCCGGGGCTTCTCCGCAGGCGGGCACTGGTCCAGCTGATCGAGCACGGTGAGGCCAATCGGGCCGATCAGTTCGGTGAGTTGGTCGCGCAGCTGAGCCTCATCGAGCACATCAACAGCAGCCTCAGCCACTGGGGATGGAGCGGGTGTAGACGACGACGGGATGGGGGACGAAGGCTGAACCGCAGCCTCTGGGGCCTCTGGATCAGGGGGCTCCATCGACGACTCCGCAGCCATCGACGTTGCTGCAGCCGTGAGCAAATCTTCAATCACAGCATCGGGCACCGAAGCGTTTTGCAACTGGATTCGGAAGCGCGCAGGGTCATGGGGCAGCAATGCCGCCAACTCGGCGGTCCAAATGAAATCAGCGATCGGACCGATGCGATCCCGCAACAGGGCCAACAAAACCGGGTTCCAATCGCCAGCCCCGGAAGCAGGTGCCGATCCGGATGGTTCCGGGGTCGCAGGATCGACCACTGCCTGGGGCTCAGATGGGGCAGGCGCCACTGGCTCCGGCGTCGGCACTTCCGCCTTGCGGCAAGCCTCGTCGACGTCAGCGACCGCCAAGCCAGCTGCCACCAGCCGATCCCGCAGGGGCCCGAGCTGTTGAGGGTCGATGGTGGAGGGAACGGATTCCAGCAACAGCTCCACCATCGGGCCATAAATCACCACCAGATGGTCGTGGAGGCCGGCTTTACGCACCGCCGGTCGGGACAGATCCACCGCTGGGGAAGGAGCAGAGGCACCCGTCGTGGCGCTGACTGCACTGGTCCGTCCAGCGCTGGCAGGAGCTGCGCTGGCACTGACTGGATTGGAATTCTCTGGAGTGGTGCTGCCTGGCGCAGACACCGGCACCTGCACCGGCTGGTCCAGCAGCTGCAGAGCATCGGAGGCCTGCTTCAAACGTCGGGCCGGCTGATCTTCCAACAGGGGCGCCAGCCAGCGCTGCACCTCCGGGTCAAGGGCGTCCAGAGTCCAACAGGCCAGGGTCTCGTCATAGAGCTGGGAAGGCTCACCACCGGTGTAAAGCAACAACGCCGTCACACCGAGGGCGTAGAGATCGGCCGCTGGTGTGATCCGTCCAAAACGGGCCCGCTCCGGGGCCGTGAAATAGGGCCTCCCCCGCTCCGACAGGCTGGGCTCGCGAGCCTCGGATGGCTCATGGGTGGTTTCCGTGCGGGCGCGCAACAGGGAGAAGTCGACCAGGAACGGAGCAGCGTTGCTGTCGGGAAGGATCAGGTTGGCGGGATGAATATCGCCATGCACCAGACCAGCGGCATGCACTTCCTCCAGCACCTGCAACACCTGACGGAGCAAAGCGGCAAGCCGCTGTTTGCGCCGCAACAGATCGAGAGAACCCTGCAGGGATGGACCTGCGATGTACTCCTGGATAAAGCAGAACATCCCCCCCTGGGCATAGGCATCCAGCACCCGGGGAATGCGGGGATGGCGCAGCCGATCGAGGCAAGCGGCCTCCACCCGTAAGGCCTCCTCCAGAGCGGGATCTGCAGGAATCAGCTTGAGAACCGCCTGACGGTCGCGCTGGCGCTCCTGCAACAGGAGGGTGTTGCGCTCCACGGAACGACTCAGGGGCCGCACCACGGAATACGGGGTGTCCTGCAGCAGGGCATCCACATTCATGCCGTCATCAACGGGGGCCCGCCCGAAGCGCAGTAGTTCCTCAGGGCCGAGGCAATAGAGCTCCATTCGCTCCGGCAGACCCTTCAACTCCACATCCCCCATGCTGCGTGCGATCTGGCGAAACCTGGGATCAATCAATTCATAGGTCGAACGCGTAAAGGCCACGCCGTTCGCCGGACTCACGGTCTGCAACCGAGAGGCGAGATGCACCCCCTGGCCAATGATGTCGTCGCCGTCGGCATAGATCTCGCCGGTGTGCAGCCCAAAGCGGTGCGCCAATGATTGACGCCCGCGGGCACTCAGGGCCTGCACCGCTGTCTGAATGAACTGCAGTGCTTGCGTCGGCCCATCGAACGTGACCAGCAGACCATCGCCAAGGGATTTCACCAACAGCCCCCCATGGCTTTGCACCGCATCACGAATCAGGGAAAGGTCCTCCTTGATCCGCTGGATAGCAATCAATTCATCAGCAAAGATCTTGAGCGACGAATCGACCACATCACTGAAGACGATGGCGCGCAGCTGGCGGGCCTGTTCCGGCATCAGCGGCTCTCCTCCTTGGCAGGCGAGGCAACTTTTTTCGCCCCATACACCGTGTAAGGAGCTCCGGCCCGCGGCAGAGACCACCCTTCAACGGCCGCCACGATCCCCCGCAACTCCTTGAGGGAGTAGGGCTCAGGGATCACGCCGCTGGCATAGCCCAGAGACGGGGGCAGCTGGGAGACGTTCTGATCCAGTTGACTCAAGAAGGGTTGGTGATCCGACTGCAACAGCGGCTGGCTGAGGGCCAGGGCACCCAGAGGAATCAAGTGGGAATCCTCATAGAGCATCCGCAAACCGGGGCTGCCATGGGGAAGCGCCCCATCCCAAGCGATCACATCCACACGACCGTCGTTGAGCATCTCGCGCAGATCGGCGTAGCTCAGGGCGTACTGCACTTCAGAGAAGCGCAGGCCATGGAGATTGAAGAGGGGTAAGTAAAAGCCCGTGAGGGAGCCTCGCGGCAGCAACCCCAACCGTTTGCCGCGCAGGTCGGCCCTGGTGCGAAGGCCACTGGCTTCACGCACCAACAATTGCGACTTGGAATTGCTGCGCCGCCCCAACTGACGCACCAGCCCATAGCCACCCCCCTGCTCGAGGGCATAGGCCGTCAATCCCGGTGGCAGAAAGGCCAGATCCCAGTCACCCGTGCTCAGCCGGCGCCGCGCCTGCTCCGGACTGGCCACTGGCTCCAGCTGCACCTCACAGCGACTGGCCACGGTCAACAACTCCTTGAGCCGAAACTGGTCGCTGTCAGGCAAAACCGCTGCACCACCCTGCGTGCGACCTTCCAGGGCCCCCACCAGACCAACACGCAAGCGATTGCCCGGCCCGCATAAAGCGACGGAAGGAGACTGCGGTCCACCACAAGCGGCGGTGAACAACAAAGCCAGCAGCGGCAGCCAGCGCTTCATCAACCCTGGCCTTTGCGGTCCTTGAGCATCTGCATGGAAATCGCCAGGCTCTGCTTCATGCGCTCGAAACTACGGGCCAACAACCCGATTTCATCGCGACGCTCCCGTTCCTCGAAGTTGACGGTGGCGGGAGTGACGCTGGCTTCCTCGGCCTTGCGGCTGATCTCGCGCATCGGGCGCAGGATCAACTGACTGAGCACCACGTTGGTGATCACACCCACCACAGCGAACGCCAGCACCATCAACAGCGCGGTCGCAATCAAGGAGCGATCTTTGGCCGCAAACACCGCCTTCTGGGGGACGGTGACGATCTGGGTGCCGACGATCTCATTCAGCTTCCAACCGAAGCCACTGCTATCGCCGTAAGCCAGCAGCTGACTTGCGGGTGCCCGATCCGGGGTGGAATGGCAAACCAGGCAACTCTCCTTGCTGACCTTGATCGGCTGGGCAACGAAGTGAACTGTGCCCAGAGGCGTGTTCTTGCTACCGGACTGACGCTTCAGCGACGGATCGCGACGGAAATTCTCGATGATGCCGGTTTCAAACGAATCGGCCTTGTCTCTCAGATTGGTGGGGTTGAGGGCCGCTTCGCGATAGGAGTATTCGCGGTAATCGGGATTGTCTTTGAGATAGCCCGCAACGGTCTGGGCGGAATAACTGGGCACCGCTTCCGGACGGAACAACCCCACTCCCTGATTCAGCGGGGCAACGATCGGATTCACCTTCTTGCTGGTGTAGGCGCGAACCGACAACATCGCGTCCATAAAGAACGCCGCTCGCTGATCAATGAGCTCCCGAGCCTGCCAGCCAAACAGCAGATTCAGCAGCAGCACCGCCACAAGAATCGACAGCGTGAGAATCGCTGTAAGCGTGATAGCGAGCTGCTGACGCAAGGGACGCTGGCCCGGCTCCGGGAACAACCGCTTGATCGGTGACATCAACGCAACCGGGAGCTCTTATCCACAAACTAGTGGGCAAGTTGGATTTTCACCGCTCAAGAGGGCACAGAATCAATCTGCTGATAGGTCTGCCAAAAGCGCTGCATCTGCTCCGTGGTGCCGAGGCTGACCCGCAAGGCACCGTCGATCTGCGGCTTGCCAGCCATCGAACGCACAAGGATCCCTGCAGCACGCAGCTCGGCGTCCACACACGCCACACCGCGACGGGGCCAGAGCAAGAGGTAGTTGCCGCCATCGACGTGGAAACGCACACCAGAGCGCGTCAACTCCGACACGATCCAGTTACGCGCACGCAACACCTCGGCAACGTAGGCGTCTGTGTAGGCCTGGTCCGCCAGGGCCGCAAAGGCCGCGGTGACCGCCAAGCTGTTGACGTCATAAGGGCCCGTCACCCGGCTGACGCGATCCACCACCTCGGCATGGCCGATGGCAAAACCAATGCGCAGCCCCGCCAGTCCTGCCGTCTTCGCGAGAGACCGCAGCACCAACACATTCGGCATTGCTGCGAAGTCGACACAAGGAAGCACGCTGTCTCCCGTAAACGCCTCATAGAGCTCATCCACCACCACCAAGGTGTCGGGAGCTCCTGCCGCCAGCTCCAGCACCCGGTCCGGCGCCAGACGCGTGCCGGTGGGGTTATTGGGATTGCAGAGCATCAGCACCCGAGGGCGCCGTGCCAGGGCCTCTTGGATCGCCGCGAACGGGAAGACGTAACCCGGCATCTCATGGGGCACGGCGTCGATCACCATGCCCTGCATCCCTGCGCAAGGGGCGTAATAGCCAAAGGTGGGACTGGTGGTGAGCAGGGTGTCGCCGGCACCGCCATAGGCCTGCAGCACCGCGTGAATGGCCCCATCCACGCCGTTAAAAATGCCCACATTGGCGGCGCCAAGCCCCGTCGCCAGGCCCATCGGCGCCGCGGCCAGATTGGCCACCACCGCCTCGCGCAGGCCGTCGTATTCGGGATACACCGCCAGCTGATCGGCTGGAATCGACCGCAACGCCTCCACCACCTTCGGGCTGGGACCGACCGTGTTCTCGTTGAAATCGAGGCGCAATAGGCCCCGCCTCCCCTCCAGAGGAGCGCTGTAGGCCTTCAGACGCTCCACATCGGCGCGGGCTGGCGGAACGCCGGATGAGGGCGCTGCACTGAACGCGGTCGCAGCAGGGTCAGTCATCGCCATCGGCTTGGGATCGCATCTCCAGGGGGCGGGCACGGGGGCGGGCATCAACCCGTTCGGCCTCAGCAAGGCTGGTGCCGATGCACGTCATCCCCAGCTTGCCGTGCGCAGAGAGCCATCAGGGCAAAGCCCTGATCAGCCACCGCATCGATCCAGAGCACAAGGACATCCAAGTCTGGTGATCGCTCCACTCCACGTCAGCACCAGAAGCGTGCCGAGAATGGGTGCACGACCGCGCCGAGCCCCTAGCCATGACAGGCGAGCAGACCCCATCGACCACTGGGGCGATCCAAAGCTTCAGCGCCCTGGCCGAGCGGGCGGACTATTCCCTTCTGGACACGCTGCGGGCGGACCCAGACGCCAGCGTCGACGGCAACGATCACCGGGCGCGCCAGGTGTATTCCGGTCACTACGTACCGGTGACGCCCACCCCTTTGGCGGAGGCGGAGTATGTGGCCCATAGCCCAGACCTCTTCAGCGAACTGGGGCTGAGCGATGCCCTGGTGCACGACGAGGCCTTCCGGCGCTGGTTCTCGGGCGACAGCAGTATGGCGACCGGCCCCCTCCGGCCCTTCGGCTGGGCGACGGGCTACGCCCTGTCGATCTACGGGACCGAATACACCCAGCAATGCCCCTTCGGCACCGGCAACGGCTATGGGGATGGCCGAGCTCTCTCGGTGTTTGAAGGAGTGTTCAAAGACAAGCGCTGGGAGATGCAGCTCAAGGGCGGCGGCCCCACCCCCTACTGCCGCGGTGCCGATGGCCGTGCCGTGCTGCGCTCCAGCGTGCGCGAGTTTCTGGCCCAGGAGTTCATGCATGCCCTTGGCGTGCCCACCTCACGCTCCCTGACGCTCTACGTGTCCCGCAGCGAAACCGTGCGGCGACCTTGGTATTTGGAGCACTCACGCTCCCTGGATCCCGACGTGATGGTCGACAACGCAGCGGCGATCACAACCCGCGTCGCACCATCGTTTCTGCGGGTGGGTCAGCTGGAGCTGTTCGCCCGCCGGGCCCGCAGCAACGCGCATCCCGATGCGATGGAAGAGCTGCGCATGATCGTGACCCACTTGATCAGTCGCAATTACCGCGAGGTGATTGATCGCTCTCTGGACTTCAGCGATCAGGTGGTGCAACTGGCGCAGTTGTTCCGAGGCAGGCTCACCAGCCTGGTGGCCGATTGGATGCGGGTGGGCTATTGCCAGGGCAACTTCAACAGCGACAACTGTGCCGCCGGCGGATACACCCTCGACTACGGGCCGTTCGGATTCTGCGAATTGTTCGACCCCCGCTTCCAACCCTGGACTGGCGGAGGGGAGCATTTCTGCTTCTTCAACCAGCCTGCGGCCGCTGAAGCCAATTTCCAGATGTTCTGCAGTGCGCTGCGGCCATTGCTCCAGGACCAGCCGGACGCCATGGCACAGCTGGATCAGATCAGTGCAGGGTTCGCCGAAGCCATGGAAACCACGCTGGATGCGATGTGGGCGAGGAAACTCGGGCTCCCAGGCTCCAACCCCCCACTGGTGCGCGAACTGCTGGCGCTGATGGCCCAATCACGAGCGGATTACACCCTCTTCTTCCGTGGCTTATCGGCCTGTCCCTCAACGCTGGAGCCCTTAGCGGGCAGCTTCTATTTCCCCTGCAGCCCTGAACTGGAAACGCAGTGGCACAGCTGGCTGGAGCGATGGCAGGAGCAGACCATGGGCAACGGCGACAACGCCGAGCGATCCACCGCCATGAAACGCGTCAATCCCGCGATCACCTGGCGTGAATGGCTGATCGCTCCGGCTTATCAGCAGGCAGAGCACGGTGACACCAACCTGATCCAGGAGCTCCAAGCCGCATTCCGCAACCCCTATGACGACCCCAGCGAGGCGATGCAAGCGCACTACTGCCGCTTGAAACCAAGGGAGTACTTCAACGCTGGGGGCATCTCCCACTACAGCTGCTCGTCGTAAAGGCGAAGCGCTGTCGTAATCACATCCGCTCGAGGGTGGCGATTCCCAACAGACCCAGGCCCGCTTTGAGGGTGTCGGCCGTGAGTCGGCAGAGGGCAAGCCGTGAGGGCAGAGCCTCGGGGTCAGCCTTCAGCACCGGCACTTGGTCGTAGAAGCGGTTGAACACCTGACTGAGCTCGAACAGATAGCTGCACAGGCGGTTGGGCAGCAGTTCCTCCTCCACCTCAGCGATCACGGCGTCGAACTTGAGCAGCTCCCGCACCAGTGCCCACTCCTGGGGTTCGCTGAACTGCAGCTGCGCACCCAACACCTCCAGATCGCCTCCCTTGCGGGCGATCCCAGCAATCCGCACCACGGCGTAAAGCAGATAGGGGGCGGTGTTTCCCTGCAGGGCCAGCATCCGATCGAAGGAGAACTGGTAGTTGGTGATCCGGTTCTGGCTGAGGTCGGCGTATTTCACAGCCGCGAGTCCCACCGTGGTGGCCACATGGCCAATGAACTCCTTGGATTCGCTGCGCTCCTCCTCAGAAAGGCGCGAGCGCAGATCAGCTTCGGCGCGCTCGACGGCTTCATCGAGCAGATCCCGCAGACGCACGGTGTCACCGGCGCGGGTCTTCAGCTTCTTGCCGTCTTCCCCCTGCACCAGCCCAAAGGGCACGTGCTCGAGGCGACTCCCCTCAGGGATCCAGCCGGCCCGTTCGGCCACCTGGAACACCCCAGCGAAATGGTTCGCCTGGCCGGCATCGGTCACGTAGACCACGCGCTTGGCACCGTCCCCATCCGGCGCTGCCCCAAAGCGATAGCGGATCGCCGCCAGGTCGGTGGTGGCGTAGTTGAAGCCGCCATCGCTCTTCTGCACGATCACCGGCAAGGGCTTGCCGTCCTTGCCCTGCACACCCTCCAGGAACACGCACTGGGCACCGTCATCGGTGACCAACAGCTCGGCGTCCTTCAAGCCATCAATCACGGCTGGCAAGAAGGGGTTGTAGAAGGATTCGCCCCGCTCGCTGAGACGGATATCCAGGCGGTCGTAGATCTTCTGGAACTCGCGCCGCGACTGATCGCAGAGCAGCCCCCAGGCCTTGAGCGACACCGGATCACCACCCTGCAGCTTCACCACTTCATCGCGGGAGGTGGACTGGAAGGCTTCGTCGTCATCAAAGCGCTTCTTGGCCTCGCGGTAGAAGGCCACCAGGTCGCCGAGATCCACAGCATCGGCCGTCTGCAGGGCTTCCGGCGCCACCTGCTTGAGGTGGGTGATCAGCATGCCGAACTGGGTGCCCCAGTCGCCCACATGATTGAGGCGCAGCACGGGATGGCCGCGGAACTCAAGCACCCGCGCCAGCGAGTCGCCAATGATCGTGGAGCGCAGATGCCCCACATGCATCTCCTTGGCAATGTTGGGGCTCGAAAAATCGACCACCACCGGGGCCGCGTTCTCCACTGCGGGCACCCCCAGGCGTGGGTCGCCGAGGCGTGAGGCCACCTCAGCCGCCAGCTGCTCCGGCCGGATCGTGAGGTTGATGAACCCAGGGCCAGCGATCTGGGGTTCGAGGCAGAGGTCTGTGAAGGCGGGATCGGCCTGCAGCTGCTCCACGATCGCCGTGGCGATCTGCCGAGGTGCCTGCTTCAGCGGTTTGGCCAGGGGCAGCGCTCCATTGGCCTGAAAGTCTCCGAACTCCGGCTTGCTCGCCGGGGCCAACTGAGGATCAAGGCCCGCCCCTTCCGTGGCCTCCCAGGCTTCGGGGAAAGCCCGCTGCAGAGCACCGCGCAGCTGAGTTTCGAGGGCCTGGGCGATGCGCAGCATGGACAGCAGCGGTGACAAGGTCAGCACCCGATCATCCCCCGGCAGGGGTCAGGCCCGGATCAAACCTCCGACCAGCAGCGGCAAACCAGCTCACCAATCAGGCTGAGACTGACTGTTCAGGGACAGGAGGTGCGGCGCAGGGGTCCCTGACTCACCCCTCCATCCGCAAGGCAAACACCACTCCGCGCACCGTCTGAATCACCCTCTGGGAGCCCGTGGCCTCCAGCTTCTTGCGCAGATAGCGCACATACACATCGACAACGTTCTCGTCTCCGAAATAGTCGTCACCCCAGACGTGCTGAATCAACTGAGCCCGAGACAGCGCCTGACGGGGATGACGCATGAAGCACTCCAGCAGGTCAAACTCCCGCACCGTGAGCACCAGCGGGGTCCCGTTGATGGCGCAGGTGCGTTCGGCGCCATTCAGCACCAAATCCCCCACCTGCAGCACATCGGAACTGAATCCCTGCGAACGGCGCAGCAGCGCTTTGGCACGCGCCAGCACCTCACGCACGTTGAACGGCTTGGCAATGAAATCGTCGGCTCCGGCCTCCAGCGCGGCGACGCGATCATCCATTTCATCCCGGGCCGTGATCATGATCACCGGCAAAAACACCCCGGTGTCGCGAAGGCGGCGGCAGATGTCCAAGCCGGTCATCCCAGGCATGTTCCAGTCGAGCAGCGCCAGATCCGGGGGGGTGTCACGCACGGTCTTCATCGCCGTGACGCCATCCGATGCCGTCAGCACTGTGAAGCCCTCGGCCTCAAGCTCCATCTCCAGGAGCATCACGATGTTGGCCTCATCATCGGCCAACAGCACCGTGGGAGTGGAACCGGCCATTACCAAGAGAAGTCTGAAAAAACGCTAGTGGCAACGTCCGATCGCCACAACTGATTCGACCATCAGGCCACGGCAAGGCCACTGAAACGCATGCTGAGATCCAACCAGGAGCTGCGGGTCACAGGAGCACTGGTGGAGATCAGATCAATCCCTGTGGCGGCATAGGCCCCCAGCTGGGCCGGCTGAATCCCTGAGGCCTCGAGAACCACCGGAGCGGCGCTCGGGCGATGCCGGGCCTGCTCCCGCAGTTGGGGCACCAGCCCCATCAGTTCAACTGGCGTGAATTCATCCAGCAACACACCATCGGCCCCTGCCGCCACAGCAGACAGCGCCTCTTCCGCTGTTTCCGCTTCCACGATCACCCGAGTCGGCCAAGGGGCCTGGGCACGCACCGCGGCCATGGCCTGCACCACCCCACCAGCCCAGGCGAGATGGTTCTCTTTCAACATCGCCGCATCGTCGAGACCCATGCGGTGATTGAGGCCACCGCCGCAACGCACGGCGTATTTCTCCAGCTCCCGCAAACCCGGGGTGGTCTTGCGGGTGTCGGCGAGCACCACGCCGGTGCCCTCCAGTTCCGCCACCAAAGCCGCCGTAGCGCTGGCAATCCCCGACAACCGCATCGCCAGGTTGAGGGCCGTGCGTTCCAGAGCCACGAGCACGGAAGCGGGCCCCTCCAGCTCCACCAACCGATCACCGGCTCGCACCCTTGCCCCATCCACCACCAGGCGATGAAGCCTGCAGCCGCCATCCGGAGGTTGCAGTTCCCGCAGCAGGGGCTCGATCAGCACACCGCCACAAAACACCCCGTCAGCTTTGGCCACCCAATGGGCCTGTCCGCGCCTTGCCTGCAAGGCCGGAGCCGTGAGATCACCCCGACCCAAGTCTTCCTGCAACCATTCGCCCAGCTGCCGGCGCAACCGGGGCGTGATCGTCAAGGTCGCGGGAGCCATGGCACTCCGTCGAATGGGACAGGGGCAATGGACCCATGTTGACCGCTGAGGGCCGCCTCACTTGCCAATGCAGAAACGGGAGAAGATCCGATCCAGCACCGATTCGGTGAGTTCTTCCCCGGTGATCTCCCCCAGGCTCTGAATCGCTTGACGCAGATCAATCGTCCAGAAATCCCAGGGGAGCCCCTGCGCCGCCACCTCTTCACTGCGCTGAAGAGCCGCCGCTGCCGCCGCCGCCAGATCCACCTGGCGCTGATTGAGGGCAAGCAGCAAGGGCTGCTCACTCAAGGCACCGCAACGGCGCAACATCGCCTGCACCAACTCGGCTTCACCATCTCCCGTCTGGGCACTGAGCTGCACATCCACCGCCAGCGGCCGGCCTTCAGCCTGCACCGGAGCAGCCAGATCAGCTTTGTTGCCCACCAGCAGATGCTCGACCCCCTCAGGGATCCGAGCCAACAACGCTTGATCCTCAGCGGTCCACCCCTCGCTGAGGTCAAACAACAACAACACCAGATCAGCACTGGCGAGAGCATCGTGACTGCGGGCGATCCCAAGTTGCTCAACGGCATCGGTGGTGACCCGGATCCCGGCCGTATCGAGCAGGGTGATCGGCACACCCTCCAGCACGATCTCACTCTCGAGCAAATCCCGCGTTGTGCCCGGCAGATCGGTGACGATCGCGCGCTCACGGCGGCTGAGGCGATTGAGCAACGAGCTCTTGCCCACGTTGGGGCGCCCCACCAGGGCCACCCGCAGACCGGTGCGTAAGGCATCCCCACGTTCCCCATCCGCCACCAGTTCAAGAAGTGCGTCCCGCACCGCCAACAGCTCCCGCAGCAGAGCCGGGCCATCCAATGGAGGCAGATCCTCTTCAAAATCCACCCGCGCCTCCAGCTCGCTCAACTGGTCGAGCAGCCGCTCCCGCAAGGCGCCAATACGCCGCTGAATCCCGCCATCCAGGCCGGCCATGGCCAACTGCGCTGCCCGCTGACTGCGAGCCGCCACCAGATCTGTGATGGCTTCGGCTCGGGTGAGATCCAAACGCCCGTTAAGCACCGCCCGTTGGCTGAACTCACCGGGGAGGGCGCGACGCACTCCAGGCTGCTCCAGAACACGGGCCAGCACCCGTTGCACGGCAATCACCCCGCCGTGACAGTGGATCTCCACGACGTCTTCAGCGGTGAAGCTGCGCGGTGCCTGCATCACCAGCACCAACACTTCATCCAACCGCTCCACCCCATCGGCCGCCAGCACATGGCCGTAGAGCACCCGATGGCTGGCCCACTCCTGCTGGCCAGGGAAATGGGCAATGGTTTGCACCACCTGCTGGGCCTGGGGGCCCGACAGGCGAATCACAGCAATGCCGCCCTGCCCCGGTGCCACCGCCGTCGCAACGGCAACGATCGTGTCAAGCGGGAGGGAATGACCGGTCTCTGGCGTGGACATCACGATCTCAGGAGCATCGAGGAACACACCACAGCGCCCCCATCCAGACCTCCCTTCTACGATCCCCGGCAACCTTCACCCGCCACTGGCGGCAGCGCTGCTCCCATGACCCGGTGGTTGCGACGACTCTGGCGCCGCGGCAGACAAGCCCTCCAATGGGTGTGGCAGCAGGAGGGCAGCCCAGGACAACGGGCACGGGGCTTAGCGGCAGGCATCTTCTGCGGCTGCTTCCCCTTCTTTGGCCTTCAGACCCTGCTAGGCATTGCCCTGGCCAGCATGGTGCGCGGCAATCATCTGCTTGCAGCCGCCGGAACCTGGATCAGCAATCCCTTCACCTACGTGCCTCTCTACTGGTTCAACTATCACGTGGGCGATGTGCTGCTGCGGGGGGGAGCGGAGCCAACCGCACGCACCATCAACCAAGCCTCGATCTGGGACCAGGGGTGGACTTTCACCAGCCGCCTCCTCCTGGGCTCGAGCCTTGTGGGGCTGGTGCTGTCGCTCAGCCTTGGCCTGCTGGCCTGGAGGCTGTTCCGCTGGCAGTCCAGACACCAACATCGCGTGCCAACGGAACGGCACCTCTAGAGGCAGATCCAGGCACCGTTCCTAGGGTGAAGCCCATGGGAAGCCCAGCCCCCTTGCCAATCACGACGTCACCGTTGGCGGTCACACCAAAGGATGTGAAGCCGAGGCAGCGGCCATGGAGGATGACCAGGGTTGCTGCCAGCTGGGTACTTGGCGCCAGCCTGAGTGCCTGCAGTGCACCCTCGCCCTCACTGACACCTCCAGTCGCCCCAAAAGACGCAGATTTAAGGCTCACGGAAGAGCCGTACCAAAGCCAGGAAGCCATCAATCAACGGATGGCGATCGTGATCCCCTACCTGGAACGCGTCACTGGCCTTCGCATCGCCTACGTGCCGGCCATTAATTACGCCCATAGCCATCAGATGCTCCGGGATGGCGAGGTGGATGTGATCAATATCGGCGTGATGGGTGGCTATCGATTGCTGCACAACAACCCTGGCGTGCAACCACTCGCGGTTCAAAAGCCATCCTTCCGGAGTGTGCTGATTGCCAATCAAGCAGCTCTCAAGCACAAGGCTCTGTCGCCCCCCGATGCATCCCCTCTTGCCATCCTTCGCGATCAACGCGTGGCGTTTGGCAGCCGCTCATCCGGGTCGACCTTTATGCAACCACTACTGCATCTGCGTGATCAGCAGATCGAACTCTCAGCCTTGAACGGCTGCGTGCATGAGCCCAACACCAACCACTTGTCGCAGCTCGTGGCCGAAGGCGGGATGGTGGATTTTGCCTTCATCCCCAGCTTCAGCGGCGACCCCCTGCATGCCGTGCCCGAACACCTGCATGAGGCGGTCACGGTGGTGTGGGCCAGTGATCACTCCCGCAACGACTTCATGGCAGCGGCTGTTCACCCACCCACATCAACGAAATATCGCCATCTGCAGCAACTCAAGATGGCGTTCCTCAAACTCAACCTCAACGATCCTGCCCAGAAGCGCGTGCTCGACACCTGGGGCTATCACGGCTTTGAACAACCCACCGCCGACTTTCCTGGCGCCATGATTAACAAAGTGGCCGATGCTCATGCCAGTGCTGGAGGTGTGTCTCAATGCCAACAGCTGTAACCCCAGCCCCAAAACGGCCTTGGTCGCTGGGGCGGCGACTGCTGTGGATCAGTCTCGCAGTGGTGCTCGGACAGTCGATCATCAGCATGGTGATCGCCACCACCCTGCGCCAGCAGCTGATGGCGGGTTTGCTGCAGGGAACCCTTCAACGCCAAGGGCTGCTGGCCCTGAACAAGGTCAACAATCAGCTGGATCAACTCACGGCAACCCAAGCGAAACGCTGTTGCTCCCGTGCTGATTACCAACGTTTTCTTGCCCCCCTCAAGCTCAACGACGGCAAAGCAGCTCTGATCCTCGGGAGCGCTGGCCTCGTCAGCACACCGGGGAGCCGGACTCTGTTCACCAACGAGCAACTCCTCGACGTTGCCGAGCAAGCCATCCATGCGCCCGGTGGCTTCAGCATCGTTGACACCAGCGCACAAGAAGCGGTCGCCGCAAAAGCGATGAAGCTCCCCGGTGGCCTGCAAACGGGGCACTTCGTGTATCTGCGGCCGGTGTACGCCATGCCGGCCGTGAAAACCCAGAGCCTGATCAAACTCGGGGCGGAATTGCTCTTGATCCTGCTCACCGGGTCGGTGCTGATCATGAGCGCACGGCGGATCTTCCAACCCGTGCGCAAGCTCAGCCAGGACCTGGCCGCGATTGAACTGAACTCCTTAGACGGCGCCACGCTGCCGACGGACAACGCACCGGTGGAACTGCTGCCGATCCTGGAGGAGTTCAACCGCATGGTGGAACGGCTGCGCCGCTCAGCCGCCAACCAAAAACAATTCGCCTCCACCATCAGCCATGAATTCCGCACACCACTGACGGTGATTTCTGGGTTCATCCAGTCGGTGCTCAACCGCAGTAAAGACCTCGCAGAGCCACAACGGCGGGCCCTGGGGATTGCTGACCTGGAAGTGCTGCGCTTGAACCGCATGCTCAGCGACTTGTTGGACCTAAGCCGCGCCGACAACCATCAGCTCGCGATCCGCCAAGAAGCATTTGAGCTGATCCCCAGCCTGGAGCATGCACTGCGTTTGGCACGTGCGGCCCACAGCAATCCGATCGGCGACAACTTGACCGAGCTCGACAACCTGACCGTGATCGGCGACCCCGACCGCCTCGTTCAGTGCATCGGGAATCTAATCGGCAATGCAGCGAAGTATTCGCCGTCGCAGGCACCGATCACGCTGCAGGTGAACACCAGCCCTCAGCACGTCGTCATCTCCGTGCAGGATCAAGGGCAGGGCATCCCCAAGAACCAACTGGCACGCATCTTCGAGCGGTTCACCCGAGCGGAAGGCGTCACCCTACCCAAGGGGCAAAGCAGCTCTGGCCTTGGGCTGTCAATCGTGAAGATGCTGATCGAAGCGATGGGAGGCACCGTCAGTGTGGAATCCACCGTGGGCGAAGGCAGTGCCTTCAACCTGAAGCTGCCGTTGGCGGATCAACCCTGACCCGTACGGGCGATATCAAGAACATCCGCCATGGAACGGATCTGATTCATGGTGCGCTGCAGCAACTCCGCGCTGCCCAGCTCCACCTGCAGTTCAATCCGTGCCGGCTTGCCATAGGCGGTTTTCACCCGTGCATCGCTGACGTTGATCGAGCCATCCGAGAGGCGCATCAGGATGTCTTTGAGGATGCCGACCCGATCGATCACCTCAATGCGCAGGTGCACCGGGAAGCGCTGACCCTCGCGGCTCACCGCAGGGTTCCAGCGCACCGGCAGTCGCCGTTCACTGGGCATCGCCTCGATGTTGGGGCAGTCCTGGCAATGAATGGTGATGCCATGGTTGCCAAGGGCCACAGTCCCCACGATCGCTTCACCGGGCAGAGGGCCACAGCAGCGTCCAAGCCGGTAATCGAGGCCTTCCACACCCAGGATCGGCTGGGAATCACCATGGCGTTCGCGCGTGGGGGAACCATCGGCCTGCTGCTCCACCAACTTGCGGGCCACGTCCTCGTTGCTGAGGGGCTGGGCCTGAGCTTCCGTCTGCAGGCGCACTTCTTCCCGCAGACGGTTGAGCACCTGATGCAGGGTGACGGCACCGAAACCCAGGCCGGCCAGAAGATCGTCCGTGCTCTGCAGATTGCAGCGCTCGGCAACGCGGGTCATCGCCTCACTGGAGAGCAAAGCATCAAAGCCACTCCGCCCCAGCTCCCGCTCCAGCAGCTCCTTACCGCGTTGGATCGTTTCATCGCGATGGCTGCGCTTGTACCACTGGCGGATGCGATTGCGGGCCGTGGGGGTCGCCACGAAGTTGAGCCAATCGAGGCTGGGATGGGCTGTCTTGCTGGTGAGGATGTTGACGAAATCGCCGTTCTGCAACGGTGTGGACAGGGGCGAGAGACGATCGTTGATGCGCACCCCATGGCAGTGATTCCCCACCTCGGAGTGGATGCGATAGGCGAAGTCCACAGCGGTTGAGCCTTTGCGCAGGCCCACCACTTCTCCTTTGGGGGTGAACACAAACACCTCTTCATCAAAGAGGTCTTCCTTGATCGAAGCGAGGTAGTCGTTGTGATCGTCGCTGCCGCCCTCTTGCTGCCAATCCACCAGTTGGCGCAGCCAGTTGAAACGCTCGGTGTCACCACCTGCTGCGGGTGAACCACCCTCCTTGTATTTCCAGTGGGCGGCGATGCCGAACTCCGACACCTGATGCATTTCCGCCGTGCGGATCTGCACTTCGATCGGGCGATGCCGACCAATCACAGCCGTATGCAGCGATTGATAGCCATTGGGCTTCGGTAAGCCGATGTAGTCCTTGAAGCGTCCCGGGATGGGGCGGAAGGTGTCATGCACCACCGCCAGCGCCCGGTAACAGGTCTCGAGGTTGGGGGTGATGATCCGCACCGCCGCCACGTCGTAGATCTCGTGGAAGGCCTTCTGCTGGCGCTGCATCTTGCTCCAGATGCCATAGAGATGCTTCGGGCGGCCATTCACCTCGCAGCTCTCCAGCCCCACCGCCGCCAACCGGTCACCCAACAACTTGAGGGTCACGCCAAGCCGTTCTTCCCGTTCGCTGCGCTTGGTGGCCACCTCCTCGGTGATCTCCCGGAACGCCTCAGGCTCCAGCAGCTTGAAGGCCAGATCTTCAAGCTCCCACTTGAACCGGCCGATCCCGAGCCGGTTGGCCAGCGGCGCGTAAATCTCCCGGGTTTCGCGGGCGATGCGCTCCTGCTTCTCCCGCTTCAGGGAGCCGAGGGTGCGCATGTTGTGGAGCCGATCCGCCAGCTTCACGAGCACCACGCGTATGTCGCTGGCCATGGCCAGAAACATCTTGCGCAGGTTCTCCGCCTGGGCTTCGGTGCGATTGGTGAAGTGCAGTCCACCGAGTTTGGTCACCCCCTCCACCAGGGCCCGCACCTCAGGGCCGAAATGTTCTTCCAGCTGATCTGCGGTGAGGTCGGTGTCTTCCACCACGTCGTGGAGGAAGCCCGCAGCGATCACCGGAGCACTGGCACCGATGTCGCGCAACAGATCGGCCACCGCCACAGGGTGAACGATGTAGGGGTCACCGCTGGCGCGGAACTGACCTTCATGGAGCTGAAACGCGAAATCAAAGGCCGCGGCCAGCAGCGCTTCTGAATCCGTGGGGCAGCTGTATCCCGCGCCTGGAGGCACATGGTCCAGACACTCCTGCAGCCAAGGGGGCAGGTCGATGCCGTAATCCTCGATGCTGCGAATCGGATGGGCGCGAACCGTGGGCAGACCGGTGGACGGTCCAGCACCGACCGCATCGGTCTGTGTCGGTTCTGTCGTAGAGGCGCCTTTCAGCATCCGACCCGTCAGGGTTGAACCATGGTATTGGAGTCATGCGTCCAGTAACGCCCTCGATGCCTCCATCGCCTGGCCCCGGCAGCACGACACCAGCGATTCTTGAGCTGGAACAGTTGCAGCTGCGCTATCCAGGCACCGACCACTGGACCCTGAATGGCCTGAATCTGCGCATCGCGCCGGGCGAACACCTGGCCCTGGTGGGCCCCTCCGGCTGCGGCAAAAGCACCGTGGCCCGAGCCGCCCTGCAGCTGTTGCCCCCCGGGAGCCTCTGCCAGGGGACCCTGCGGCTCAACGGCCAGGACCCCCGCGGCCTTAGTCGTGCAGCCCTGCGCCGCCTGCGCGGTGAAGCAGTGGGCCTGGTGTTCCAGGACCCGATGACCCGGCTCAACCCACTGATGACCGTGGGCGGACACTTGCTCGACACCCTGGAGGCCCACCAAGCCGAACAATCGCTGGCAGCCCGGCGCGACAGGGCCTGCAACCTGCTGGAGCGGGTAGGCATCGGCGCTGACCGCTTCAACGCCTACCCCCATGAATTCAGTGGCGGCATGCGCCAACGACTGGCCATTGCCTTGGCCATCGCCCTCCAGCCGCCCCTGGTGATCGCCGATGAACCGACCACCAGCCTGGATGTGGCCGTGGCAGGGCAAGTGATGGCGGAACTGCGCCAGCTCTGCGACGACCTGGGCAGCGCCCTGCTGCTGATCAGCCACGACCTGGCCATGGCCCACCGCTGGTGCGACCGGATGGCGGTGCTGGACGGAGGACAGGTGGTGGAAATCGCCAGCAGCACAGCCGTGCTCACCCAACCGCAATCGGCCGTGGGCCAGCGGCTGGTCGCGGCAGCCCGAGAACGGGAAGGGGGCGAGACACCGCATGCTGCTGATGCCGCAATCGTGCTGAAGGTGGAGGCCCTGCGCTGTTGGCACAACTTGGGTGGGCCGCCCTGGGCACCCCGCTGGCTCAAGGCCGTCGACGGGGTCAGCTTTGCCCTGCAGGCCGGGGAATCCCTCGGGGTTGTGGGGGGGTCTGGCTGCGGCAAGAGCACCCTTTGCCGCGCCCTGATGGGGCTGAGTCCAATCCGGGGCGGGCAAGTGTGGCTGGATGGGAACAACCTGCTGCAGCAACGGGGCCGTCGCGAACGGCAACTGCGGCGCTCAATTCAGATGGTGTTTCAAGACCCTCTCGCCTGCCTCAACCCGGCCATGCAGGTGGCCGATGCGATCGCCGATTCCCTCCTGATTCATGGTCTGGCCAGCAAGGCGGCCGCCCGAGAACGGGCCCGAGAGTTGCTGGAGCTGGTCGGCCTCTCGCCGGCCGAGCAGTTCCAACAACGCCTGCCAAGGCAACTGTCGGGTGGCCAGCAACAACGGGTCGCCATTGCCCGGGCCCTGGCCTTGGAGCCCAAGGTGCTGATCTGCGATGAAAGCGTGAGCATGCTCGACGCAGAAATCCAGGCCGAGGTGCTGGCCCTGCTGCGCTCTCTTCAGCACCGTCTGGGTCTGGCGATGGTGTTTGTCACCCACGACCTTTCAGTGGCCAGTGGCTTCTGCCACCAGGTGATCGTGCTCGACCAGGGCCACGTCGTGGAACAAGGGCCTGGGGATCAGCTCTTACAACGGCCGCAGGCCGCCATCACCCAGAGCCTGGTGGAGGCATGTCCACGCCTGCCCGCCGCCTGAGCACCGACAGCAACTTCTCCATCACCGGCGGGAGTGGGGCTTCAAACACCATCCGTTCCCGTGTGATCGGGTGGTCGAGCCCCAGTTGAAAGGCATGCAGGGCCTGGCCAGGCAGGTCGATCGGCAGTTTGCGGCAGCGGCTGTAGGTGGGATCCCCCACCACGGGGTGATTCATGTGGGCGCAATGGACCCGGATCTGGTGGGTGCGGCCGGTGTCGAGCTTGAAACGCAAGAGCGAATAATCCCCAAGCCGTTCCACCAGGGTCCAGTGGGTGCAGGCATAGCGGCCGCTCTCGCCACTCACCACCGCATATTTCTTGCGATCCGCCGGATGCCGCCCGATCGCCCCAACAATCGACCCCGAATCCCCCTGGGGAAGTCCATGCACCACAGCCATGTACTCCCGGGAGGCAATCCGTTTCTGGATCTGCACCTGCAGTTTGACCAAAGCCTCCTGGCTCTTGGCGATCACGATGCAACCGGTGGTGTCCTTATCAAGCCGGTGCACGATCCCGGGCCGCAGTTTGCCGCTGATCCCTGGCAGATCCGGGCAGTGATGCAGAAGGCCGTTCACCAAGGTGCCGTCTTTATTGCCGGGCGCTGGATGCACCGTGAGACCGGCCGGCTTGTTGATCACGATCAGGTGATCGTCTTCAAAGAGCACATCCAGGTCCATGGGCTCTGGCTTGAGATAAGGCAGCGGCTCGGGCGGCGGCATCCACAGCTGCACCTCATCGCCATCACGCAATGGCGTTTTCGCCTTGCCGGTTTTGCCGTTGACGCGCACAAAGCCAGCGTCGATGAACTTCTGAATCCGGGCCCGGCTCTGCTCGGAGCGCTGACTCACCAACCAACGATCCAGTCGCATTGGCAATGGCTTGGGATACGTGAGCGTGACCAATTCCCCCTCGCCCTCACCAAAGGCCTGAGTGAAGGTCTCCTCCGGCAAGGGAGGCCGTGGCCGCCGCTGACCCTGCGGACTCACGCCACCTGCTCCGCCGGCAGTTCCAGAGAAATACTGCCCAAGGCTGATTTACGGAAATCGTCCATCAGACGCTGGGCCATGCGCGAGGTATCGGCAGAAGTGTGCTTCTCCGCCGCGGCCTGCATCCACAGCGCGGGATCCGCTGTCTCACCGGTGAGCGCAATGCCATAACGCTTTTCAACCCGGCCCAAGGAGACACCGGACCCCGGCCGCTGCTCCATGGCCGTCAACATACGCAGAAACGCCTGAGCCACCAGCTCACCGTCGTAGGCCGCCTGGCCGATGTCATCGCAGAGGGCCAGGAACAGAGCCGCGCGCTGGTCGTCGAGCCGGGGAGGCAACACCCCAGGAGCATCCAGCAGATCCAGGTCTTGGCCCAAACGCACCCAGCGCAACGTGCGGGTGACCCCAGCGCGGCGGGCACTGGCCACCACCTTCTGTTTCACCAGGCGATTAATCAGAGCCGACTTCCCCACGTTGGGGAAACCCAGGGTGAGGGCACGCACCGGCCGTGGACGCATGCCCCGGTTGCGGCGGCGCTCATTGAGCTGGTTGCCTGCCCGAATCGCCGCCTGCTGCAGTTGCTTCACACCGGTACCGGCCTTGGCATCACACCAGACCGTGGCCTGCCCCTGGCTCTTGAACCATTGCTGCCAAGCATCACGCGCCTCAGCGGTGACCATGTCGCGGCGATTGATCACCAATAAATGTTGCTTGCCCTTCACCCAGCGGTTGAGGTGGGGATGCCCCGTCGCCAAGGGGATGCGCGCATCGCGCACCTCGATCACCAGATCCACCTTGTCGAGGTTCTGCTTGAGCTGCTGCTCCGCTTTGGCGATGTGGCCGGGGTACCACTGAATGGGGGGGGTACTCACGGCACCACCAGCACAGGGCAGGGCGCCAGCTGAATCACCCGCACCGCCGTGCTCTCCGTGTCGTCTTCGAGATTCACGCCGCGGGTGCCCATCACAATCACGTCCACATTCAACTCGTCAGCCACATCGCAGATCACGAAGGCCGGCTTGCCCTGCCGTTCCACAACCTCGCAGGCCACCCCCGCCTCCTCGAAGCGGCTGCGGGCCTGCTCCAGCAGGGGGGCCACGGTGGCGTGGTCATGCATCTCCGGTCGCTCCGGCTGCACCACCGAGAGCAGCACCATGCGGCTGCCGTGGCTGCGGGCCAACTCCAGAGCTTTACCGGCGGTCTCCACCGCCTCGCGGCTTTGATCGATCGGGAACAGAACGGTGTTGAACATGCGTTCCTCCTCGTGAACCGCACCGATAACGCTGGTCTAGCGCCAGATCTGCACGACTCGCGTTAATCTCCCCTCGTTTTCTTACCGCACGACACAACCCCATGGCGAAGCGTTCCCTGGCCAGCCTCACCGGCGCCGACCTCAGCGGCAAACGCGTTCTCGTGCGGGTTGATTTCAATGTGCCTCTGAACGACGCCGGTGCGATCACCGACGACACCCGCATCCGCGCCGCCCTCCCCACCATCAACGACCTGATCGGCAAGGGCGCCAAGGTGATTTTGTCGGCCCACTTCGGTCGCCCCAAGGGCCAGGTGAACGACAGCATGCGCCTCACCCCCGTGGCCGCGCGCCTGAGCGAGCTGCTGGGCAAGCCCGTCGTGAAGACCGACAGCTGCATCGGCCCCGACGCTGAAGCCAAGGTGGGCGCCATGGCCGACGGCGACGTGGTGCTGCTGGAGAACGTGCGCTTCTTCGCCGAAGAAGAAAAGAACGATGCCGGCTTCGCTGAAAAGCTGGCCGGCCTGGCTGAGGTGTACGTGAACGACGCCTTCGGTGCCGCCCACCGCGCCCACGCCTCGACCGAGGGCGTGACCAAGTTCCTCAAGCCTTCCGTCGGCGGCTTCCTGATGGAGAAGGAGCTTCAGTACCTGCAGGGTGCCATCGACGCTCCCAAGCGCCCCCTCGCCGCCATCGTGGGTGGCTCCAAGGTGAGCTCCAAGATCGGCGTGCTCGAGGCACTGATGGACAAGTGCGACAAGATCCTTGTCGGCGGCGGCATGATCTTCACCTTCTACAAAGCGCGTGGCCTTGCCGTCGGCAAGAGCCTGGTGGAAGAGGACAAGCTGGAACTGGCCAAGGAGCTCGAGGCCAAGGCCAAAGCCAAAGGTGTGGAACTGCTGCTGCCCACCGATGTGGTTCTGGCCGACAACTTCGCTCCCGATGCCAACAGCCAGACCGCTCCTGTGACCGCCATCCCCGACGGCTGGATGGGCCTGGACATCGGTCCCGACTCCGTCAAGGTGTTCCAGAACGCCCTTGCGGATTGTCAGACCGTGATCTGGAACGGCCCCATGGGTGTGTTCGAGTTCGACAAATTCGCAGCCGGCACCAACGCCATCGCCACAACCTTGGCCGACCTGAGCGGCAAGGGTTGCTGCACGATCATCGGCGGCGGTGACTCCGTTGCAGCCGTTGAGAAAGCCGGTCTCGCCGACAAGATGTCCCACATCTCCACCGGCGGTGGCGCCAGCCTCGAGCTGCTGGAAGGCAAGGTTCTCCCCGGCGTGGCCGCCCTCGACGCCGCCTGATCACCCCCAGGCATCGGTTGGGCAGCCTCACTGCTGTGGCTGTTCAGGCTTGTTGGCCGCTCCTCAAGGAGCGGCCTTTTTGTTGGTCAGCTCACCCCTCACTCAGCCGCGCTTGGAGTGGCGCCCAGACCGCTCAGGCCAGAGCGGCAAGCCCAGTCGCTTGCGCTCGACATTGAGCTGCTCACGCCCCTGCCGATGCAGTGAGCGGCGGGCCTGATAGCGCTGCTGTTTGCAAGTGCGATAGGACTCGATGGTGTCGGCATCCTTGAGGCACAGC
The DNA here is from genome assembly GCF_000153825.1 of Synechococcus sp. RS9916. Taxonomy (NCBI): domain Bacteria; kingdom Bacillati; phylum Cyanobacteriota; class Cyanophyceae; order Synechococcales; family Synechococcaceae; genus Synechococcus; species Synechococcus sp. RS9916. Next base: position 1,797,273 of record NZ_DS022299.1, read on the forward strand.
TGCTCGTTTTTAAGCAGGGCAAGCCGCTGGGGGTAGCTGCGCAACTCCCAGTCACGACGCACCTTGAACAACGCCTGCTTCTGGACCTGGGTGAGCTTGGGCCGCTGGTCAGGCTGCCCATCGCGGCGGGATTCGGCCTGGCCACGACTCGCAAGAAGCGAAGCAGCGGCAAGAGCCGCGCAGGGGATCAACAACACCCGCTGCCAACGTTGCGCTCGGGTCATCACTGCAAAGGATCGGGACTCGCCAACGTTGCTGCAACCCAACTGGCGAGGTCTGACTGACCTCCGCACAAACAATGACCAGATCTGACTCACGTCTCCATGAGCACGGGAGCGGAGCAGATCTCACACAATCAAGGGGCAGGCCTACGCCCTTATCCCGCCCGTCATGCCCAGATCTCCCCTCAGTGCTCCCACCCAACTGGCCGTGGTGGGGCTTGGTGCTCTGGGGCTGCCCATGGCGATCAACCTGCTGCGGGCCGGCCATCACCTGCGGGTGCACACCCGCAGCCGCAGCGCTGAAGATCACCCGGATCTGCAAGGCGCTGTGCGTTGCGCCACGCCGGCCGAAGCCGCCCAAGGCTGCCAAGCACTGCTGGTCTGCGTCAGTAATAACGCCGCGGTGGAGGAGGTGCTCTGGGGAGCGCAAGGCGCCGGACCGGCGCTGGCGGAAGGCAGCCTGGTGATCGATTGCTCCACCATCAGCCCCGCCGGGGCGCAAGCGATGGCGCAGCGACTGAACGCGCGAGGAGTGCAGTTCCTGGATGCACCCGTCACCGGGGGCACGGAAGGCGCCAAGGCGGGGAGCCTGACGGTGCTATGCGGAGGAGACGCAGAGGATCTGGAGCGGGCACGGCCGCTGCTGGAGGTGATCGGCGGCTCCATCCACCACTTCGGCCCTGTGGGTGCTGGCCAGCAGGTGAAAGCGATCAACCAGGTGCTGGTGGCAGGTAGCTATGCCGCCGTGGCGGAAGCGATCGCCCTTGGCCAACACCTGCAGCTGCCGATGGATCAGGTGGTGAATGCCCTCAAACACGGAGCGGCCGGATCCTGGGCCCTGGAGCACCGCTCCGCCGCCATGCTCGCTGATACCTATCCGCTGGGCTTCAAGTTGGAGCTCCACCACAAGGATCTGGGCATTGCCCTGGCGGCCGCAGCGGCCGCCGGTCTGGAGCTCCCGATTACCGCCGCGGTGCGCGACCAGGAACAGGCGCTAATGGACCAAGGCCTGGGCGAGGCGGATGTGTCGGCGCTGCGGCGGAGACTTCCTCAAGCCAACGCCACGGACGCTTAATGCCATCGAGATCAAGCCAAGGGCTTGGCCGCATCCAAGACGGCGTCGTTTAGCCACCCAGCTGACTGCGGTCGCTCACCACGCGCACCTGTTTGGTGACCGTGATCACGCCATCGGGATGCACCAACATCGCAGCCCAGGTCTGCACACCGGGCTGGAAGGGAGCCTGCACCGACTTGAACAAGCCACCACTACCCAAAGGCTCCAGCTGAATATCCGGACTGGTTTGCGCACGCACTTGGGCCGGCGTCAGGGCGATCAGCCCTCCAGCGACCATCGCCTGACCCAACGGCTCATCGAGGATCACATCCACGTCGTAACGGCTCCCTGTCAGCACAGTGTCGGGAATCAACAACGTCACGGGTAATTCGCCTCGCGCATTGACCAGCAGAGACTGCTCGTTCAGCACTTCCTGGTCGGTGATCAACCCGGCTTCGGTGCTGAGGGCCAACGACTGACTCGCCTGCAGCGAAAACATCAGTCCATCTTTTTCCGTGCTGCCCTCCACACTCACGGCCACAGGCAAGCGGCCATCGGAAAGAGGTGCTCCTGCTTTGAGCTGCCAACGGGCATTGGAGAACCGCTCTGTAAAGCGCTGCAGGCGAGGAACCCACTGCGGAAGCTGCCCCGGCGCGACCAATGCCTCGAGACCCGCTGGATCGGAAGCGTTCAGAGCCTGCTCGAGACGCTCCACCAAATTCGCCGGCTGAGAAGCAGCACGCACAGGAGCTTGGGCACTCACCAATCCAGCCACGGGAGCGCTGATCGCCACCAACGCAGCCAACACCATCGAACGCAAGGACCCGTTCAGCACGCCTCGAGGGTTTGCACGGCGAATTGCACGGCCAGTGATCCAATCGAGATGCCGCACGCCAACCGTCCTGAGCTTCGCCCTTAAGTTAGGGCGCCTGTTCGTGCCCGCCCGCTGCCATGTCACGGCTTCTCATCGCCGCCAGCGGCACCGGCGGCCATTTGTTTCCCGCCCTGGCAGTCGCCGAAGCCCTACCAGCCCACTGGCAAACCCGCTGGCTTGGAGTCCCCGATCGGCTGGAAACCAGCCTGGTGCCCGAGCGCTACGGGCTGGTCACCGTCAAAGCCGGTGGGCTCCAGGGCAGGGGACTGCGCAAGCTGATCCAACTGATCCAACTGATTGCCGCCAGCCGTGACGTGCGCCGGCTGATCCGCCGCAGCGGCAGCGAGGTGGTGTTCACCACCGGCGGCTACATAGCGGCACCCGCAATCCTGGCGGCCCGATGGTGCAGGGTGCCGGTGGTGCTGCATGAATCCAATGCCATCCCCGGGCGTGTGACCCGCCTGCTGGGACGCTTCTGCACTCAGGTCGCCGTTGGCCTGCCAGCCGCAACAGAACGCATCCCGGGGACCAACGCCTGCGTCACCGGCACGCCTGTGCGCACCGCCTTCTTGGCACCTCAGGGGCTTCCCACCTGGGTCCCCCAAGGACCTGGGCCTTTGCTGGTGGTGATCGGCGGCAGCCAAGGCGCCGTCGGCCTTAATCGAATGGTGCGTGCCGTGCTGCCGGAGTTGCTGGCCGCGGGGTGCCGTGTGGTGCACCTGAGCGGCAGCAACGACCCGGAGGCCGGCACCCTGAAGCATCCGCAATTGGTGGAGCGCCCCTTCAGCGATGAGGTGCCGGGCCTGCTGCAACATGCCGATCTCGCCATCAGCCGTGCGGGAGCAGGCAGCCTCAGCGAACTGGCGGTGGCGGGTACGCCAACGATATTGGTGCCTTTTCCCCAAGCCGCCGACCAACATCAAGACGCGAATGCCGCCTGCGCCGCAGCACTCGGAGCGGCCGTGATCGTGCATCAACACGCTCCCGAGCAACCTGTGTTACTGCAAACCCTCTGGCGCCTGCTGGGGCCTCGCCTGCGCGGATGCGCGCCTGCCGCCGACCCACTGACCACGATGCGCACCGGCATGGAACACCTGGCCGTGCGGGATGCCGAACAACAACTGGTGACCATCCTTGAAGGCTTGGTCGTTCAAACCAACGACTGACGCTCCAGCTCCTGACGCAGAGCACGCACGATACGGCGGTTATTCGCATGGCTTTGAAGGCCAACACGCAGCCAACGCTCCCCGAGCCCTTCAAAGGAACGGCAATCGCGCAACAGCACCCCGCGGCGCGCCAGCCCGTCGCGAATAGTCAGCAACGACGCGCAACCTTCAATGAGCAGAAAGTTGACGCTGCTGGGACGCGCTGTCAGCCCTGGCAGCTGATTGAGCTGAGCGCGTAACCAGGGCTCTTCGCGCTGAACCCAACCATGAACGCGAGCCATCCAACGCTCCAGCCCGGACCGGTCACCCATCACGGCTGCACCCGCAGCCATGGCCAGCCCATTGACACTCCATGGGTCACGCCATTCCTTCCAACGCTGGAGGCGATCGGGATGGGCAACGACATATCCAAGGCGCAGGCCAGCGATGGCAAACAGCTTGGTGAGGCTCCGAATGACTACCAGATTCGGATAATCCCGCACCCAAGGGACCAGCGAATGAGCCTCCCCCTCTGGCACTAAAGGCAGAAAGGCTTCATCGCAGATCACCAACGCGTAATGCGGCAGAAGCCTTGCCAGCGAGGCACGATCCCAGAGCTGGCCCGTTGGATTGTGGGGATTGGTGATCCACAAGCAGCGACCCGAGGACAACCCTGAGGCGAAATCAGAGTGATGAGGGAAAGGCTGAGGCCAAGCATCAGACCAAGCGAGCGGTAAGCGCATCGCCTCAGTTGCCCCCCGCCAACAATGGAGGGCACGGGCGTAATCGGCGAAGCCCGGCTGCGGGAGAATATTGCTGCCCGCAGCGGCCGCATCACGCGCCGCCCAGGTGAACAATTCAGCAGCTCCGTTGCCAGCAAGCAGCGCATCTGGATCGATGCCGTGGTGCGCAGCAAGAGCAAGGCGCAACTCCGACTGACTGCGGTCTGGGTAATCGCGCAATGCACTGCCACGGATCGCCTGCGCCAGAGCACGTCGCAACGAACGCGGAGGCTGAAAGGGCACCAAGGATGCACTGGCATCGAGCAAGCGTTGGGGATCACAGCCCAAACGCCGCGCTTCAGCGCTGAGATTGCCCCCATGGGGAGGAACCGGGCTAGCCAAGGGGCTGGTGCTGAATCACTGCATCCTGACGCTCGACGTCAACGGTGCGGAGCGATAAAACCCAGCCAGCAGCACGCATCACCATGGCAGCCCTGAGCTATCGCCTGATTCTGGTCGCTGCGCTGATCACTCCCACGACTTGGGTGTCTCAAGCCATGGCTAACGAAAGCCTGCTTGAGCTGCTGCAAAACAAACGCTGCCCGCAATGCCGCCTAGCGGATGTGGATCTGGTGCACGTTGACTTGCGCGATGCTGATCTCACTGGCGCTGGCTTACAGCGCGCCAACCTCGGCCAAGCCCGTTTGGATGGCGCCAATCTGCGCGGCGCCGATCTCAGCTTCACCAGCCTGAAAGGGGCCTCTCTGCGGGGAGCCAATCTGCAAGGAGCCAAGCTCTACGGCACTGATTTACGAAATGCCGATCTCACTGGCACAGTGCTGGACGCGAATGCCCTCGAGCAAGCCCATTGGAACGGTGCCACGGGAATGCAACCCCAGGCCCAGAGTCACGCCGCACTGCACAACTCCGGGGTGAGCGCGGCGGAAAGCGATCGCTGGAACCAAGCAGAAAACCTGTTTGGTCTCGCCATCCGCAAACAACCCGACGCCGCCGAAAGCTGGGTAGCCCGTGGCATTGCTCGCGAGAAGCTCGGCAAACGCCAACTTGCGGTTCAAGACTTCAGCTACGCCAGCACGCTTTATGAAGGCGAAGGGGCAACAGCCAAGGCCGAACAGTTACAGGCTGCCGCAACATCTCTGCAGGACAAAGTGCACAACAAACAAAGCGGCAATGGCGTGGGATCTGCACTGCTTGGCGGCCTCCTTTCAACATCCAAGGCTCTGCTACCACTGGCGATGAAACTGTTCATGCCAGCGACGGGCTTCTGATTAGCTGGGGCCCATCAACTGACGGGCTTCTTTCGTTGAAGGGCGGAAGCCATAGCCATAGGCCCCACCCGCCTCATCGTCAACAATTGATGGCGTCACAAGGATGACGAGCTCTTGCTTTTCTCGCTCTGATTCAGTTTTACGAAACATCTGACCCAAAACAGGCAAGTCGCCAAGAATGGGCCACTTTCTAACAACTTCAATATCCGACTCCCGAATCACACCCGTCAAAACAAGCGTCTGCCTGTCTCGCAATCGCACGCGGCCAGAACTCAGGCTTCGACCAGTAATATTGTAGATAGGCACCCCCTCCTGAAAACCAGCTTCCTGCGGTATCGAAACGGAAGGGAATACCTTTAATGTCACAAACCCATTATCATCAATTTTCTCAATATCTACACCTAAAGTCAAACCTGCATTTTCCCTGGTGTTCTCGAATTGGGTCGAGCCATTTGCCGTCTCCGTTGCCTTTACACCAGTAATCACACTTGTACCAGTCTCCACTTTTGCGCTTTCTCCTTCCTGCACCAGAAGAGTAGGCGACGCAAGAGTCTTAGCACTTGTCGACTGGATGGCAGCCTCTAAATAGCCATAAAATGAATTTTGCGGATAACTAAACTCCCGAGGATCTTTACCCGCGACGTACACAGGCCTTCCATTTTTGTCATAGCGAGGCATCAACTTTGGCTCGGCAGAGGGATCCGCTGATGGCACATAAATAGGTCGCCCCAAAGAGTCATACCTAGGCACAAGAGTTGGTGCCGCAGCAGGGTCTGTCGACTGCACATAAATAGGCCGCCCCTGCACGTCATACCTAGGCACTAATTTCGGGTCAGCAGAAGGATCGGCAGAAAGAACGTATTCCGGCTGACCGTCAGGACCGATTGAAGGAAATAGTTGTGGGCCGGTGACAGAAGAAATCAGATTTCCAGTATCAGGATCGTAAGTCCTTGTTGTCACATTTTTGTACTCACTTTTTGGGACATAGGGAGGATCAAAGACTTTTTGAGACTCCGCAACCGGAGCAACGACATCCTGCGCACCCACGACAGCCCCAACCACATCGCTGGCAGCCTCCATGGGCACCCCAGCGGAATAAGAGCCGGGAGTTGCATAAGGAGTTCCTCGACCCAAGAGCCCCGTCCCAGCACTATTCCCAGGCCTATATTCGCCAAAATTCATGAACGCCTTCCCGCTCTCACTCACAATAAAAGTATTACCAAGCCTCGCCGAAAAACTTGCATCAATACTCTTGTCATTTGTCAAATCAATATTCAAAATCTGAACCTTAACAGCAACCTGACGCTTCCTCAAATCCAAATTTTTGAGATAAGCCTCAGCTACCGCAACCAAGCGCGACTCACCCACCAACGTCACTGTGGACAAACGACCATCCGTCGTGCCTTCTAGCCCCAAAAGTGGACCCTTCAACGCAAGATGACCAGACTTTTTTTCACCCTGATTTCCGCCATAACAACTGATTTCTGTTTTCGTGGAAGAGGACGACTGCGTCTGACTTGAACTAGCCGATGCAGTTCCTTCAGTCGAACTATTTGAGCTATTAAATGTTGTCGTCGTCGGCACACAAACCTTTGCACCAAGACTCGCCAGATACTGGGCCGCAGCATCAGCTGTCACCTGATTCAATCGATAAACCTTCGAGACAGACGGCGAAAAACTGACATTGGCAAGCTGGGAGCCAACGAACACAGTCTTCCCATCGATCCGACCCTTCAATCCAGCAGCCAAAAGAACAGAATTAAAGGCTTTTGCATAATTTTCTTCCTGAAAAGCCAACGACACCAATTTCACCGACGGATCACTATCACCGCCCTCTGACACACCGTTTGAATTTGCGGCCTCCTGACCAAGAAATACAAACCCATACCCTCCCAATCTAGCCAAAGCCATCAGGGCATCTTTCGCCGGCGCGTTATTCAATGTGAGCGTCACCGGAGGGCCACTCACATTCACAAAACTGCGGTTCTGGAGCACCATCGTTCCCACCGCCATGTCACCCAACGGCGGTGCCACCGCCCTTGGCCGAAGCGGTGGGGCATAACGAGGTTGAGGCACCCGGCCGGGGGTATTGAGATCCAGGCGACCGGTCTGAAGCTGGGGCGTGCCCAGACCAGAGAACGTGAGGATCAAATTGCGGCCGTCGGCGCTGACCACGGGGTCCTTCAGGGACTGACCCTGCACCGGACGCACCGTCACCTGATAGCGGTCACCTACCCCCGACAGCGACACCGCTTCAATCCCCAGCTCCGGCAGGCTGAGGGTCTGGGGTCCACGCATGAGCCCTGGCGTGCCCTGGGTGCGCAACTGTGCTTCCCAAACACCGTTGTTGAGGCGCTGCTGCAGCTCCGGCCGTTCACCCACCCCTTCCAGCACTACCTCCAGGGCCTTGGTCTTGCGCCGCAAGGTGAGCTGCAAAGTGCCCTGCCGCTGGCTTCGGCTCTGCGCACGGGCGACACCACCACCTGCTGTCCCCTGAGCCACTCCATCCACAGCAGCGGCTCCAAGCGCCAGCACCAGGATTGCGGACGACAGTCGCCGGGGAGAGGACATGGACAAACCGCCAGCAATGCTTAATGGGCGGATGGTATCGATTGCCTATGGCTTCAACCAGCCAGGCCGTCGCGGAATGACAAAGCCAGTCAGGACTGGATGGCCGCTGGGGTTTTGTCAAAGAACGAAAGCCGCAGCTTTAATTCGGTAAGAGGTTGCACCCTGACCGCTGAATCCTTGGCATCGGCCTTGATCTCTAGCGCCCTAAGGGCCAGATCACTGGGCTGCACCAGCAACTGCAGAGCCTCCATTCGGCGCAAAAAAGACTGAATCCCCGTGTAGGGACCCTGCACTTGCAGCAACACGCTGGTTTTGCTGTAGCCGAGCCCCGTCAGCGGATCCTTGGGGACCGCCGCCTTGGCATTGCGGGAGTTGTTGCGCGCATTGCGGTCCGATGTCTCGGCAGGCGCAGCCGTTGCAGGCACCGGCTCATACAGCTCAATCAGCACGCCTGTAGCGGCCGCCTCTCGACTGAGTTGGGCCAGGAAGGTCTGAATCCGTCCCCGGCCCGCAATCAGATCCACCAACAGGGCCTGCTCTAGTGCCACCTGCTCTGCTCGGATCTCCGCCTTGGGCAATTGACGCTGCAGCCCGGGCAAAGACGCCTGTTTTCGCCGCAAGTCCTCCAGACGCTCCTGCTGCTCCTGCATCCGCCCCAGCCGGGGCCAGCCATCCACCACCGCCAACAGGGCCACCACCACCAGCACCACCAGCACGGGGACACCAACCAGCACCCGCTCCCGGGTGAGTCGGCGCCGCCAGGCCGGTAACTCAGGGCTGAGGTTGGTCACAACTCCACCCCCTCGCGCTCCAGCAGCCGCAACCGTTCTGCCATCCCCTCAGCCCCCAGATCCTGGAGCATTTGCAGCGAGGGTTTCGCGGCTGAATCCAAAGCCCAAGTGAGGCTGAAGCTCACCGTGGACGCATCATCCTTGTCATTCCGAGTGACTTTCACCACCTTCACGCCATCGGCCTGGGTCTGCGGCAACTTCCCCAGGGCCAGCACCAGGGCATTGATGCGCTCCAATGGGCCGGGACGGCCACCCCCCTGCACTGCCCCACTGAGTTTGATGGTGTCGTCATTCACGTTGAGATCCTTGAGCTGAATGCCCTGAGGCGTGATCCGGCGCAACTGCTCGAGCAGCGCTGATCCCGATCGCACCGCCACCAATTGCTTGGCGATCTGTTTGTTGTCTTTGGCGAGGGTGGCCGTACGGGATTTCAAGCGGCGCAGCTTCGCTTCCGTGGCCTGCACCTGCTGCTCCACCGGCAATAAAGCCTCCAAATGCTGAGCCTGCTGGCCTTCCCACCAGGCCATGCCCCCAAGCCCGAGCACAGCCAACAAGAGCACACCACCACCCCAGCCAGCCCCCTGCAGTAGCAAACTGCGGCTCGCGCGCCGCACCGGCGTCGGGGCGGGCAGCCCGAGTTCAGGCCGCCGCTCCTCCAGCAGATCCAGGTCCTGTCCACCGGCCAAAGCCAGGGCCATCAATGGGTCCGCATGGAGATCAACCGTGCCTGCCTGCGGGGAACGACGCCCCAACACAGGCCCATCCGCGAAGGCCGCCAGCCATCCCAACCATTGCTCCTGCGCGTCAGGGCGTGCCGTGATCCACCAATGACGCTCCCAGCGCGACGCGCCACCGCCCTGACCGGGGAGTTGCTCCCAACCCACCAACAACGCCTCAAGCTCCAGGCGCAGCGCCTCCTCCGGGGCCAGGTCAGGGGCCAAGTCTTGGTCCCTGATCCAGCGATCCAACTCCGGCAAGCCCTCAGCCAGCACCAGCACACGCCAACCGCCCTTGGCGCGAATCAACCACACCAACTCATCCGGAAGCTGATCAAAACCCGCCACGAGCCCGCGCCAGGCAGCCGCCAGCAACCAATCCATCCGCTGCAGGCTGAGATCAGCGGCTTCGGCCACATCCACCCAGGCCTGGAGCATCAGTCGCTGAGCCCCCACCAAGACCTGCACTGAGGCAGCGTGCTCTTGCGGCATCAGGGCCAGGTAGGCGTCATCGAGCGTCAGCGGCCAGTCCAGAGGCGGAGCGAGCCGGCGCAACGCCGCCGCATCCAAGCCACGTAGATCAACGCCGCCATCGCTGCCCGCCAGCAGTCGCCACTGACAGGCTTCAAGAGGCAACAACAGCTCGAGATCCACCGCTGCGGGGCTGAGACCGCAATCGAGCAACAGATCCGCGCAGAGCTCGCCCAGGGCCTGACGCTGCATCGGCAGACCATCCCGGCACAGATCAACTGGCAGGTCGACACCACGCCACTGGCGCTCCCCGTTCTGCAGCCAGCTGAGGGTAAGGGTCTCCTCCTGCACCGCCACCGCTACCAACTGACGGCGGGTGAAGCCACGCGAAAGTGCTTCCAGACGAGCCAGCGCCGGGACGCGTTCGAAGAGCTCAGCCAGCGCCAACGGGGGGAAGCAACCCTGCCCGCAGGGTATCGATCATTGCCAGGGCACGCCGCTGCCCACCGCATCGCGCAGATGACGGAAGCCATGGCGATCCAGCTGACTGCTCAAACCCTGCAGGATCCGAGGCACCAGATCGGGGCCTTGGAAAATCCAACCGGTGTAGAGCTGAATCAAGGACGCACCGGCCGTGATCCGCTCCCAGGCCACCTCAGGAGAATCGATCCCACCCACACCGATCAGGGGCAACGAGGGCCCTGCAGTGGCTCGCAGCCGGCGCATCACCTCCAGCGCCCGATGGCGCAACGGCGCACCACTGAGGCCACCGGCCTCCTCCGCCAACGTGCGACCGGTCTGAGACAGCACGCGCTGTTCCATCCCCAACCGGTTAAGGCTGGTGTTCACCGCGATCACCCCGGCGAGCCCCTCCTCATAGGCCAGGCGAGCAATGGCATCAATCGCCTCATCGTCGAGATCGGGGGCGATTTTCACCAGCAAAGGTGGGCAGGCCGGCAGACGCCGGAGCCGCTCCACCAAGCGGCGCAGCTGGGAGGAATCCTGCAGATCCCGCAGCCCTGGCGTATTGGGGGAGCTGACATTGATCACGGCATAGTCCGCCATCGGCGCCAGCACCTCCAGTGAGGAGGCGTAGTCGTCGGGGGCCATCTCGAGGCTGGTGATCTTGGATTTGCCGAGATTGATCCCGAGCACCGCCGGGCGCTGTCCTGGAGGGGGCAGGGTCTGACGCTCAAGGGTGCGCACCATGGCCTCGGCGCCTTCGTTGTTGAAGCCCATGCGATTCAGGGCCGCCTGCTCCGCTGCCAAGCGAAACAAGCGCGGGCGGGGATTACCGGGCTGGGCATGCCATGTGACCGTGCCCACTTCGGCAAAACCGAACCCAAAGCGATCCCAGATCCCGGCCGCCACGCCGTTCTTATCGAATCCAGCCGCCAACCCCACCGGATTGCTAAAGCGGCAACCAAACAGCACCTGCTCCAACCGCAGGTCACGATGCTGCAGCTCGGCACCCACCCCATCCAGCACGGTGGAAATCCCCGGCCAGGAACGGCGCAGGCTGGCTTGCCCCAGGGCTGTGAGAGCAGTGCGGCTGAGCTGCTCGGCGTCGATGCCCTCGTCATTGGCCAGCACCGGACCAAACCAGCGCTGATAAAAGCCACCGGCGAAGTTGCGTGTGGGCTCAGCCATGGCCCGCCTCGTCGTTCTGCTTCGATCCTGCCGTGTCGCGGTGCAACCGCCAGCGGCTCCCCTCTTCGATGGGCTGCACCTCCCAGTCACGCCAGCGCCAGGCCCCCTGGTGTTGGCCCAACTTGGAGAGCGGTTGTTCCACCAACTGCGCCAACTCAATGGCCGTGAGCGCATAACCGCCGCTGGCCAGGCGATCCGCCAGTTCCAGGCGACTCAGCAACCGCTGCAGACCGGGAGGAGCGGGATCCTCCACCGCTTGCTGACTGGCCACCTCCACCACCTGGGACTTGGTGGCACCGGATGCACTCTTGCGACGTGCCATGGGTAAACCCGCCTTCACTTCTCCAGCCTGCGTCGGCACCGGCTGTTGCCCGCGTGAAAAGGCCACGGCGATCTGATCGACCCGTTCGTTATCGGGGTCACCGCTGTGCCCTTTCACATAGGCCAACGGCACGTCGTCAAGCCGGGCCCGGTCCAGGGCCTGCCAGAGATCCTGGTTGAGCACAGGTTTGCCCGCGGCCGTCTTCCAGCCCTTGCGTTTCCAGCCCTTCATCCAGGAGCCGAGGCCATCGATCAGATATTTGCTGTCGGTGCGCAGGCGCAGATCGGGGTGGCGGGGCAAGTCCTGCAACCGCTCGAGCACTGCCAGTGCGGCCTGCAACTCCATGCGGTTGTTGGTGGTGGCAGGGGCAAAGCCACCGAATTCCTCCACGCTGCCGTCTTCGTAGCGCAGCAACGCTCCCCAGCCGCCAGGCCCCGGGTTGCCACTGCACGCGCCATCGGTGGCGGCGGCCACCACGCGACCCGGGCCCTCAACCATTGGATTCTCCGCGCCAGGTTCGGTACAACACAGATTCGTTCTCTTGTGGGGCCTCAGCCATGCCGCGAACCTACCCCGAACGTCGGCGGCGCCAGCCCCGCAAGCTCGGGCAGATCGCAGCCCTGATGGCTCTGACTGGCAGTGCAGTTGCAGGCATTCCGCTGGCGGCCGCCAACCTGTTTGACAGTCAACCCCTCGACGAGGAGCGCTTCGCGGTGCTGGCCCAGGCCGTGGGCCGTGACCGCTGGAAACTGCTCGTTCTGGAGCAAATCAAGCCACGGCCAAGCTGCTGGGACGAGCGCAGCGATGGTCTGGTCAATCCGGCACTGAACAGCTTCGATTTCAGCGGCATCTGCAGCCGTTACCTCGATAGCAATGGCTATTCCCTGCGCACCGGCGGCAGCGATATGGACCGTGCCTTCCGCCTGCGTGTGGAAAACGACCGCCAGGGGCTGGTGCTCACCGCCATGAACCCCAACCGCGGCGTGCCCATCGTGGTGGCGCGGGCCAAGACGGTGAAACGGGATCGCGATGCCTTTGTGAAATTGACCCTGGAACCAGGCTGGAGCTTGGAGCGACGGGCCTACAAAGGCCGCACCCTGAGCCATGTCTATTTCGCCCACGCCGACTCAACGGCCTCCTTGCTGGCCAAGGCGGGTGCATCCAGACCATCACCGGGATTCAAAACTCTGCGCTACGCGCCGACACGTCCTCCTGAGACCACCAACGTGGCCTTCCGCCCAGGCGCTGCCAGCAATGGACCAATCCGGCTGCAGGTGATTCCCTTCCGCCCCTGAGCAGCAGCCATCAAAAAACCGGTTGCTCCCTGAGGGAACAACCGGTGGATGAGAACAAAGCAGTTGCCGAGGCGAACCTCGGCGCAGCGATCACTTGAGGGTGACCTTGCCGCCTGCCTCTTCGATGGCCTTCTTGAGGGCCTCGGCGTCGTCCTTGGAAGCACCTTCCTTGACGGCCTTGGGAGCAGCCTCGACGAGAGCCTTGGCATCGCCCAGACCCAGGCCGGTGGCTTCGCGCACAGCTTTGAGGACCTTGATCTTGGCGGAAGCATCGAAGCTTTCCAGCACAACATCAAATTCGGTCTTCTCTTCAGCGGCTTCACCGCCACCACCAGCAGCGCCGGGGGCAGCCATCACGACGCCAGCAGAAGCAGCGGCGGACACACCGAAGGCCTCTTCGATCTGCTTGACGAGCTCGGAAGCTTCAAGCAGGGAGAGCGTCTTCAGTTGCTCGAGAATTTGGTCGGTAGTAGCAGACATGGTTGGGAATCAGCAACAGATCAAAAAAACAGTCGGGTCGAAGACGATCAGCTGTCGCCGGATTCGGCGTGCTGCTTGAGCGCCCGAGCAAGACCGGAGGGAACCTCGTTGATGCCCACAGCCACCTTGGTGGCCACTGCGTTGACGGCACCGGCGATCTGGGCCATGAGCACTTCCTTGGAAGGAAGGTCGCCAATGGCTTTGATCTCGGCCTGAGACAGGAGCTTGCCTTCGAAAAGGCCGCCCTTGGTTTCAGACTTCTTGGTCTCCTTCTGGAAAGCCTGAACGGCCTTCACAGCACCACCCACATCGCCCTTCACCAGGACGAAAGCGTTAGTGCCACTCAGAAGCGAGTCGAGATCCGACCAAGCACTGTCACCATCAATGGCACGGCGCATCAAGGTGTTTTTGGTCACCTTGCACACACCGTTGCTGGCCTGCAGACGGGTCCGCAGATCAGACATTTCCTTGATGGAAAGACCCTGGTAATCCAGGACCAGTGCCATTTCGGCCTCACCGAGGAGCTGCTTGAGCTCTTCGACGATCTGTTGCTTGCTCTCCAGCGTGCGGCCCATAGGAATTGGATCGGATCGAGGGGAACAAGCTGGGCACGCGGCCGATGCAATTCCGAGAGGAATCGAGGCCGCGTGCCGAATCCAATCCCAATGGGAGAAAAGTCGTCGCGTTGTCCTCGGCAGGGCTTACACCAGAGCGGAAGAACCGAAGTTCAACCGTTTTGATCACCTGCTGTCTTGGGCCGGGCGCGTGCCCGTCTGGCTTTCGCCAGCTCATAAACCTACAACAAAGCCCCCCACCGAAGTGGAGGGCGAGCGTGCACTTCAGGAGCGCTGTGTTGACTCAGCCTTCCTGGCTGATGTCCTGCAGTGCAGTGACGTCGACTTCCACGGAGGGGCCCATGGTGGAGGTCACATACAGGCTCTTCCAATAACGACCCTTCGCACCGGAGGGCTTGTTGCGGTCGATGGATTCCTGCAGGGTCTTGAGGTTGTTCAGCAGGGCATCAGCAGAGAAGCTGGCCTTGCCGAAACGGACGTGCACGATGCCGGTGCGATCCGCACGGAATTCCAGTTTGCCGGCCTTGAATTCCTTGATAGCGGCAGCCAGATCAGTGGTGACGGTGCCGGCCTTGGGGTTCGGCATCAGACCACGGGGGCCGAGCACACGACCCAACTTGGCCACCTTGGGCATCATGTCGGGGGTGGCGATCAGCAGATCGAAATCCATTTCGCCCTTGGCGATGGTTTCGACCAGATCGTCGTCGCCAGCGAGCTCAGCACCGGCAGCTTTGGCTTCGGCCACCTTTTCACCGCGGGCGACCACAGCGATCCGCACGGTCTGACCGGTGCCTTCAGGCAGGGCCACGGTGGTGCGCAGTTGCTGGTCGGTGTACTTGGGGTCGATGCCAAGACGCGCGTGGGCTTCGATCGTTTCGTCGAACTTGGCGTTGGCGTTCTCCTTGACGATCGTGATGGCGTCAAGGGGTTCGTAGGCACGGTCCTCGATCTTGCTGACGAGGCTGGCCAGACGCTTAGAGAGTTTGGGCATGTCAGAGGTGGGGTTCAGGCGACCGAAACGGTCTCCCCCAATGGGGTGTACGGAATGCGGAAAACGCTGATGCGCTGCGCGTGTCAGTCGCTGATGGCGACGCCCATGTTGCGGGCGGTGCCTTCTATGACGCGCATGGCCGACTCAACGCTGGTGCAGTTGAGGTCGGGCAGCTTGGTCTTGGCGATTTCCTCGAGCTGGGCGCGGTTGATGGAACCAACGCTTCCCTTGGCGGACTCACCGGAACCTTTGGCGATTCCAGCGGCTTTGGTGATCAGCACCGACGCCGGAGGCGTCTTGGTGATGAAGGTGAAGCTGCGGTCTTCGAAGACCGAGATCTCCACCGGAATCACAAAACCGGCCTTGTCCTGCGTGCGGGCGTTGTATTCCTTGCAGAACGCCATGATGTTGACCCCGTGCTGACCGAGGGCAGGACCCACGGGCGGTGCAGGGTTGGCTTTGCCGGCCTGAAGGGCCAGCTTGATCACAGCTACGACTTTCTTGGCCATCGGCTAGCGGGGTTGGACATCTGCGGATCACCTGACCCTCGGGGCAGGTGCGGCGAAGCGGCGAACCACTTCTGAGGCCGCCCTCCACAGGGAGACGGCCGCCGTTGGGTCAGCCTTGCTTGCTGACCTGGGAAAACTCCAGTTCGACAGGGGTTTCCCGGCCGAAAATGGAGAGCAGGGCTTTGAGCTTGCTGCGCTCGCCCGAGACTTCGATCACTTCGCCCTGGAAATCCTTGAACGGACCAGCGGTGACCAGAATTTGATCGCCTTCGGTGAGATCGACCTTGACCACAGTCTTCTTCTCAGCCGCACGCTTGAAGATGCGATCCACCTCGGAACGGCTGAGCGGGCGTGGCTTGATGTGACCACGCGCCTTGCCTGTGGCACGGCGGTCTTCAGCACCCACGAAGTTGATGACGTTGGGGGTGCTGCGCACCGCCATCATCGTGTCTTCGTCGAGCACCATCCGAACCAGGACATAGCCCGGGAACACCTTCTCCTCGGTGGATTGCCGGCTGCCGTCCTTCTTAATTTTGACGGCCGGGGTTTCAGGGATCTCAATCTCAAGAATGCGGTCGCTGACCGCCAGGGTGACCGCACGCTGTTCAAGGGTGGCCTTCACCTTCTTCTCGCAACTGGAAGCCACCTGCACTGCATACCAACGAGCCACCGCGGTGCGAGCGGCCGGCGACACCGTGCCCGCCTCGCCCTCGTTGGGTGCGGGCAGATCAAGCACGTCAGCGCTCTGGGCAGTGAGATCGACGTCAGACACGGGCTAAGGAGTTAAAAAAAACGTGAAGAGCGAGACCAACGGGTCCCCGGAGTGCATCCGGGAATCAACGGAACACTTGAGATGCAGACCAACTGAAGAAACGACTGACCGATGCGATCGCCGCTGCCGACAAGCTCACCATCAAGATCACAGCGATCGATTCACTGAACAGCTGCTGGCGGGTGGGCCAGACCACAAGCTTCAGCTCCTCCAACGTGGCCGCCAAAAACCCGCCCTTCCGGCTTTCGCCGGATGGCGTCTGAGGCGTGGTCGCTGCTGTGTCCTCGGAAGTGGGGGTGGTCACGGATCCTGGGCCGGTGCTGACGGAGGTGCTGAACACACCTGCCAGCAAACGATCACCATACCGGATGCCTCTCTCGTCAAGACTCAGCTGCAAATCGGAAGGGATCACCGGCTGCATCACCGGCCGTGACCTTCACGGCTGTCGCACCGGCAAAGCGCTCCTCCAGTAGTTCGGTGGCCAGGGGATTCTCAAGATGGCGGCGCAGCACCCGGCGCAGGGGCCTTGCACCGTATTCAGGCTCGTGACCGAGCTCCGCCAGGGCCCGCACCACAGGGGAATCCACGTGTAGCTCGAGCCCTTGCTCAGCCATCAGCGTCGAGAGATCCGCCAGCTGCAAACGCACGATCCGCTCCAGGTCATCGACCCCCAAAGGCCGGAAGCGAATCACTTCATCAATGCGGTTGAGGAACTCCGGCCTGAACTGCCGGCCCAGGGCGTCATCCACCTGGGTCGCGAGGGTCTGCGCCAGCGCCGCCGGATCAGCACCCTCCTCTTGGGCCTGCCGGGCACTGTCCAGGATGGCCCGGCTGGCCAGGTTGCTGGTCATCACCACCACGGTGTGGCGGAAGTCGACCGTGCGGCCCTGGGAATCGGTGAGGCGGCCATCGTCAAGCACCTGCAGCAGCACGTTGAACACATCCGGATGGGCTTTCTCCACCTCATCCAGCAGCAACAGGGCATAGGGGCGACGCCGCACCGCTTCGGTGAGTTGACCGCCTTCCTCGTAGCCCACGTAGCCAGGAGGAGCCCCGAGCAAACGCGCCACGGCATTGCGCTCCATGAACTCGCTCATGTCGAGACGCACCAAAGCCTCGTCTTCATCGAACAGCAAGGCCGCTAACGCCTTCGCCAACTCCGTCTTCCCCACCCCAGTGGGGCCTAGGAACAGGAAAGAGCCCACGGGCCGGCGCGGGTCCTTCATGCCGGCCCGAGCGCGCCGGATGGCAGCCGCCACCGCCTGCACCGCCTCGGGCTGACCGATCACCCGCTCGCCGAGATGGGCGTCCAGCTCCAGCAGTTTTTGGCGTTCACCCGCCAACAGGCGCTGGACCGGGATCCCGGTCCAGCGAGCCACCACATCAGCGATGTCACCAGCTTCCACCTGCTCCCGAAGCAAGGCCGTGCCGGCGGCCTGGGCTGCCGCCAGGGTCTGCTCCAGGTCATGGCGCCGCTGCTGCACGCGATGCAACTGGTCGTATTCCAAACGCGCAGCTTCCTCAAGATCGCCGCCCCGCTCAGCCTCCGCCATGGCATGGCGCAAATCTTCGTCGTCCTGCAGGAGCTGGCGCAGTTCCGACAGCTGATCCCGCTCCGCCTGCCAGCGCTCCCTGAGGCTCTCGAGTTGGTTGGCTGCTTCAAGGCGCGAGCGCTGCAGCTGCACCCGCTCTGCCTCCGGGGCCTGCTCCGCCGCCAGCAGAGCCAGTTCCACACGGCGTAACTCCGCTTCAGCGTCCTCCACGACCTGGGGCTTGGAGGTCACATCCATCTTCAACTGAGCCGCCGCCTCATCGATCAGATCGATCGCCTTGTCAGGCAAGCAGCGATCACTGATGTAGCGATCCGCCAGACGCGTGGAGGCCACCAAGGCGTCATCGGTGATCGTTACCCCGTGATGGAGCTCGTAACGCTCCTTCAACCCGCGCAAGATCTCGATGCTGAGGTCAAGCGATGGCTCGAGGATCGGCACCTGCTGGAAACGGCGATGCAGTGCCGGGTCCTTTTCCACCGTGCGGCGATAGTCCTCCGGGGTGGTGGCGGCGATGCAGCGCAGATCCCCACGGGCCAGCGCCGGCTTGAGCAGGCTGCCCGCATCAGCGCTGGAGCGATCACTGCTCACCACCGTGTGCAGCTCGTCAATAAACAGCACCACGCCGGCATCAGGGTCACTGACCTCCGCCAGTACGGACCGCAGGCGTTCTTCAAATTGGCCGCGAAACTTGGCACCAGCAATCAGCGCTCCCACATCCAGGGCCACCAGGCGCAAGCCCTGCAACGACTCCGGCACCTCCCCAGCCACGATCCGCTGGGCCAGCAACTCCGCAATCGCGGTTTTGCCGACACCCGGCGCACCGATCAACACGGGGTTGTTCTTGCCGCGGCGGGAGAGCACCTTGATCAAGCGCCGGATCTCGGTGTCGCGGCCGATCACCGGATCGAGCTGACCCTGGGCCGCTGCCGCGGTGAGATCGCGCCCATACAACTGCAGGGCCGTGGGCTCGTCCTCCGGAACCTGATCGCTGAGGAGAGGATCGGCCGGTTGGGGCTCAACGCGCGCCACGGGAACGGCAGTGGCCGGAGGGGCACTCCGCCTGCGGCCGCTTGATGCGGGGGAAGACGGCACGCTTTCGCGCGCCTGGCTCTGGGAGGGGAACGAGGGCGGTCCATCCGCCTCAGCAGGCAGGTCTCTTGGGCCAGGCCTGTTACTGCGAGGGACAGCCCTGTCGTCGCGAGGCGCAGCACTCGTTCTGAATGGGGCCCCATCTTTTGAGGCAGATCGTTCTGCTGAGACAGCCCTGTCTGATGCAACAGCCCTCTCGGTAGGGACGGCCATGGCTTCGCGCTGGACTGGCCTCCACTGACGCACCTCAGCCTCAAGCCGATCGGCCGGCAAGCCCAAGCGCTCAAACAGATCCGCTCCGACACGTGGGTCCCGTCCCATCGCGATCAGCAGATGGGAGACCTCGATCAACCGGGAGCCCCACAGCCCACGACACCGGTCAGCGGCCTCCAGCAGATCCTCAAGATCCTCTCCAACGAACAGTTCATCGCCACGGGCCATCGGCTGTTCAGCCAGAAAGCCTTCGAGTCGATCGAGCAACTCCTCGGGATCCAGAGTCAGACCATCCACCAACTCGCTGTAGCGACGGTCGCTGAACAGCACCTGGAGCAAGTGCTCCACATCCAGTTCGCCATGACGCCAGCGTCGGGCCAGGTCCTGGCCTGCGAGCAGTAGATCCCAGGCTTCATCGCTGAAGCGATCCGGCTCCGCCGTGAGGCTGGCGGAAGGTTCAACGCTGGGGCGGGCCGAAGAGGTCATGGCGTGTTGAGCCGTCGCTTAAGCCGCGTCCGAGCGGGACGACAGCTGAATTAATTCCACTTTGTAGCCATCGGGATCTTCCACAAAGGCGATCACGGTGTTGCCGTGCTTCATCGGCCCGGGTTCACGCACCACCCGTCCACCCCGTTCGGCGATGGCCTGGCAAGTGCCGACGATGTCATCGACCCCAAGGGCGATGTGGCCATAGCCGTCACCGATGGCGTAATCCTTGGTATCCCAGTTGTGGGTGAGCTCCAACACCGTGTGGTCGCTCTCGGGGCCGTAACCGACAAACGCCAGGGTGAAACGGCCGGAGGGGTAATCCTTGCGACGCAGCAACTGCATCCCCAGAACCTCGGTGTAAAACCGCAGAGACCGCTCGAGGTCGCCGACCCGGAGCATGGTGTGAAGCATGCGCATGCGCAGGGATTCCGCCTGATCTCACCGCATGGTGCCAAAGCGAACAGGGGGGCGGCAGGGGGCATTCCATAGGATCTCTTCATCTTTGACCCGCTGCACGTGCTCGACTCCCTCGATCTCGTCATCGACACCATCGTGGCCAGGGAGGTGCTCGACTCCCGTGGCAACCCCACGGTGGAAGCAGAGGTCCTGCTCGAGGGCGGCGCCAGCGGAAGAGCGATTGTGCCCAGTGGTGCCAGTACAGGCGCCCATGAAGCCCACGAACTGCGGGACGGCGGCAGCCGCTACATGGGCAAAGGTGTGACCAAAGCGGTGGATCACATCGAAGACCGCATCGCTCCAGCCCTCTGCGGACTCTCCGCGCTGGATCAGGCCGCAGTCGACTCCACCATGCAGGAGCTCGACGGAAGCGAGAACAAATCGAACCTGGGTGCCAACTCCATCCTGGCCGTGAGCATGGCCACCGCACGGGCGGCAGCCAATGGTGTGGGCCTGCCCCTTTACCGCTATCTGGGCGGTCCGATGGCGTCGCTGTTGCCAGTGCCGCTGATGAACGTGATCAACGGTGGCGCCCACGCCGCCAACAGCCTGGATTTCCAAGAATTCATGCTGGTGCCCCACGGCGCACCCACCTTCCGGGAAGCCCTGCGCATGGGCACCGAGGTGTTCCACACCCTTAAGGGCCTCCTGCATGACCGCGGTCTGAGCACCTCCGTGGGTGATGAAGGTGGTTTCGCCCCCGATCTGGGCAACATCGAAGCCGGTGACGTGCTGGTGCAGGCCATCGAAAAAGCTGGCTACAAACCCGGCGAGCAGATCTCCCTGGCCCTGGACGTGGCCAGCACCGAGTTCTTCAAGGACGGCCGTTACGCCTTCGACGGCGGCAGCTTCGACAGCGCTGAGATGGTTGGCCAGCTGGAGCAGCTGGTGAACCGCTTCCCAATCGTGTCAATCGAGGACGGTCTGGCCGAAGACGACTGGAGCGGCTGGAAGCTGCTCACCGAGCGTCTGGGCAGCAAGGTGCAGCTGGTCGGTGATGACCTGTTCGTGACCAACAGCAAGCGCCTGCAACAGGGCATCGATCAGGGCGTGGCCAACTCGATCCTGATCAAGGTCAACCAGATCGGCTCCCTCACCGAGACCCTGCAAGCCATCGATCTGGCAGGTCGCTCCGGCTACACCAGCGTGATCAGCCACCGCAGCGGCGAGACCGAAGACACCACCATCGCTGATCTGTCGGTGGCCACCCGCGCCGGCCAGATCAAAACCGGCTCCCTCAGCCGCAGCGAGCGCGTCGCCAAATACAACCAGCTGCTGCGCATCGAAGACGAGCTGGGCAGCCAAGCCGTCTACGCCGGTGCTGCTGGTCAGGGCCCCCGAGGCAACGGCTGATCACGCCACCGGGTCCTGCTGCGAACGAGCCTGCCTCCCCGGCAACGGGGGCAGGCCATTGGCTGAAACCCCAGCTCTTCGATCCTCAGCGCTTGGCGCTGATCAACCAGCAGTTGCAAGCCCAGGCCACCGCCACAGGCCTGCAGCCAGGTCGCCAAGCACTGTTAGGCATTCAGGCCGACGGTGCCCACCTGCATGCCGACCGCTTCAATCAGGAGCTGTTTGCCTTGCTCACCGACCCAGCCCTGGTGGCGGCGGTGAAAGAGGTGAGTGGCCTTGATGCTGTGCGGCCGTTTCAGTTCGATCTGCTCACCAAAGCCCCCGGTGGCCCTGGCACGCCCTGGCACCGGGACCGCGATTTCCTGCCAATCGATCGCCAGTCCTACACCTGCTGGATCCCACTGGATCCAATCCCAGCGCATTGCACGTTGGTGTACGCGGAAGGAACGGCACAGCTCTCACCTGAGCAAAGCGACATTCCCCACCCCGATGCCCTCCAGCAGCTGCTGGAGCGGCATGGAGCTCCGATGCAAGCCCTTCCAGCCATGCAGCCAGGGGATGTGGACATTCACGAGGGCCAGGTGTGGCACTACGGGCCTGCCAATGCCACGCCCCACTGGCGGCGCGCCCTCGGCGTCGCCTACGTGGCGGATGGCACCCGACTTTGCACCCACCCCCCTGGGTTTTCAGGAGCGGCTGGTGCCACGATGCGGGCCACCACCCTGCGCACCCTGTTCGGCCCTGACGCTGAAGGGCAAGCCGTGCAGGGTTCCCGGCATCCGCGGCTCTAAGCCATGGCCTTTCCCGACTTCGCCGCTGCGGCCGAGACCGATCGAGAGCGGGGCAGCCATGTATTTGTGCAATGCCTCCCCAAAATGGGGTCCACGGCCCTCAGTCGCAGTCTCAGCAACGCTGCGCATGAAGTGGACATGGATGGGGCTCCGCTGTTGATGCAACACCGCGTGCAAACCGACTTTGATGCCTTGCGCTGGAGCTGGCTCAGTGAACGCCGTCAGGCGCTGGGCACCACCATTGACGTGTGCACAAGCCTGTTCCTGCTCACTGCGGAGCTATCGGATGCACAGCTGCAGCAGCGGGGGCACCATCGCCTGCTGCTCAACCGATCCCTGCGGCCGTGGTTACGCAGCATCAGCCACTGGAGCTTCCAACACGCCGACCATCCTCTGCGGGAGACGTGGCATCAGGGCTACCGCCAGTTCGTGAATCAGCGCGACCCGGACCTCGCCGCCACGATGCCTGCCGTGCTGAATGACCTCAGCAGTGCGGTGCGCTTCTGGATGCCGGTTTGGCTGCTGTATCAGCAATGGCTCGACACGCACGCATCGGAGTGGAAAAGCAGCGTGCGCTGTCTGGTCACGGACGCCAACACCGTGATGCCCACCCGTGCCAACAGCAGCCACTTTTCCGACGCGTTCCAGCGCCGCTTTGATCAACTGATCCCGGCCCTGCCCAGCCTGACGCTTTCAGCCGAACGCCACCACGCCTTCCAGCAGGACCTACGCCGCAAACTTCTAGGGACGTCGGCCTCAGCGACCTGAACCGGACAACCCCTCAACACGGGCGTCACGGCGCAACTTGACTTGCAGCTGCAGCCAACCCATTCCCACAGGCACCCCTGCCGCAATCGGCAGAAGAGCCCACAGCGGACGCGCACTCGCCCCCAACAAGGCAGCGGAGAGAGCCAGTCCCGCCAGGAGGACCGATTGCCCCAGGGCGTGCTGGGCGGTCACCATCCGCCGGAACTGGCGATCGGACTCACCCATGCGGATCTGCAGCTGCAGATCTCCCTGCTCCAAGCGCTCGAGGCTTTCATCCAAGCGGCGGGGAATGCCGACAGCCTTGCTGCTCAAGGCACCCACCTGTCGCCCCAGCTCGTTGAACAGGTCGTTGGGGCCGGATCCACTGGCAGTCATCAGGGGCAGCAGGTAAGGCTTGGCGATCGCCACCAGGCTAAAGCCGGGATCGAGGCTGCGTCCTACGCCTTCAAAGGTGGAGAGGGCCCGCATCACAAAAATCAGCTCCACCGGAAGACGGAAGGGCTGGCCATACACGAGCTCGTAGAGGTCACCCGACAACTTGTCGATCACATTGGGGCTGAAGGGCGGGGTGAGGGCCTCCTTCAGCATCACGCGCACCAGCCGACGCACAGGACCCACATCAATCCCGGAGGCAATCACACCCGCGGCCTGCATCTCGGTGACCAGACCAGAGGCGTCGCGGGCGGCCGCCGCCCGCACCATTGATCCCAAACGGCGACGGAGCCCTTCTGAGAGCAGGCCCATCATCCCGAAGTCGTAGTAGATCAGGGCACCATCACTGGCCACTGCCAGGTTGCCGGGATGGGGATCGGCATGGAAAAAGCCGTAACGCACCAATTGCTGCAGATAGCTGGCAGCACCGATCTCCGCCACCGCAGAGGGATCAATCCCCGCGTCGAGCAGGGCCGCACGATCGTTGATCTTGATGCCGGGCAGATAGTCGAGACACAGCACCCTGCGGCTGCTCAGCTCCCAGATCACCCCTGGCACCCGAATGCGGGAGTCATCAAGGAACTGCTGGCGGAAACGGGCGGCATATTGCGCTTCCACGCGGAAATCGAGTTCCCGCAGCAAGACCCGCCTGCACTCCTGGGCGATCGCCACCCAGTCGCGCCCTCGCCCCCAACTGGGATGACGTTGCAACACAGCGGCCACCTGCTGCATCACCTCCAGATCAAGGCGAAACACACGTTCCAGCCCAGGCCGTTGGATCTTGAGCACCACCTGGCGACCGCTGCGCAGACTGGCGCGGTGCACCTGGGCCAGTGAGGCCGCCCCGAGGGGCTGTTGGTCGAGATCGATGATCTCCGCGCAACGCTGGCCGAGCTCCTCCTCCAGAACGGACTGGGCCCGATCGAATGAGAACGGTGGAACTTTGTCTTGCAGGTCGGCCAATTCCGCCACCCAGCCTGCAGGCAGCACATCTGGGCGTGCCGAGAGCAATTGCCCGAGCTTGATGAACGCCGAGCCCAGCGTCAGCAGCTCAGCAGTCAACCAACGGGCACGGCTCTGCTGACGAATCGCGCGCCGTTCGGGCGTGCACCCGCCTGGATACGTCCAGGCGCGGGCATCCCACCACAACAACACGATCAGGGTGAGGACTGATCGCCAGATCCGCAGGGCACGCCAAGCCCCTCGCAGGGGCGCCCGCAACCGCAACCGGCCCATCAAAGGCTGCCCTCCACACGAGTGTTCAGGTCTGCCACCTTCGCCCGCAAGCGATCGATCTGCTCCTGAGGGCTGGCCGTGGGAGGCGGTGAGGATGAGGTGACATCGGACGCAGAGGCCTGCGGCGGATCACCATCACGT
The DNA here is from genome assembly GCF_000153825.1 of Synechococcus sp. RS9916. Lineage (NCBI taxonomy): Bacteria > Bacillati > Cyanobacteriota > Cyanophyceae > Synechococcales > Synechococcaceae > Synechococcus > Synechococcus sp. RS9916. The sequence continues at coordinate 1,822,242 of NZ_DS022299.1, forward strand.
TCCAGCCGCTCGGCTTCAGCCTGAACCTCTTCCTGAAACAGATCCCATTCGCGCTTGAGACGTTCAGGCGCATCTTGAGCCAGCACAGCCACCTCCGCGGCAGCATCCGCCAAACCATGGCCCAAGCGCGCCGCCAACCGGCTGACGGTGGCCTTCAGCAGAGCATCAGGGGAAGGCATGGCCTCATCACTGCATTGAGGTGACTGTGGCAGATCCAAACCCGCGCAGGGGGCCAAGACCGAAGCGAACGCTGCTCAGGGTGTGGGCGGAAGCGATGGCTCCATCAAGTCGAGTGCAGCAGGTGCAGGTGCGGGTGCGACTGGTGCAACGGTCGGAGCAGGAAGCAAGGGCCCAGGCTCCTCAACGACTGGCAGCAGCTCAGGCGTGGCAACGTCGAGCGCAGGAGCATTCGCCGCCTCCGGCATCCCCTCCTCTGGCACCAACGCCTCAGGCAGCTCCGGTGCGGGAATCACCTCGGCTTCATCTGGAGGCGTGGCTGCTGCAGGAACGACCTCCGGTGCCCAACGGGTTGCGGTCTGCTGCTGCTGACGACGGGCCTCTGCCGCAAGACGCTCAGCCTCCTTCTTGGCTAGGTCAACTTTTTTCGGTTTCGGGGGCCGCGTTTTGGCCAACTCCGCCTCCCGAGCCGCCACATCCGCTTTCAGCGGCTTTGAAGCCCCCGCAAAACGGTCCCGCAAACTCTGCAGACGTTCTCCAGGGAAAGGCTTTGGGTTGAATGCCTGGGGCTTCGGTGACGACTCTCCACCCTGCATGGCCACGATCCGTTGGGTGATGCCGAACCCCAACGCGAAGCAGCTTCCAGCCACCAGCGGGCCAACCCAGAATCGCGGGCGGCGCCGAGGCTTCTCGACCGAAGGGGGCTGAGTCTCCGCAGGCACGGCAACAGCAGCGAACAGCGCTGACATCCTGGCAGCCCTGTTCAACTCTGCCTGAATCAACCAGACCTAAGTGGTGTAGTCGGCATTGATGCGCACGTATTGATCCGAGAGATCACATCCCCAGGCCTTCGCCTGGGAGGGCCCATCGCCGACAACCAGGCGAATCTGCACGCAATCACTCTGGAGGTACGCACCATCCACACAGGCCTGCAGATATGCGGACGCGGCCTGCCGATCAAACGCAATCGGTTCCCCTCGCTCCATCAACTGATGCGAGCCGAGCCAAAGCGCCACGGCCGCCGGATCAAAAGGCACGCCAGCGCGTCCCGCAGCTGCCACAATCCGGCCCCAGTTCGGATCGCGACCGTGCACGGCTGTTTTCACAAGAGACGAGCCGCACACCGTGCGAGCCATGCGCAACGCGTCTGGTTCATTGCTGGCGCCCTCCACCTGCACCTCAATCAGGCAAGTAGCGCCTTCTCCATCCCGAGCAATGGCACGCGCAAGATGTTGCGCCACCAGGGTCACCCCTTGCTCCAGAGCCATGTACTGATCAGCAGGCAAAACCTCGCCAGCCGCAAACGCCAAGAAGGTGTCATTGGTGCTGGTGTCCCCATCAACGGTGATGGCGTTGAACGACCGCTCCACGGCGCGGCGCACCATGCGCTGCCAAACCTCAGCAGGCACGCCCGCATCACAGGTGAGGTAGCCGAGCATGGTGGCCATATCGGGATGAATCATCCCGGAGCCCTTCGCCATCCCGCCCAGACGCACGCGCCGACCGGCCAACTCCGTCTCCAGTGCGATCTGTTTGTCGACCAGATCAGTGGTGAGGATTGCTGCGGCCGCAGCCTCTCCGCCTTCGGCCGACAAGGCTGTGACCAAAGGATCGACAGCTGTCAACAAGGTGTCCATCGCGATTGGAACACCGATCACACCCGTAGAGCAGATCAAGACCTCTTCCGGCTCCAAACCCAAGCGATCAGCCACAGCCTGGGTGGCCCGCAGGCTGTCGATCAGCCCGCGGTCGCCCGTGCAGGCATTGGCCTGACCAGAATTGGTCAACACCGCTCTGGCAGAACCGCCAGCCTCTGTAAGGCGTTGAGCACAAAGATCCACACAACCCGCACGCACCACAGACGTGGTGAAAGTGCCAGCACACACCGCTCCTTCTGGCGCCAAGAGAAGGGAGAGATCGGGTTTGCCCGATGCCTTCAGACCAGCCGTAATGCCAGCGGCTTGAAAACCGACAGGGGCAGTAATCCCACCCTTAATGGGCGTCCAGCCAACGGAGTGCGCCATCGACGAGTCAGGCAAGGCCAACCACAGCCCCTATTCAACGCGGCCAAGACCCTTCCACTCCAAGCTCCGATCAAACTGGTGCGACGCACATCTCAAGATCCGTGAGTCCATCCGCACGCTGGAACAGCCAACAGCGACGCATCGGCCTCACCGGCGGGATTGCAACCGGCAAAAGCAGTGTTGGACGCTACCTCGCAGCACTGGGCCTTCCAGTGCTGGATGCTGACCGATTTGCCCATGAGGCCTTAGCCCCTGGGAGCAAGGGGGAGGCCGCGGTGTTGAAGCGCTACGGACCGCGCGTCGCAGCACCAAGCGATTCCACCATCGAAGGCTCGAAGAACAACAGCGGCATCAACCGCAAAGCGCTGGGTTCAATCGTGTTCAACGCACCTGACGAACTCCTGTGGCTCGAGCAACTGATTCATCCCTATGTCCGTGCGCGCTTTGATGAAGCACTCGTGGGGCTCAACGATGAACCCACCGTGGTGTTGATGATTCCGCTGCTCTTCGAAGCCAACCTCACGGGTTTGTGTTCCGAAGTTTGGGTCGTGCATTGCCAGCCCCAACAACAGATTGAACGGATTCAAAAAAGAGATGGTCTCAATGAGGCCGCGGCCAAGGCCCGTATTGACGCCCAATGGCCTATTGCGCAAAAACAAGAACTCGCTGATCAGCTCATCGACAACAGTGGTGATGCCGGCCGGTGGGACGAGCAAATCCAACGGTTGCTTGATACGCCAACGGGTCTGCAAACAAGCGAGGAACTCGGGGAAAACCCCTAAGGAATGAGTTGTCGCTTTTGAGGCCTGTGATCAACATCACAGCAGTGGACGACGTAGGTCTTCGTAAACGGCTTGCAGGCCCAAGACAGTGAGTACACCAGCAGGACACAACGTCCTTGCCACGCCTCTCTCCTCACAACCACCTCATGGCTTCCTTCAACAAAAGCGCCAAATCAGCCTCTCTGCTGTGCGCTGCAGCCCTCATGACGGCATCGGGACTGCAAACACCGACCTTTGCAGGGAACAACAACAGCGCAAAAAACTGCGAAAACGGCAGGCTGATCGGCACCTTTGCGATCCAAGCCCAAAGCAACTCGAAGTTCGTCAAAAAAGACGACGGCAAACTCAGGGCAACGAAAAGGTCACAACCATCCAGCCCATCTAGCAAAGGTGTCTTTGAGCTTTACAGCCTCAAAGGAATGCCTGGCGCAACTGATCAAACTGTCGCCCTGCGCAGCACCCGCAATCCCAGTAAATGGTGGCGAGTCAAGAGAAACAACCACAGCGTCAAGCTGGAAAGCTATCAATGCCGTTCTGATCGCACGAGCACAACTTTCATCGGACGCGGCTCATACGGAGCCATGGCTTTGCAAGCCCGTAAAAACGACCAGTGGATTTACGTTGCAGGCAATGGAAAGCTCAAAGCAGCATCAGACTCCGTCAGGAACGAATCGGTTTTCAAACTGGTTCAAATCGGGCAAACAGCCGACCCCGATCCACAACCCCCGACTCCAGATCCTGATCCTCAACCCCCAACTCCAGATCCTGATCCTCAACCCGTTGAACCCGAAGTCAACCTTCGAGAAGACTGTCTTGCATTCAACCCACGGGCTCTTGAGGTGAAGGATAGAGGCGGCAGAGGTGGCTGGACCATTACCCAAGGCAGTCGACAACTTCTCTCTTTTGGAGACAACAAAGAACAAGCCCATCGCTCCCTAGATCTCATCAAAGCCTATGGATTCAACCAATCCTGTTTTGTCGGACGGCCTGGTCCATCAATGCGGTACTTCAAGAAAGGATCCTCAGTACCTAAATATGCAGATTCTGCAGTCACGCCGCGCGACTGCATCAACATCAACAATAGAAACCTGAGTCTTCGAGACAACGGTTCCTATTGGTCCCTGACCGATGGCCGCTCGAGCCTGCTTTCCTCCGATAGCAAAGAGGAAATGGCACAAGCCAAAGCCATTATTGAAAACTATGGGCTCACCAAGCACTGCTTCGTTGGAAGGCCAAACCCGCCTTTTGCCTTCTGGCTCCGCTAAGCAACCCGACAGCACAACCTCAGTAAAAACTTTTGCCCCCGCTAAAAGCGGGGGCTTTTTCATGCCTGTGACGAACCTCACAGCCCAAGGCGACTCCCCTCATCAACTGGCATCCGAATTTCGGAGATCTTGAGTTCATTGGCGGCTTACACCGCACTCCACTCCTCACCCACCGACCACCATGAACCGCTCACTCTCTCTCCTCTCCGCAATCACCCTCTCCTCCGCGGCTCTTCTCTCCGTTCAACCCCAAGAGGCCAGCGCCATGGCCATCGCCTTCGACTGCTTTGAGCGCAGCACTGAAAAACTCGTTGCTCGCAGTGCCGTCGACATGACCAGCACTACCATCAGCTGCCTCCCTGTGCCTGGCAATCCCATCACCGTGGACAGCAGCATCGACAGTGATGAAGGCGACATCCTCGAAATCGATAACCCTGGCGAAGACGAGCCTTTGCTGCCCGGAGAGGACGAAGAGCTGTTCCCTGAAGAAGGTGACCTTAGCTCCGTGGATGAGTATGAGGACAATGATGACGAGGACCAGATCGGTGGAGATACCACCAGCGATAAAATCTCCGATCTCCTCGGTCACCTCATCCGTAAAGGCATCAACGACCTCATGCGCTGAGACTGCCGACGCAAAGACACTGCGCAATCGCAAAAGCATTAAAAGCCCTGGTCATACGACCAGGGCATTGCATTGGCCTCAAAAGAAGACCAATCACCACCAATCCGAATAGCCACTTCACAATGAACGGAAGGGTTGTCATTCGCTTTCTGCACATGCGCAGGTCTATCCCAAGCCCAGCAGTTCTGGTTTTCTTGGCCAGCACATCATTGGCAGTAATGCCAAAAGCCGAAGCCAGCGCTTACCGATGCTTCGATCGTCAAACTGGCGAGCAGGTGGCCATTAGTGACATCGACATCACAACCCCAAGCGTGAGCTGCCTTCCCAACGACGGAGCCACGACAGCGCCGGACGGTAATGGCGAATCAAATCCAGGTGACGATGACTTCAACCCTGGGCAGGCTCCAGAGAGCAACGACGAAGATAACGATGACGACGAAGCAACACCCACCATCCCGACTCCATCGACCACAACCATTGATCCATTGGCAACCCAACGAGCCATCAACCTGGCCCGCGGCACAGCCGTGTCACTCAACGGTGGACTCAGTCAATACCGCCCTAGCGCTTGCATGTTCGCCAGCATCAACAACAACCCCTGCATCACGCGCGCAGATTCAGAAGGGATTGAATTCACCATTCCTGGAGGTCCCCCCGGCTGGGAACAGAACGGAGATGGGTCGAGCGTGAACACCGTGGTTGTAATTTCGGCCGATGGCCGCTCCGTATTGGAAACACGCAACAACTGATAAGTTAGTCCCCCTCCAGTTTTTTGCTGAGGATCTGATTACTAATCTTGGAATCGGCCTTGCCGCGGACCTTCTTCATCAACTGGCCAACAAAGAGAATCCCTGAAACTTATTCCTTCCGCCACGGAAGGCGTCCACTTCATCCGAGTGAGCGGCAAGCAGTTCATTGACAACAGTACTGATACCGAGCAACGGAAAAGGAAATAAAAGCAGGCTTTAAAGGCACAGAAATACACCCCAAAACCCCTGAGGGACGCATCTCCGCACCGAAAAACTGTAACGAAATAATTATCAAATGCGACGGCCATGACGCAGATCACTGGAACAAATGATAGAGGCCACAGCACAACGAATGAATCAAAAGCACACTAGGTGTACTGGGGAAGTCGCCATGACAAACCAGAACCATCTCCTCCCAACCTCACACAGACTGCAAACCTCATGAAAAACCAGCAAAACCTCAAAACTGTACGCACCCTGATCGCAGGGGGCTTAGTTGCCAGCACCTTGATCACTGGAGCAGCCCCAGCAGACGCAGACGTCTCACAACAAAATATCCAATCGCTTAATCCAAGACAACAGAAATACAACCGGTGCCCAAAAGATGCCGATTGCTACATCCTCAGCACACGCATCATCTCAGGCCAAGTAGCTGACCCAAGCGAGTTAAGCGGGGACGAGAACTACATTCTGCCAATCTGGTCAATCATTGATGGCATGGGTGTCGATGTGCACCCCCTGGCCACTGACTCCGACGACTTCTTCAGGGTCAATATCGCCAAAAAAACTATTGGCAACATGGGAAGAAAATTCAGCCAACGCAGAACTGGCAGGACTATCAACCTGAGAAATGAGCACCCCGCAGCATACAAACTGCACACCAACAAAGACTTTGTAGTCCCAATGGCAGGCAACAGATGGACTACAGACGGGCTCATTTTTTCTGTCAACATGATGGAGCATGACAACAGCAAACGGTCTGATATTGACAGAGAATACCTAAAAAGTGCTAGACGCGTTCAAGCTGGTCTACTCCGCAATGCCCAAAGCGTACGCGTCGGAATGAGGTCTCCAACATATTATTCAGATGCCGCAAAAGCCACTTACAAGTTCACAAAAGAAGCGGCACCAATGGCAGCATCCGCCTACGCGGCATACCAAACGGGCGGAGCCGCAGCTGCCGCAGGCTCCGTTGATATCAGCTCCCTCCCAGGGCTATTCCAAGGCTTATGGAGCGGATTAAAAAGACTTGACAAGGATGATGTAGGCCATCAAAAAACTGTGTATATCCCCTTCAGATCACTTCGCAATGGCGTGGAGAAACAGAAGAAAATCTGCGGAAAAACAGATCCAAGTGCCGCAAATACAGGAAAATTTTGCATTACAATCGGCGTCAAGCTAGATCTTTACTCTCGCAAAAGCGCTGACTCTGCGTTCGACAAAAGAGCCAACTCTGGCACTGGGGGTGGCAACACAGGAACAAATACAAGTCAAAATACCAAATACAAACTGGCTGGAACTTGGAAAGCCAATGACGGCGGCATTTACACAATCACGCAATCCGGAAATCGCATTTACTGGAAAGGGAAAGGAGGTAACTTCATCAACAAATTCTCAGGCGTAATCTCCGGTCGAACCATCACGGGCAAATGGCACGACACTGCTGCAAGTCAAACCCAAAATCGTGGAACTTTGAAGCTGCGTATTAATAGCTCAAACAAGCTGACACGCATTGGGAGAACCGGGGCTTTCACTGGCTCTGTCTGGAAGCGCGTCACAAGCAACACGGGCAGCACGGGCAGCACAAGTCGACTGAAAGAAGATTGCCTGGCCTTCAACCCCAGAGCGCTTTCAATTCGCAACCGAGGCGGATCAGGGGGATGGACTATTACACAAGGCCGACGCCTTCTATTCTCATTCGGCAACAAAAAAGCTGATGCCCAAGAGGCTCTAAAACTAATGAAAGGTTACGGCTTCAACCAATCCTGTTTTGTGGGCCGCCCTGACCCATCAATGAGGTATCTCAAAAAAGGATCAACTGTGCCCAAGTTTGCCAATTCAGCAATCAAGCCGAAAGATTGCATCAACATCAACAACCGAAACTTAAGCCTTAGAAAAAACGGTGCAAATTGGGCCCTTACCGATGGGCGGTCAATCCCACTTTCTTCTCACAGCAAAGCAGAAATGGTTCAAGCCAAGACAATCATTGAAAAACACGGCCTTTCCAAGCAATGCTTTGTTGGCCGCCCCAACCCTCCCTTCGCTTTTTGGCTCCGCTAATCAGGCAGCCAACGCAACTCAATCAAACAGCCTCCGTCACAACGGGGGCTTTTTTATTCCAATCTCTTCACTGCTGACCCGAAAATCTCCGCAAAGCAACCACTCTCATAACTCATGACGACCATCACCAGCGACTGAGATACACCTCATCACCTCAACCAGCATTTTTGGAGATCTTGAGTTCGGAGGCCACACTCACCACCCTCCACACCGGCTCCATCGACCACAACCCTTGATCCACTGGCAACACAACGAGCGATCAACCTGGCCGGCGGCACAGCCGTGTCACTCAACGGTGGGCTCAGTCAATACCGCCCTGGCGCTTGCATGTTCGCCAGCATCAACAACAACCCCTGCATCACGCGCGCAGATTCAGGAGGGATTGAATTCACCATTCCCGGAGGTCCCCCCGGCTGGGAACAGAACGGAGATGGGCCGAGCATGATCACCGTGGTGGTGATTTCGGCCGACGGTCGCTCCGTTCTGGAAACACGCAACAACTGAAGGGGATTAGTCCCCCTTCAGTTTCTTGCTGAGGATCTGATTGGCCAGCTTGGGATCAGCCTTGCCACCGGTCTTCTTCATCAACTGGCCAACGAAGAATCCCTGCAACTTGTTCTTTCCGCCGCGGAAGGCAGCCACTTCGTCCGGGTGAGCGGCCAGCAGCTCGTCAACGATTGCAGTAATTGCTGCAGGATCACTGATCATGCCAAGACCACGCTCATCCACAATCGCCTTGGGTGAACCCCCCTGTTCCAACAATTCTGGCAAAATTTCCTTGGCGATTTTGCCGCTAATCGCACCACCGTCGATCATTTTCACCATCTCCGCCAACTGCTCCGGGCGGAAGGGCAACTCGGCGTAATGAAGCCGGTTGCTGTTCACATAGGCCGCAATATCACCGGTGATCCAGTTGGCCGACAGCTTGGCATCTGCACCCGCTGCAACCACAGACTCGAAGTAATCCGCCATCGGCCGCTCATCGGTGAGCACGCGTGCGTCGTATTGGGAGAGTCCGAGGGTGTCGGCATAGCGATGACGCTTGGCAGCAGGCAGCTCGGGCAATTCACTGCGCCATGCTTCACGCTGGTCAACACTTACCTCAATCGGGCCGAGATCAGGGTCGGGGAAATAGCGATAGTCGCTAGCCCCTTCCTTACTGCGCATGCTCTTGGTGAGCTGCTTGCCCTCATCCCACAGACGGGTCTCCTGCACCACAGGCTCACCCGATTCATAGGCCTTGATCTGCCGCTGAATCTCGTATTCGCACGCCTTCTGAATCGCCGAGAAGGAGTTCATATTTTTGATCTCCACTTTCGTTCCAAAGGGCGCATCCGGACCACGACGCACGGAGATGTTCACGTCACAGCGCAGTGAACCCTCTTGCATGTTGCCGTCGCTCACGCCCAGATAACGCATGATCCGGCGAATTTCCGAGGCGTATTCCGCTGCTTCACGGCCCGTGCGCAGATCCGGCTTGCTGACAATTTCTGCCAACGCCACACCCGCACGGTTGTAATCCACCAAGGAATGGGTGGAACCAGCCAGACGGTCGCTTCCAGCGTGCACCAGTTTGCCGGCGTCTTCTTCCATATGAAGACGTTCAATACCAATCTTTTTCAGATAGGTGTCTTTACCCTTTTCAGCCACCTCAACTTCGATCCAACCCTCTTCGGCGATCGGCTCGTCGTATTGAGAGATCTGATAATTCTTCGGAAGATCAGGATAAAAATATTGTTTGCGGTCGAACTTGCTGTGCTCAGCAATGTTGAGATTCAAGGCCATTGAAGCCTTCACGGCATATTCGAGCACCTTCTGATTGAGCACCGGCAAGGTTCCGGGCAACCCACACACCACCGGATCGATATGGGTGTTGGGGTCGTCACCAAACGTGGTGGAGGCAGCCGTAAAGATCTTGCTGTCGGTGCCCAGCTGGACGTGGGTCTCCAGGCCGATCACGGCTTCCCAGGCCTGGTCCGTTGCTGCAGGTGCCGCCATCTGCGTGAGGATCTTCAAAGCACAGCAATCCTATGGAAGGGGTCTGCAAGGCCGACTGCGAAGCTGCCTCCACGCGCCCACCGGCCAGGTTTTCGCCATGACCACCGCCAGTCCATCCTCTGAACCGGTGCTGATCCTCGGCGGCGGATTGATGGGGCTCGCGATCGCCCATCAACTGGCCCGGCGTGGCATCGCGGTGACCGTGCTCAGCCGGCGCCGCAGCGAAGCAGCAGGATTCGTCGCGGCTGGAATGCTGGCGCCCCATGCGGAAGGGCTCAGTGGACCGTTGCTGCAACTCGGACAGTTAAGTCTCGGCCGGGTCTCCAGCTGGGTCGCGCAAATCGAAGCCGACAGTGGCCTGCCCTGCGGCCTGCGCTCCACCGGCATCGTGGTGCCGTTTCGCAGCGAAGACGAACGGGATCAGTACCCCACGGCGGCCTTCGGAGAACCCCTCAACCGCGAACAACTGCTGCAGGAGTTGCCCGGCCTGGCACCGGCCTGGACCGCCGGACTGCTCTTCGCCCAGGACGGACAGATCGACAACCGCCGCCAGTTGATGCGCGCCCTGGAAAGCGCCTGTGTGGACCGGGGGGTGCACTTCCAGGAAGGAGTGGAAGTGTTGGACCTGCTGCGCGACCAAAACAGCCGCCTGACAGGGGTCCGCACCTGCGACTCCGAGGGGCATGAAACAACCCTGATGTGCAGCACAGCCGTGCTCTGCAGCGGTGCATGGAGTGGCCAACTCCTGCCGGAACTGCCGGTGTTTCCCGTCAAAGGCCAGATGCTTTCGCTGCAAACGCCCCGGGGGGCTCTGCGGCGGGTGATCTTCGGGCCAGGCACCTATCTGGTGCCCCGGGAAGACGGCCTCGTGGTGGTGGGCGCCACCTCCGAACGTGACGCTGGATTCAGCGAAGGGCTCACGCCCCAGGGTCAGACCACCCTGAAACAGGGCATCGCCGCCTTATTACCGGAGGCCATCCACTGGCCACCGATGGAGCGCTGGTGGGGTTTCCGGCCCTGCACCCCTGATGAGGGACCTCTCCTGGGCGCCTGCGCAATCCAAGGGCTCTGGCTGGCCTGTGGGCATCACCGCAACGGCGTGCTGATGGCCAGTGCCACCTCAGAACTGATCGCGGACTTGGCCAGTGGCAGCACACCCCGAAGCGATCTCGCGGCCTTGCTGCCGTGCTTCCGTTGGGATCGGTGGCTGTAACAGCGAGAACTGACCATCCTGTGGGGGTCCGCCGCTGACAGTTCTGGCAGACAGCATCGAGATCCATGCCGTCGTTGAGCCTTTTTGACCATGCCAGCCCAGCACTGCTGGAATGGATCAAGAGCGCCGGAACCTCCAGAACCTTGGAAGCCGGCAGCACGCTGATCCGGGAAGGTCAAGCCAGTGAATGCTTGTCCGTTCTCCTCAACGGCAGCCTCTCGGTCACCACCACCAACCACCAAGAGATTCAAGACCAGCTGGCGACTCTCAGCCCCGGCAGTCTGGTGGGAGAAATGAGCTGGCTGGAGCAACGTCCCGCTGTAGCCACCGTCACCGCTCCTGAAGCCAGCACCGTGCTCGAGCTCCCGGTGCGACAGCTGGAGCGCTTCGACGAGGAGTCTCCTGCCCTGGCCGCCGAGCTGCATCAGCTGATCGCCCAGAAACTGGCGCTTCAGATTCAGGAGCAGAACGCCTGGGTCCATCGGCTGAGCAATGAACCGGCCCCAGTGGAAGCCCTGCGCAAGGTGTTGGTGTTGTTTGCCCAACTCCACGAACAGGATGTGCATCACCTGGCACAACTCGGGCGCGTGCAGAAGCTCATGCCTGACGCCGTCCTGCTGCATCAGGGCGAGCCTGTACCCGCTCTGTATCTGGTGCTCAGCGGTGAGGCAGAGATCCTGCTCCACCTGACTGGAACGACGCAGATGGTGGGAAGCTCCAGACGGGGCGAGTTGCTGGGCGAGATGAGCCTGCTGCTGAAGAAGCAAGACGGCGCCGCCGCCAGCGTCCACACCGCTGCGGGCATGGATGTGCTCGCCATCGACCTCCAGCAGCTCCAAGCTGCTTTGGAACGTGATCCCAAGTTGGCGTCTCGCTTCTACCGGGGCCTGGCCTGCATGTTGTCCCAACGGAGCAGGGATCAACTGTTGAGTCATCAACGTGCCGCGGCCAGCCAGCAGGCCGAATTGGATGCCATCGATCGGCTTGACCTCAGCGAGCTGGCGGCCATCAGCCGAGCAGCGCGCCACTTTGATTGGCTCTGCCGACACTTTCAAACCGGCGAGGCGGCGTCCGCATGAACTGGGAGGCCGGCAGCGAACACGACTGGCCCACGACGCCGTTTCGGGTCCTCGACGGCGACCTGCTGTTGGTGGTCAGCGGTGACCAAAGCTTCGGGGTGCTGCGCCTGGATCGAACCCATCTCTATCCAGGGCTCTCGGCCCCGGGCGATGCACCGATTCGTCTGAGCCTGCGAGCCATCCAGACGACGCGGCTGGAGCACGTGCCGGGAGGAGAGTGCGGTGAAGGGCTGATCTGGCTGGATGTCCACATCAGCCAAGACCTGGGCATCCCCGCATCAGCCGCCCCGAGCAGCACCCAGCTCATCCACAAACTCGCCCAGCTGCATGCCCAGGCTGAGCAGCATCACCGGACGGTGGTGACTGCCCACCAACCCCTGAATGCAGCCAGTGAATGGCAGCTGTTCCAGACCATGGAACAGAGCAACGGCGATAGCGCCGCGGAGGCGGGTGATCCGGCAGCCCGCCCACACGACCAGCACAACGATCCTGTGCTGCGGGCGCTGCAGTTAGTCAGTGGCGATCAAGCAACCCTTCTGCCCATGGCCCCCCGCCTGGAGACCCAGGATCCACGCCAACGGCTGCAACAGCTGCTGGACCGCACCGATCTGTTCTGCCGGGATGTGCTGATCAATCCGGAGGATCTCCAGCAGGACTGTGGCGATCTGATCGGTTTTCTCGACGGAAGCGAAGCCCACAACAGCGACGTGGTGGTGCTCCAATCCACCCGCAAGGGCTACCGAGCCTGGCAGCCGAGCCGCATGGCCGAACCCGAACCCCTGGAGCACTGTTCGGCATGGCTGAACAACCTGTCACCACGGATGGTGAGCATCAGCCCCGCCTTCCGCCCCCAAGACCTCACCACCATTGGCCTCCTACGGTTTGCCTACGGCAAGCCCCGCCACACCACACGCTTTGTGATCGGCGGTCTGCTGCTGGGCGTCGTGATCGGTTTCCTGCTGGCCATCGGCCGCGACGTGGGAGCAGCCCGCTGGATCTTCGGGATGGGCATCACCGGACTGCTCACAGGCACCTGCCTCGGCGTGCTGAGTGGAGGATTCCGGCTGGGTGTGGGCGTGATGCTGCTCTCCACCCTGCTGTCGTTGCTGACGCCCACCTTCAACACGGTGATCACCAACCAAGCCCTGCCGGATCGCGACCTGGGCCTGTTGCTGCAGATCAGCCTGATCCTGATGGCCGCCGGCATCACCCGGGTGTGCTTCGAGTGGGTGAAGAGCCGAGCCCTGCAGCTCAGCCAGCAACGGGGAGCTGCCCGCTCACAGCTGGCCGGCATGCACCGCCTGTTGCGGCTCCCCACAGACTTCTTCCGCCAACGCAACGTCGGCGATCTGCAACTGCGCTTCGGTGCCCTGGACGAACTGCGCGGTGAAATCCAGCAACTGCTGGAGGGAGGACTGCTGCGGGTTGTGCTCACCAGCCTCTACATCTTGTTCATGCTGCGCATCAGCGTGAAACTGACCGCCCTTGCCCTGGTGGTGGCAGCCCTGATCCTGGTGCCCACCGCTCTGATCGGCTGGCAAGCCCGCCCGCTGCAACGCCACCAGGAAGAAGCCGAAGGGCAGGCCCAAAGCCGCAATCTGGAGTTGATCGGTTCGGTGGCCAAACTGCGCCTTGCTGGTGCGGAAACTGGCGCCGCCCGTTGGTGGGGCGAGGAGTTTCAAAAGATCGTTGCACTGGAAAACGCCCTCGATGCCAAAGAGGCAACCGCCTCCCTGCTGAGAGCGGTGATGCCCAATCTGGGCACCTTGCTGGTGTACGTCGTGATCACGCGCCTGATCGCCGAAGCGGCCAGCAGCCCCAGCCTCAGTGCGCCCAATGTGGGGCAACTGCTGGGCTTCTTCTCCGCCTTCGGCACCTTCATCGGCGCTGCAGCCGGTTTCGCGGGACTGTTGATCGGCGCTCTCGACATGCCGGTGATCTATGAGCGGGCCAAGCCAATCCTGGAAACCGCCACCGAAACGGCCGAACGCAAAGACGAGGCGGCCCCACTCAACGGCCACATCCAGCTGGATCGCATCAGCTACCGCTATGCCCCCGAGCTGCCCCTGGTGCTTGACGGCGTCAGCCTTGAAGCGCGTGCAGGGGAGCAGCTGGCGATCGTCGGTCCCTCCGGATCCGGGAAGTCCACCTTGGTGCGCCTGCTGCTGGGCTTCGCCAGCCCGGAGGACGGCACAATCCGCTTCGATGGTCAACCCCTGAACGGCCTGCGTCTGGACAGCGTGCGCCGCCAGATCGGCACGGTGCTGCAGACCAACAGCCTGTTCACCGGCACCTTGATGGAAGCGATCGCCGGGGGAGCCGTGATCACCGAACAGGAGGCGTGGCATGCAGCGGAACTAGCGGGCTTGGCCGATGAGATCCAGGCCATGCCCATGGGTCTTCAGACGATGGTTCCGGAGGGGGGTGGCACGTTGTCCGGCGGGCAGCGTCAACGGGTCGCGATCGCCCGCGCCCTGGTGCGCCGTCCCCGCATCCTGATCTTCGATGAAGCCACCAGTGCCCTCGACAACCGCACCCAAGCGATCGTCACCGAAAGCCTGCAATCCCTGGCCATCACCCGGATCGTGATCGCCCATCGCCTCAGCACCATCCGCCAGGCCGATCAGATTGTGGTGCTCGACCACGGGCAGGTGCAGGAGCGGGGAAGTTGCGAGACCCTGATGCAGAACCAGGGGCTGTTCTTCCGAATGATGGAGAGGCAGTTCACATGAGCCTGTTTCGCAAGAACGCACTGGATGCCCTCTCCAGTCCCGAACAACTGGATCAACCCCTGCGGCTCCTGCGGCCGGGGCAATGGCTCCTGCTCCTATCCCTTGGGGGGTTCTGCGTCACCATCGCCGTCTGGTCAGTGTTTGGCCGGCTGCCCGTGCGCATTAGCGGCAAGGGCGTGCTGATTCGCACCAACAGCCTCACGGTGGTGCAGAGCGAAACGGCCGGGCGCCTGCTGGAGCTGAACAACGACATCGGTGACTGCGTGAAACGCGGCCAATTGATGGCTCGGATCGACCCGGTGAGCCAGGAGGTGAGCAAACAGGAAGCGAGGCTGCAGCTCCAGCAACTGATCGATCAAGACCAACAGGAAGATCAGCTCGGTGCCATCCGAATCCGTCAACAGAAAGCGGAGATCGCTCGGATCCGCAACCTGGTGAAGTCTGGAGCCATCTCCCTCGATCAACTGAGCCAGCGCGAGAAAGAGCTCAGCAGCCTGGTGGATTCCCTCGAAGCGCGGGATGGTCAGCGGGAGCAGCAAATCCAACAGCAACGGGCGCGCATCAACGCCCGTGATGAGGAGATCAAGCGCATTGCTCAGATCCGCGCCCCGATCGATGGTTGCGTGGTCGACCGCAATGTGCACCGCGGGGAAGTGCTCCAGGCCGGCAGCCCTGTGTTCACCCTGGATGCTCAAAACGGCCAACAGCCCCTGGAGAGCCTGGCCTTCTTCCCGGCAGGAGATGGCAAACGCCTGAACGTGGGCCAGCGCGTCCGCATCAGCCCTGCG
The DNA here is from genome assembly GCF_000153825.1 of Synechococcus sp. RS9916. NCBI lineage: Bacteria > Bacillati > Cyanobacteriota > Cyanophyceae > Synechococcales > Synechococcaceae > Synechococcus > Synechococcus sp. RS9916. The sequence goes on from NZ_DS022299.1 coordinate 1,837,954, forward strand.
AGCACCAAACAGCAACGCCATGGCGGCATCGACGGCGTAGTGCTGTCGATTCGCCAACTGCCCGTGAATGACACCGCCCTGATCAAACGGCTCGGCCTCGAATCGCTGCTGGAAGCCGTGCGCACCGAGCCGAAGGGCCCGCTGATCGAGGTCAAAACCTCCCTTCAGACGGACCCGAGCACCATCAGCGGTTACGACTGGGGCGGTGGACCGGGCCCGGCACTACAACTCAGTGCAGGGACCCCCACGGACGTGCGCGTGCTGGTGGAAGAACGCCGACCGATCAGCTACGTGATTCCGATTCTGCGGGATCTAACGGGGATCTACTGATGGTGCGCACGCCGACCGTGCTGCAGATGGAGAACACCGAATGCGGTGCCGCCTCCCTGAGCATCGTTCTGCAGCATTACGGGCGCTACGTCCCCCTCACCCAACTGCGAGAGCTCTGCGGCGTGTCCCGCGATGGCAGTGATGCCGCCAATCTGATCCTCGCAGCCCGCAGCCTGGGCCTCGACGCCAAGGGGTTTAAAAAGGGCATCGCCGCCCTGGAGGAGGTCAAGCCCCCGGCAATTCTGTTCTGGGAGTTCAATCACTTCCTGGTGTTCGAGGGCTTTCGCGGCGATCGGGTCGCCCTCAACGACCCCGCCTTGGGTCCGCGCACGGTGAGCCGTGAGGAGTTCGATCGCAGTTACACCGGCATCGTGCTGACGCTGGAACCAGGGCCGGAGTTCCAACGGGGTGGCCGGGCCCCATCACCGTGGCCGATCGTGGGGCGCCGGCTGAGCAGCGAGCCGATGGGGGCGCTGTTCATCGCGATCGCCGGCCTGCTGTTGATCCTTCCCCAACTGGTGATGCCGGTGTTCGCCCAGATCTACCTGGATGAGGTGATCGGCAATGCCATGAACCACTGGCTGAAGCCCATGCTTTGGGCCATGGCCCTCACCATCGGCCTGCAAGTGGTGCTGCAGCATCTGCAGCTGGTGGGGACCCGCAGCCTGGAGAAACGGCTAACCCGCCGCTTTGCCATCGGCTTCGAGCATCAGATCCTCGCCCTGCCCGAACGCTTCTACAGCCAACGTCATGCGTCCGACATCGCCAGTCGGATGGGCATCAACGCCAACATCGCCGAATTCATCGGCGGTCAGCTGATCCCCATGGCGACGGGGCTGGTGCTGTTGGTCTTCTACCTGATCCTCACCTTCCTCTACAGCCCCTGGCTGGGGCTGCTGATCCTCACCACCACCGCCATCAATGCATTGGTGGTGCAGCGCAACCTGCGCACCCAGAAAGACGCCAACCTTGCCCTACAGAAGGATGCGGCAAAAAGCGGCGCGGTGGTGGTAGGCGCCATGCGCGACATCGAAACCATCAAGGCCGCTGCCCTGGAACACGATGTGTTCCGCCGCTTTGCCGGCTACCAGAGCCGCCTGCTCAACACGCTGCAGGCCCTGCAGCTGCGCAATGCCCGCCTGCGCCTAATCCCCAACGGACTCACCACCTTCAACGAAGTGGCCGTGCTGCTGCTGGGCTTCCTGCTGGTGATCCGGGGCGATCTGACCCTAGGCATGCTGCTGGCAGCCCAGACCATTGCCTTCAGCCTCAAAGGCCAGATCGAAAGCGTGATTGGATTTGTGCAACAACTTCCAGGTTTTGAAGCCGGCGTCCTGCGCCTGGAGGACGTGCTTGAGCAACCCCGAGATCCTTTGCTCGATGACACGAGCAGAACCGATGCCAATACGGCACCAACACGCTTGAGCGGGAAGATCGAAATCGACGCCCTGCGCTACGGCTTCACAGCCATTCAGGCACCGTTGATCGACGGGTTGTCGCTGACCATTCAGCCCGGCATGCGCGTGGCCCTGGTGGGCGGCAGCGGCAGCGGCAAAAGCACCTTGGCCAAATTGCTAGCCGGTCTGCATCAACCCACGGGTGGCACGATCCGCTACGACGGCCATACCTTGCTGGAGCTGCCGCGCTCGGTGGCGGTGGCCTCCCTGGCAATGGTGCAGCAGGAGATCCAGCTGTTTGGTTGCAGCGTGCGCGACAACCTCAGTCTCTGGAACCGAGCCATCAGTGACGCTGCACTGCTGGACGCCTGCCGTGATGCAGAGGTGTTGGACGTTGTGCGAGGGCTGCCGGACGGGCTCGACACCCAGCTCAGCGAAGGGGGCCGCAACCTCTCCGGCGGCCAACGTCAACGGCTGGAGTTAGCCCGCGCCCTGGTGAACAACCCGAGCATCCTGATCATGGATGAGGCCACATCCGCCCTGGATGCCGAAACGGAGCGCAAGCTGATCGCCAACCTCGCCAGGCGCGGCTGCACCCAAATCATCGTGGCCCACCGCTTGAGCACCATCCGTGACGCCGATCTGATCTTGGTGATGGAACAGGGCCAGGTGATTCAACGGGGCACGCACGCCCAACTCGTGCAAGACACCGCTGGGGCCTATGCCCAACTGCTCAGCGAAGTGAGCTGAGTCAAACGAGCCTGATCAACGCGTTGACACCGCAAACAGATTGACGCCGGCTTCCTCTAAGCGGCATTGCGTAGTGCCCGGAGCGAACCCTGCAGCCTCCGCCAGGCGCACCATGTCGCCCTCATCCCGGTGAATCAGTCGCCAATCGAGCAGGTGATCCATCAATCCGCGCGTGGGATTGCTGGTGTGGAAATTGCCCAGGATGGATCGCCCACCTGGCGCGAGACACCCGCGCATCCAGGTCTGCAAGCGCGTCACGATCCGATCATCGAAGTAATCAATCAAGCCGATGGAATAGATCAGGTGCTGGGGCTCCAACTCCAACTGCTGACGGCCGATGCAGAGGTGGAGCAGGTTGCGGCGTTCCAGGCGCACCACCGACGCAAGCCCTTCACGCTGCAGCCGCTCGCGCACGTACTCCAACGCCTGCTGATCCACATCCACCAGGGTGAAGCGCACCTGGGATGCCAGCTCAGGATCCTGCAGAAGGATGTCGAAAACCTCCGCTGCAGGGCCGCAGGCCAGGCTGGTCACCCGTAGAGGTCTCTGAGCAGTGAGGGTGAGAGCCCGCTGCAACTCCTCACGCAACAACCCTCGCCGGTTGCGCACCGCCTGCGCTGCCGGTTGGTTGAGAAAACAGCGGTCCAGAAGCGTGCCGAGCTCCCCAGCCCCGCCTGGCTCATCGGCATACATCCAGGCGATTGTGAGAAAGTCCCCGGCATAGCCCCTCGGCTTGCGATACATCCGTTCAGCGGAACGGGTCAGCAGCAGATAGGGCAACAGTTCGAGGCGCAAGGCCTGAAGGGCCGGGCTCTCAGGTGCCGGGGTCTCGCCTGACAGGGGCGGGAAGAGGCTGCCGGTGAGACGCACCAAGGTGTCGAAAGCCGCCGTCAGATCCCTCCGCATCACCGGATCAGGGGTACTGCGGCGTAGATCCACCTCCACCGCGGCCGCACATTGCTTGAACCGCTGCACCGCTGCAGCCAGGGGTTCGGGCATCAACGACGCCGCCCCGTGTCCAGCCACGCCATCGCGCATTTGGGAATGGGTCTGGAGCAGCAAGCGCTGGGCATTGATGGCCGCCAAAGCGCGAAACAGTTGTTGCCCATGGCCAGGATCTCGATCCATCAAGGTCTCGAGGCCCTGGCGAGACAAGCGCAGGGCTTCCACAGGCTCCAGGGCAATCACACTGGCCCGAGCCACTCCGCCCAGCAGATAGGAGATATCGCCGATCACACTGCCTGGACCCAGCAGCGGCCCCGGGGAATCCACCAGATCGGCCCATCGGGCCTGAACCACACCCGACGAGATCAGCAGCAACCCATCGACTGACTCACCTTCCTGCACCAGGCACGCCCCGGGGGCAAAGCTGCAGGGCTCGACATCAGCGAATGCCTGATCAACCGCCCCGTCCAGGGCCTGCAACAACAGCAGCGATTCAGCATTCACAACAAAACCCCCGGGACTGAGTCCCGAGGGTATGCAGATCAGAACGCGCTGTCAGGCGATCAGCCTTCGACGCGCCAGCTCTGATCGGAGGGGGTCCAGTCGTTCAGTTCAGACGCCTGGAACCAGAGGCCAATTTCGAACTGGGCGGTTTCAGGAGCATCGGAGCCGTGGATCACGTTGCGGCCGATGTTCACAGCCAGATCACCGCGAATGGTGCCGGGCTCAGCCTCCAGGGGCTTGGTGGCGCCGATCAGCTTGCGGGCGCTGGCGATCACGCCGTCGCCTTCCCAGACCATGGCCACCACAGGACCGGAGGTGATGAAGTCCACCAAACCGGCAAAGAAAGGACGCTCCTTGTGAACGCCGTAGTGCTCCTCAGCCAGCGCACGGCTGGGGGTGATCTGCTTCAGACCCACCAGCTTGAAGCCCTTGCGCTCGAAACGACCGAGGATTTCGCCCACCAGCCCGCGCTGGACACCATCGGGCTTGATGGCGACAAAGGTGCGTTCGGTGGCCATACAGAAAAACAAGCAGACCGAGCCATGCTCCGTGCTCAGGCTCCCCCTTGGCAAGCAACCACCACACCACTGGGTTTCTGCTGAGCGGATTCATGCTCTTTAGATTTGCCCCAACACCCCCAGTGCTTCCGACCGCATGGTGCTCGCCGACCCCAACCTGCCGGGCCGTCAGGCGACCCCCAGCGAGGCTGCAGCCCCCCAGCCCTGGAACGTGCAAGACAGTGCTGAGCTCTACGGCCTCGAGCGTTGGGGTGATCCCTATTTCTCCATCAATCTGCGCGGCCACGTGAGCGTTCAGCCCCGCGGAGAACGGGGCGGCAGCCTCGATTTGGTGGAGCTGGTGGAAGGCCTCCAAGGCCGCAACCTCAACCTGCCCCTGCTGATCCGCTTCGACGACATCCTCGAAGACCGGCTGGAAAGCCTCCATGCCGCCTTCGAGCGAGCCATCACCCGCTACGGCTACAGCGGCCGTTATCAGGGGGTGTTCCCGGTGAAATGCAACCAGCAGCGCCACGTGGTGGAGGAGCTGGTGAGCTGCGGACGCCGCTGGCATTTCGGCCTCGAAGCGGGCAGCAAAGCCGAGCTGCTGATTGCTCTGTCATTGATCGACGACCCAGAAGCGCTGTTGATCTGCAACGGCTACAAGGATCAGCGCTATATCGAAACGGCGATCCTGGCCAGGCGCCTGGGGCGCAGGCCCGTGGTGGTGATCGAACAGGCCGATGAGGTGCAGCGCATCATCGATGCCAGCAAGGAGCTGGGAGCAGCGCCCCTGATCGGCATCCGGGCCCGCCTCTCGAGCCGCAGCACCGGCCGCTGGGGCAGCTCCGTGGGTGAGAAAGCCAAGTTCGGTCTGCCCGTCCCCGAAATCCTCTCCACCGTGGAGGCCTTGCGCGAAGCAGGACTGCTCGAGGAACTGCGCCTACTCCACTTCCATGTGGGCAGTCAGATCAACGACATCGCCGTCGTCAAAGACGCTCTGCAGGAGGCATCCCGCATTTACGTGGAGCTCCACAAGCTCGGCGCCCCCATGGGCTACCTGGATGTAGGCGGAGGCCTGGGGATCGACTACGACGGCAGCCGCACCGCCACCGCCGCCTCCACCAACTACTCCCTTCAGAACTACGCCAATGACGTGGTGGCGACAGTGAAGGAAGGCTGCGAACCCCACGGCGTGACGGTGCCCACCCTGGTGAGCGAAAGCGGCCGAGCGATCGCCAGTCATTTCTCCGTGCTGGTGTTCAACGTGCTCGGCACCGGCGGGCTTCCTCTGGACACACCCGCAATAGGAGACGAAGAACCCCTAATCGTGCGCAACTTGCGCGACACCCTCGAAGGCATTCACACCCTCGCCAGCGACGGCAGTGCCGATGTGTCCCGCCTGCAGGAAGCCTGGAACGACGCACTGAAATTCAAAGACGACGCCCTCGCCGCCTTTCGGCTCGGCTACCTCAGCCTCACTGACCGCAGCAGAGCCGAGCAACTCACCTGGGCCTGCGCCCGCGCCCTGGTGGAGCGGCTCCCGAGCGACAGCGTCCTGCCGGACGAACTGCAGTCGCTGCCAGCGGTGTTGGCCCGCACTTACTACGCCAATCTCTCGATCTTTCGCTCTGCACCTGACACCTGGGCCATCCAGCAGCTCTTCCCCTTGATGCCCCTGCATCGGCTGGGGGAACGCCCTACCGAACTCGGCCATTTCGCTGATCTCACCTGCGATTCCGACGGCCGCCTCAACCGCTTCATCGCCGATGGCCGCAGCAAACCGCTGCTCGAGCTCCATCGTCTACGGCCCGAGGAGCCGTACTTGATCGGCATGTTCCTGGGAGGCGCCTATCAGGAAGTGATGGGCAACCTCCACAACCTGTTCGGCACCACTGATGCCGTGCACATCCGCTTGGCACCCGGCGGGGAGTACCAGGTGGACCACGTGGTGCGCGGGGACACCAATGCCGAGGTTCTCACCGCCATGGAACACAACCCGGAAGCCTTGCTGGAACGGCTGCGGGTGGCGAGTGAGCAGTCGATCCGCTGCAATCAGCTCCAGATCGCGGAGGCACGGCGATTGATGGATCACCTGGAAAGCAGCCTGCGCCAGAGCACCTATCTCCAGAGCTGAGCGGCCATGACCCTGCTCCTCAGCCTGGTCGCGATCGTGAGCTTGCTCGCCCTGCACCGGGTGTGCAAACGCCAAAAACTCTCCCCACCCCCCTTACGCATGCCGCTGATCGCGGCGGTCGCCATCCCTGCGCTGACGCTGATCAGCGAGAGGGTGAGTTTCAGCGGACTGCCTGTGCTGCAGCAAGCGCTGGAAGCAGCGATCACCCTGCTCTGGAGCATCAGCCTGATCCGTTTACTCAACTGGGGCCTGCTGCAGATTCCAGCGGAGCTGGGTTGGTGGAAACCCACCGCCAAAATCCTGCGTGACCTCCTCACGCTGGCCATCATCACCGCCGTGACATTGGTGGTGATCCACCGTGATTTCAGCGTCAACTTGGTGGGTCTGGCTACCACATCGGCGGTGGTCACGGCCGTGATCGGTCTTGCAGCCCAGGAAACCCTCAAAAACCTGTTTGCCGGGATCTCCCTGCAGGTCGACTCACCTTTCGAAGAAGGGGACTGGATCGATCTGGGTTTTACACGGGGGGTGGTCACGTCTCTCCACCTGATGACCACCCGGATCCGCGGTCTGGACGGTTCAATCACCGTGGTCCCCAACAGCCGCATCACCATGGAGGGGCTGCGCCGCTTCAAACCGAATGAACCGGTTGGGCAAATGATTGATCTCGGTTTGGATTACAGCCTGCCGCCCAGCCAGGCCATCCAACTGCTTCAGCGCAGTTTGCAAACCAACCGCAAAGTGCTGCGCCATCCCCAACCCAAGGTGTGGGTCGAGGCATTCGCTGACAGCTCAATCACCTACCGCCTGCTGACCTGGCAGGGATCGGCTCCGGAAATGCCACAACTGAAAAGCGATGTGCTGGAGCAAGTTTGGTATGCCCTGCACCGCATCGATCAATCGATTCCCTATCCAGTGCGCGACATCCGCACCGAGCCGGTGCCGGCGCGCTTACCATCGAGCGCCGTCAATCCAGGGCAGAAACAACGCCTGCTGGCCTGCACCGACATCTTTGGCCATCTCAGTGATCAGCAGCTGGGAGCCCTGGCGGCCAATGCCAGCTGCCAGAGCTTTGCCCCTGGAGAAACCGTGGTGCGCCAGGGTGAACGGGGCGACAGCCTGTTCCTGGTGGTGAGCGGCAGCCTCGATGTGTTTCAAGCCAGTGGTACGAACCCGGCCCGATCCCTCCCCGGTCAGCAGGTGGCCAGCCTCCACAGCTCCGACATCTTTGGGGAAATGGCGCTCTGCACTGGTGAAGCCCGCTCCGCCAGCGTGGTCTGCAACAACGAATGCGTGCTGATCGAGATCGAACGCAAGCATCTGCTCCCCTTGCTGGAGGAGCATCCCGAAATCCTCGAGACGATGGGCACGATCATTGCCGCACGCCGGCAAGAGCTCAAGGCACTCAAGGAGAACCGGGCTGAGAACCGGCGGCTGGCCCTGATTGCCCGCATGCAACGCCTGTTCAGCCTGACCGGCCAGGACGAATGACCTGGAAGCGGACCCTACGCCGACTGATTCCTTATGCCATCGCCTCAGGGCTGCTGGTGGGATTGCAGCATTCGCCCGTGGTGGAGACCGCCAACCTGCTCGTCTACGACCTGGCGCTCCATCTACGCAATCGCACCAATGACGCCGGCGACGAACCCCTGGCCTGGCCGATCACGGTGGTGGGCATCGATGAAGCCGACCTCGAGAGCTACAACTGGCCGCTGGATGACAACCTGCTGTGTTCAGCCCTTCAGCGCATCGATGCCCTCGGAGCCCGAGCGATCGGCCTTGATGTCTATCGCGACCAAGCCAAGCCCTGCCTGCAGCGGGAAATTCAGCGCAATCCCCGCCTGATTTCGATTCGCAATGAAGCCGATGGGATTGCCGCTATCCCCGGCACGCCAGCTCGCCAACAGGCCTTCAATGATCTGGTGATGGACGCGGATCGGGTGGTGCGCCGCGACCTGGTGCATGTGGGGGGACAAGACGAGGCGGTGCGATCTCTGCCACTCCGGCTCTTGGAGACTGCTGCAGAGTCGCCAGGCTTGGACCAACGCCTGGAGCAGTTACAGGACCATCACTGGCTGGCAGAGGAATCAGGGGGTTACCGCAACCTCGATTCCGCCGGCTACCAAACGATGCTACCGGTGTACCCCCCCGGTCGTTATCCCAGCCTCTCCCTCGCGGATCTGCTGGAGGGGAAGGTCACAGCAGAGCAGATCCACGACCGCGTGGTGCTGATTGGGTCCACGGCCCGATCCCTGCGCGATCTCTTCGAAATTCCCCACAGCCGCTTCACCCAGGGATCCAAATTCTTCGAAGTGTCGGGCGTCGAACTGCATGCCCAGCGCCTTGAAGCCCTGCAACGCCTCTTGCAGAACGAACGGCCTGAACTGGTCACCGCGCAGGGGTGGCAGCGCACACTCCTGACCCTGGCCATGGCCCTGCTCGGTGTGGTGATTGCGGAACGCCCCAGCCGCATCCGCCGCAGTGTGCTGCTGCTGTTCATCGCCGCCGCCGCACTGAGCGCTGTGGTCTTCAGCCTCACCATCACAGGGATCTGGGTGGGCCTCACCATGCCCTACTTCAGCCTGGTGTTGGTCGGCAGCAGCGGCATCCTTGGGCGTGGTATGGAAAGCCAGCGGCACCAACAGGAGATGCGTCGTCTGCTCGGCCAAACCAGTTCTCCTGCAGTAGCCCAGCAACTCTGGGAGCAACGCGAAGACCTGATCAAAGATGGGCGCTTCACCGGACGGGAGCAGTGGGTGACGGTGCTGTTCAGCGACATCTGCAGCTTCACCGGCTTGAGCGAACAGCTCCCCCCGTCCAGCCTGATGCAATGGCTCAACCGCGGCATCAGCATCGGCGTGCAAGCTGTGACCAGCCGTGGAGGCGTGGTCAACAAGTTCACAGGCGATGGAATGCTGGCTGTCTTTGGTGCGCCAGTGTCGAGTGGGGCTGACGTGGATGCAGCCAACGCCGTGGCCGCCGCACTTGCCATCCAGCAACAGATCGCCGATCTCAACCGCAGTCTCAGCAAGGAAGGTCAACCCGCGATGCGCATCCGCATCGGCATCCACTCCGGCAAGGTGATCACAGGGTCCCTCGGCAGCAGCGAACGGTTGGAGTACGCCGTGATCGGCGACACCGTGAACTGCGCATCGCGACTGGAAAGTCTCCAAAAAGAGCGGCACGAGGGGTTGGTGCGGGTGTTGCTGTCGAGCGAAACGCAGGCCCTGCTGAACGCGCTACCGCCTCAGGTGCACAGCGAAACCTGGGGAGCCATCAGCATCAAAGGCCGGCAAGACCCGCTGGAGGTGATCGAGCTCAAAAGCACGCCACAGTGACGGTCTGCGGCCAGGAGGCATCAATGACGTCATCGCCGAGCTGCAGGGCTGCCTTGAGGGGGGCTAACGGCGTGGTCGCACCGCAGGAAGCCTTGAGGCTGGCCAGTTGCTGCTGCAGCTGTTGATCCTCTTGTCCACCCTGCTGCACCAGGAGACTGAGGGCCGGCGGGGCGGATGACGTGATGAAGCCAAATTCATCACCGCCGTCGTCGGCACCGCAGCGGTACGACGACTCCCAAAGCAGCGGCCGTGGCCCTGTAGGAATGCGGAGAAGCACCAAGCGATTCGCGGCCGCCGGCACCTGCTTCTGCACCACAGGAGCTGCGCCCGCATCGGCGCTGCCATCGGCAGCGGCGATGCGCAGGGTCACATCCAGGGGCTGAGGGGTTGAGGACGGGCCTTCAAGCCAACCGATCAAAGCGGTGGACCCCGGCGCAAACACACTCGATGGGGGCACCAGATGCACAATCGGCCGCGCTGCACACTCACCCCGGGTGCCCCCGCCAACGCGGCGCCCAGGGAAAGAATTACGCGGAGCCGCCTGCACGGCCTCCGGCAGCCAGGAACCCACGCAGAGGATGCCCAGCAATGACGAAGCCAGAACGGTGAAGGAAAGAGAGCGTGCCATCAAACGTCTTGCGACTGACCGGTGGGGCTGAATGGCTCCAGCTTGACCGCTGCGGACACAGCAGAGCTTGACCCCGATCACAACTTTCTGTGATCTAGATCACAGGCTCTCGCCCTGCGAATCGATCACCAGGGCGAACCCACCAATTCAATGCCGGCCCAGAAGAAGGGGTTCTGCACACCAGCCACAATCCGGCGACGCTGGGCCGGACTGAGTTCGTTGAGCAGGGGAGCATCACCAGCGCCCAGCACCTGATCGTCCACCAGGCGAATTGCACCCGAGGCGAACAACTGACGGGTGCGCAGCAAGGCTTCCGCTTTGGGCACCCCCTGATCCAAGAAGCGATAAAATTGCACGAAGAACGCCGATGTGACCACGTCATCGACGTACCAGAGGGTGCCAATCGCGCTGCGAGCGCCGGCTTGAAGCGCCAGCCCCGCAAAGCCCAGTTCACTGTCCTTATCCCCCAGAAGGGTGCGACAGGCACTGAGCACCACCAGATCCAGAGGCTCATCCTGCCGTTCGCGACGCAAGCGGGCGAACTGGGCCATCGACATCGGCCCGGAACCGGTGTGAATCACCGACTTCGCAGGTCCCCCAGGACGGAAGTCGGCATGGGTCGCCACGTGCACCCGGGCGTAACGCTGATCAGCAGCCCGATCTAAGAGCGACTGCGGTGTGAAGTCAGCGTTGAGGTAGCGATCCGCTCCATCCGCAGCATCAATGCGTTGCAACTCCTGAGGCACCAGCGGCAAGGGCGCCAAGTCCTCGAATTGAGAGGCACCCAGCGCCAGCTGACGCTGAGAGGCGAAGGATGCCGGAGCCAACGGGGTGAGCGCCAGCGATGGCGTCAATCCAAACGCATAACGATTGCCGAAATACTCCTTGCCATCGCTGAGGGCTGCAAAGGGAACGGCCTGCAGCCCCTGATCGGCAGCGATCAACAGGGTCTGGATCTGTTGCGCCTGCAAGGCCTCCTGCAGCGGCTCGACCAACAGAGCATGCAATTGACGGCTGGGGGACGCAGGGTTTTCCACCGCCATCGGCTCCTGGCGGGAAAGCTGGCGGTACAGAGCCTTGAGCAACCCTGCAAAGCGCTGGCGGCTGACCTCCACCCGCTTGGCTTGCACAGGGGCCTTCGCACTGACCAGTGTCAAATCCAGAAACCCATCCAATTCACCCTGCTGCGCCTTGGGCATGGCCGTGAAGCGCACCTGGAGCACAGCCGGACTGGCGGCCAGGCGCTCACGCTCCACCTGCGCCAGCACCGTCTTGAGTTCCTCGACAGTGGGCGTCGACGGCAAGAGATCACTGTCGGCCACCTCCAGACCCAGGGCGGATGCCGTGCGGCTGGTGGCGGCTTGATCAGAACTGTTCAGCTGATCGGACGCCTGATCGGCAGGCACAGATTGTGCGGTGGATGCGGCTGACGCGGTGGTCTCCGTGCTGGTCGTGCTGGCGGTGTCAGCAGGGTCGCTTCCATCCGCCAGGTCCACCACCAGGGTGGACTCTGAACTCTGGGGTTGGGCGGAGGATGGACCGCCCAGATCGGTGGCGCCCGCTTCGAGGTCGCCGCCTTGAGCGGTCTGCAAACCCTGCTGCGCAGGCGGCAAAACTGGCACATCGGCCACCGCATCCACCAAAACCGCAGCCTTCGTGGCTTGGTCGTCGGTGGGGATCACCGGTGTGGCGTCCGAATCGGAGTCGGGATCGGGATCGGGATCGGGATCGGGATCATCACAACGATTGGACGTACCGCTACCGCTGCAGGTGGCACTCGCCGGGGAGGTGGACAACACATCCAAGTTGCCCGCCTTGACCAACGTGGCGCCGGAGTAACTGATGGCGGCCGTCGCCGGGAAACGCAGGGTGCCCTCACCTTGCTTTGTGAAATCTCCATCGCCGCTAATCGGTGAATCCCACACCAAGGTGAAGCCATCGCCAACGCTGATGCCACCTCCACCAGACCCCAACTCCATGCTGGTGCCTGTCACGGTTTCGTTCCCGTCCCGACGTAACAACGAACCGTTGTCGAGGAAGAAGGCGGAGATCACTGGGCCCGTGACCACAGGGGATTCCGGCGGCTGATCCATCCACAGGGTGCCGCCCCCCACCGCCTCAGCCCGTTCCACAAACAAGGTGTCTTGAAAGCGAACGACACCGGAACCGACCTGGCGGAAGTCGCCAAAGGTGGGTGTGGATTGGCCGTCCTCCAGATCCAGCGGTCCTTGCACGATCAGATCGCCTTCCCCGGCCAGGGTGAAATTCGAATTGAAGGCCGCGGAGCTGGCGTTCACATCCACGGCATCCCCGGAGCTGGGGTTGAGGGTGAGGCTGTCCTGCTGCACTTCCACGATGGAGCTACCCAGCAGCTGGATGCGACTGGTGAGGGTGTTGGCGCCCGAAGTGTTCACCAGGCTGCCGCCCGCCAGATCAATCGGTTCCGGCACCGTGATGCCGCCAAAGAGTTCAAGGGTGGCTCCCTTTTCCACTTTCGTTCGAAACGACGGTGAGCCCAGGGCATTGCCCGATGCCACCCGCAAGGTGCCCTGTTCCACCAGCGCTTCCCCCGTCCAGTTGCTGTTGTTGCCCGACAGGATCAGGCGACCATTGCCGCTTTTGAACAATCCACCGGAACCGGTGAGGGTGGCCGCAAAAGGTGAAATGTCGGGCCTGGTATCTGCAGACGCAATGTCAAGCGCGCCACCAAGGTTCAAGCTGACGTCAGCCGCGGCAGCGACGTAGCCAGCGCCTGCCTTGAGAGTCAAGCCCCCTGTTCCGGTGGTGATGTTGGAATTCAGCTCGATGTAGCCAGCGGCATCAAGGGTGAGGTTTCCAGTCGACGCTGAAAAATCAAGCGGAGCGCCGGCTTCCCACGTGATGTTGCCCCCCTCACTGGGATTGCCAGGGCCTGTGTGAATGCGCACATCAGTCGTTGAGCCTGCAGACATGACAGCCCTGATGTCCGCCACATCCACACGTGATCCGGTAGCGCTGGACTCAAACAAACGACCATTGTTTGGGTCAGTGACATCACCGATGTCACCGCTTGGTGGATTCGCACCGATGGTGAGGTTGTAGGGATCCAGCAACCACTCGCCACCGCTGCCATTCGGTGCAGACACATCAACCTGTTCCGGCTGAGCCAACAGGAAAGGACCCGACGTCTCAATCCGTCCGCCCTTGCCTGCGACCGGACCACCGCGGGCCAGCAGGGTGCCCTCGGCCACGGTGCCGCCCTTGAGGTTGGAGAGGTCGCTCCAGATCACCACCGTGCCGCCATCACCAGCGCCAAGCGATGACGCATCCACCAAGGAGCCGGCTTGCATCCAGACCTGGCGGGCCTGACGCACGGTGGGGTCAGTGTTCTGCCAGCTTCCGCCCACCTGCACCACACCACCATCCGCGGAACCGGTGGCCAACAATTCCGACCCGGCACCAACCCGGATCAGATCACCAGTGACGGTGAGCGTGCCGCCATCACCCGCTGGATTGCTCACCGAGAGCAGGGTGTTGTCGAGATCGATTCGGCCGCCTGGAGCATCCACCAGGAGCGCCTCATCCACATCAATCGACACCCCCTCCATACGAATCCAGGGGCGTTTGTCGCCCAGACTTCCGGGCAACAAACCGAGAGCTCCGGGCAAGGGGTCTCCGGTAAGCGCAGCAACACCCGTTGCCGTGGTGTTGAACACATCAAACACTCCGCCACCGAAACGCAGCTGCGATGCCGTGCTGAGGGTGAGTTGGGGGATCTGCACAAAGGATGCACCTGGCATCAACTGAATCCCGCCCGGCGACAAGACAAAAAGATGGGCCGGCGACGACAAAGAAATGCTCTTGTCGATAAAACTGCCATCGGCAGCCGTCACCCCCAGCACCAGATTGCGAACACCATTGCTTTCAATCGATACCCCCTGAATCGCTCCCCGGGTGTCGAATTCCGTGAGGCGATGAAAACGATTGCGTCCCGCATCCGCACCACCATCAATCCTGCAGACGCCTGTGCTGCAACGTCCTCCCAGCACGCCATTGATGCGGGTGCCAAATCCCCCAGAGCCACCGCTCGCCACATCGGCCCGCACCGGCATAGCCGACAGCGCCAACACCAGAGGGAGTAGCGCCAGTCGTTTCATGTCGTGGAACCTCGGCCTCTGCAACCCGCTGATGTGTTGCTCTCTTGAGGACGCTAGTTCAATTTTTCTCAGTCAACTTTAAAGTTTGCGGCAGTGATGGGCGCCGCCGACATGTTGTCTCTGCTGGCGCAACTGGTGGCTCCGCCCCTGCAACCCGGCCCTGCACGGCTCCCCGATCCAGCCCCCCAGCAACAGCCCGAATCCAGCACACCCGGCAACGACGACAACGATCTGCAGCTGGCTCCGGAGAACGACTCGCCAGTGCAACCACGACCCCGGGGAGCCAATCCCGGTGTCAGCTCCAGCATCAACTCCTTGCCGCGCATCCGCGGCGACCTGCCCTATAGCAGCTCCCAACTAGACAACTTGCTGCGGGGCTGCGACGCCGCCAGCAACGCCGAGACCGGCCTCAAACGCTGCGCTGAACTGCTAACTGGCCAGCTGCAGCAAGACGGCTACGTCAACTCGCGTGTCTACACCGAAACCACGCCAGCTCCTGGGGAGCTCACGGTGGTGATGGGCCGCTTGGTGGAACTGCACGTCGAAAGCGATAAACCCCGCCTGTCCAAGACAGTGCGCCAGCGGCTGAACAACCTGATCGGCCGCACCCTGCATCTGCCCACCCTGCAACGGCAGCTGCGACAACTCAAACAACGGTCGGTGGTCGGCAGCGTCGCCGGCAGTCTGGGGAAGCTGGGCAGCGACCCCACCCAGGCGGTGCTCACCCTCAAGGTCACGCCAGCCAGCCACCCCTGGCGCGGAGACCTGAGCGTGCGCAATGACGGCAACCCAGGCAGTGGTGAATGGCGGGGGCTCGCCGTTCTGCAGAAGCCCCAACTGCTGCGAGAGGGCGACGTGCTGCAGATCTACGGGGAGCTCAACGCCGATGGCGACCCTGAACTGGGCGCCACCCTGGGTTCCCTCAGCTACACACTGCCACTGGGAGAATCGGTAAGCCTGAGCGGATCCTTCGGAGCCAGCCGCCGCAATCTGGTGGAAGCACGCGGGCCGGCCCACGACCTCAGCTTCCGCCAATACCAAGGCCTGGCCCAGCTGCAATGGACTCTGGCGGACTCGGGTGATCAGACCTGGTACGCCCTTGCGGGCTTGAGCGCCAATCGCAATGACAGCTACCTCGACGGTCGCTCCTTCCCCCTGATCATCGGCGGTGGCCCCGACGGTGACCTCACATCGGGCTATCTGCGCCTGGGCCTGGGTCATGCAGGCAGCAACGCCAACCTGGGCTGGTCAGCGCAGGTCTATGGATTGCAAGGCATTGCTGGGTTCAGCAGCCCGGAAGAACTGCATGATCTGGCCTACTACGGCATCGAGCCGGGAGAGTCGCGGGCCCTAGGCGGCATCGCCTCCCTGGGCTGGCGCCTGGACCCCAGGCTTCAGCTCAACCTGCGTGCCGCCGGCCAGGTGGCCTTCAACGAACTCACCAGCGACATGGGCTTCGCCCTCGGCAGTGACGTGGGCCTCAAGGGATTGCCGGGCACGCTCGTGAGCGGCGACACCGGTTGGCTCAGCACGGCCGAATTGAACTGGACGTTCTGGGAACAGCAGAGCAACGCCCTACAACTGGTGCCGTTTATCGGAGTGGGCGGGATCGAAACCACCCGTGCTTCGGTGAGCTTTGAAGACACCATCGGCACAGGAGGCGTGCTGCTGCGCTGGCTTCACGGACGTCACTGGTCAGTGGAACTGGGTTGGATCGATCAATTCCATGCGGACAACAATGCCGGCATCTGGAATCACTGGTTGTTGGGCAGCGGGGCCTACGGCAAGGTTCGCTACCGCTTCTGAACTCAGCGGAGCATCAAGGCATCAGGCCCCGCTTCTCAAGAGGCTTGAGATCCGCCAGGCGCAGCTCAGCAAGCAACGAATAATCATACGGTCGATGTCAGCCATCAACGCCGACAGACACGATCAGCCACCAATCCCAAATCAAATCCGGCAAAAACAAAAGGCAACCAAATAGAAAGGCGATAATCTGATGGATCAGGAGAAAATTATGAGTCAAACATTTCTGAGAAAAATCACAAAGGCCCTCGCACGCATGAATGGCGACGTGGTAATTGAAGAAAGCCATCATGAGAGGCTTCTGACTCTAGCAAGAATGGGGTTCAAGCTCCCAATTTTGAGGGAAATATCCTCAGAAAAGCAAGCATATCTCATCGAACTACTGATTCACTCCAACTCACAGATTGGAGCCGACCTGATCTGCCTGCAGTACCTCAACTATAAGCAAAATGGATACTTTGTAGAGTTTGGAGGATATGACGGAATTGCCCACAGCAACACCCTTCTCCTAGAAGAATGCTTCAACTGGAGCGGCATTTTAGCCGAACCATCTCCAAACTTCTTTAATCAGCTCAAGAAAAACAGGCCAAATTGCAAACTGGACAACTCCTGCATTACAGGCACATCCAACTCGCACTCGAAGTTTGCAGAGTGTGCCGATGGCGAATTGTCAACACAGGCAAAATACCTCAAGAAAGGCTCTCTAGCCGAAAGAAGATTGAAGCACAAAATCTATGATGTACCAACCCTTTCCTTGAAGGACTTGCTCGACAAGCATTCAGCACCAAAACATATAGACTTTCTCTCAATCGACGTCGAAGGGGGCGAGATGGAAATACTAGAAGGTTTTGATTTTCATAGTTATTCATTCTCAATGATAGCCATTGAGCACGGGTGGACAGACTCCGAGGGCAAAATGGATGAGATATTGAACAGGAATGGCTACACAAGGCAACTAGAAGAGCTTTCAAAAATCGACGCCTGGTATTTTCACCAGGCAGAATGCGAGACAGACTAAAATCAAAACCCAAAATCCAAGCCTACACACACAAATCACTAATCCAACTCCGTCTGCAGAGCCCTTCGGAGGCAGTGCTCTTACCAGGCAACCTCTCAATTGCCTGCTTTGGCAATGATCTGACCATTTTTTGCAGTAAGGTCAAGCACCTAAAAGCCTAAAATAAATTTCACCAAACCACTGACAAATACCAAGCAAGTGCAGGCGAATAATTAATGATTCGCTTAGCCCCAACTCACCCAGCAAATACACAGAACACCTGCACGCCTTCCACTTCGAGATCAATCCATCTCACATTAATTGAGCAGAAACGCACCAGCACGAATCAAGCAAAACTCTTGACCAATCAACTCATCCAAGAAGAAGAGCATCTGTCAACAACAGATTATTTTCTACATGGCGATCACAACAACGGTTGACTCAATAGTCTCGCCTTCCTTCTGCTCATTAGCGGTGGCCTTGGCGGTGGTTACCTCATCTCGGGATACCTGGCCCCTGGATCCCAGCCTTCAGCTCAACCTGCGTGCCGCCGGCCAGGTGGCCTTCAACGAACTCACCAGCGACATGGGCTTCGCACTGGGCAGTCGAGCTGGGTTGGATCGATCAATTCCATGCCGACAACAACGCCGGCATCTGGAATCACTGGTTGTTGGGCAGCGGGGCCTACGGCAAGGTTCGCTACCGCTTCTGAACTCACTACAGCCTCAGGGAAACGTCAGGGCATCAGGCCCCGCTTCTCCAGAGGCTTGAGATCCGCCAAGCGCAGCCGGCCGTTGTCTTCCATCACCGTGCCGCGGGTGCGCAGTTTGCTCAACGTGCGTGAAGCCGTTTCGCGGGCCAGACCAGCAATCAGAGCGATCTCCATCTGGGCCAGGGGAGGAATCGTTGCCTGGGGATCGTTCTGGGACGAGCTCTTACGCGCCAAGTAGGCAAGGGAATCGAGCAACCGTGTGGTGGCGTCGGCGGTCTGCAACGCGAAGCGCCGGTTGAGATCCCGCAGGCGGGCGGCCTCCAACTTCGCGAACGACAAGGCAAAACCAGCTTCCTTTTCCAGCAGAGCCGCAAAGGGAGGCACCCGCAGCTTCACCAGTCGCAGCGGCGTCAACGCCACCACATCGGCCGAACGCGCTTCGCCATCGAGGGCGGCCATCTCACCAAACACATCCCCAGCACCCAGGAGCGACATCACCACCTCATCACCGTCGGCGGTGTAGGTGCGCACCTTGGCCAAACCGTCGCAGAGCAAGAAGAGGGATTCCCCCCAGTCCTGCTCCATCACGATCACCTGATCAGCCTGGTGCGCTGATTCGCGATGGCGATCAAGAATCTGATCGAGCTGATCGTCGTTAAGGCTCTCGAACAGAGCAATGGCCTGCAAGTCGTCGCGGCTCAGCATCGGTATCAGGATTGAATCGAAACCCAGAGCACCACCCAGAGCAACTTGCAGGCCAGGTGAAGACTCTGATCTAAGGCAAGGGAAAAGCGAAGCCGTCCCTTACTCCAGTCGATGATCGCGTGCAGAACGGTTTCCGCCAGCCCCAACAGAGGGATCCCGGTCAAGAGGGCCACCGCCAGACCATGGGTGGCGGCATGGCTGACCAGCCACCAGCGCCAGTTGAGGGTCACATCACCGCCTGCGATTTTTTCGCGGGCCATGCGATCGGTCTGCAGACCAAAGTCACAGACGAAATGCGCTAAGGCCAACAGGATCAGCAGATCGAGCGCAGCGATGAGGAACGCCTCAGGAGACCGTCTTGGGTGACGGTAGGTCAGGTCTTGCGGCCTGAAACAAAATTTTTGCCCAGCATGGAAGTGGGACGGCAGACCCACCCATGGGGGCGATTGAGCCACAACTTGAGGAGATCCGCACCAGGCTCAGCCAACTGCTGAGCACCCACCTGAGCCAGCTGAACACCGACACCTGCGTGCATGCCACCGGGGAGATTGTGATCAAACAGGGGGCACCGGCGGAACGGCTGTTTTTGGTGCGCAGTGGCGTGCTGGCGGTGGAGGTGGTGGAAGCGGGAAAACCTGCCCGGGTGCTGGCGCTGGTGCGCACTGGCGAAATCCTGGGGGAGATGGGGCTGTTCGGAGACCACTGCCACAGCGCTCAGGTGCGTGTGGAAAACGGCCCTGCCACCCTGCTGGCCGCGCGCAGTGACGACCTGCTCAAGGCCCTGCTGTTTGATTCCGAACTCGCCCTAGAGATGCTGGCGCTCAGCAGTGCCCGCTGCCGTCAGGCCAATCACAACCAGACGTTGCTGCTCGATGCCATCCAGGCCCTGAGCGATGGGAGCCCTGACGACCTGGAGCAGTGCTGCCAGGCCATGAACAGGGGCTCAGCAAGCCTGAGCCGCGCCGCCGCGCAGCTCAGCAGGCTGCATCCCCACCAGGCCCAAAGAACTCACCAAGGAGACACGAAAACGTAACGCTTGCGGAACGAAAGCGTTACGCCCCAAGGAATCTGTGGATGATCAGCTGAAAGAGCCCTCCAGCTGTTCCCGGGCTGACGCCAGCGCCCCATCCAAAGCACCACCATCACGCCCACCGGCCTGAGCCAGGTTGGGACGCCCACCGCCTCCACCACCACAAAGCTTGGCGATACCACCAATAAATTTGCCGGCCTGCTGCCCTTGAGCAATCACCGTCTTGCCAAACGCCGCCACCAAGATCACCTTCCCCTGATCGGCCGGATCTGGCAGACCGCCGATCACCACAGCAGCACCATCCCCCAGCTGATCCGCCAGGCTCTGGGCTGCACCCTGCAGGCCGGCGCCATCCACACCATCGAGGCGTTCCACCAACAGCTGGAGCTCGCCCACAGCAACCGCCTTGGAGGCCAGAGCCGCTGACTTGGCCACGGCCAGCTCCGCCTGGGCCGCCGCCAGTGCCTTGCCCGTGCTCTTGAGCTCGTCCTGCAGAGCCAGCACCCGCTCCACGATTTCTGCAGGCTGGGCTTTGAAGCGATCCCCCAGCTGCTTCACCACCAGATCGCGTTCATTCAGATAGGCGAGCACGGCCCCACCGGCCACGGCTTCAATCCGGCGAATACCAGCAGCCACACCGCTTTCAGCCACGATCTTGAACAGGCCGATCTCGGCGGTGTTGGCCACATGGGTGCCACCGCAGAGCTCCATCGACACACCCGGCACGTCGACCACCCGCACCACGTCGGCGTATTTCTCGCCAAACATCGCCACAGCACCGGCGGCCTTGGCCTGCTCGATCGCCATCTCCTGCACCTCGAGGGAGTGAGCTTCACTGATCCAGCCGTTGATCAGGGCTTCGATCTGCTCCAGCTCGTCCGCCTTCACTGCCCGGGGGCAGTGGAAGTCGAAACGCAGTCGTTCAAAATCGACCAGAGATCCAGCCTGGCCAATCCCAGGATCCACGACCTGCTTGAGGGCCGCTTGCAGCAGATGGGTAGCGGTGTGATTCGCCTGCGCCCGGCGCCGACAGGCCTTGTCGACCTGGCCATGCACCACATCGCCAATGGAGAGGCTGCCGCGCTCCACCCGACCGCTGTGCACAAACACACTGCGGTTGCGGCTCACCCCCTCGATCACCACGATCAAACCGTTGCCATCAGGGCCATCGCCCACCAATACGCCGCGGTCTCCCACCTGGCCACCGCCTTCGCCGTAGAAGGGCGTGGTGTCGAGCACCACCTGCACCGCGTCGCCGGCGCCGGCCTGTTGAGCTGGCTCACCATTCACCACCAGGGCCTGCACGCTGCTGCTGTGCTCCAGCAAGTCGTAGCCACGGAAACTGGTGGCCTCCAGCTCCGCTGCGACCTGATCAATCGCATCCTGCAGCGTTAGATCAATGCTCACTGCCGCGGCCTTGGCCCGCTGGCGCTGCTCCTCCATCGCGGCTTCAAATCCAGCCAGATCCACCGTGAGACCGTGCTCCTCGGCAATTTCCTGGGTGAGTTCAAGCGGGAAGCCGTAGGTGTCATAGAGCTCAAAGGCCTGGGCGCCTGCAATCTGTGCCGGCTTCGCAGCAAGCACGTCGGCCAGCAGCTTCTCGCCACGCTCGAGAGTTTCCAAGAAGCGGGCCTCCTCCCGCTTCAGCTCCGCCAGAATCACCTCTTTGCGCTCCAGCAGCTGGGGATAGGCCTCCTGCATCAGAGCGATCGAGGCCTCTCCCATCACCGTGAGGAACGGTTTGGCAATTCCCAGCAAGCGACCGTGGCGCACCACACGGCGCAGTAGACGGCGCAGGATATAGCCGCGGCCCAAGTTGCTGGCCGTCACACCGTCGCAAATCAGCTGAGTCACAGCCCGGCTGTGATCGCCGATCACCTTGAGGCTGGTTTTGCCCTTCTCGTCCAGGGCCTTGTAGTCCACCCCGGCCAGGCCAGCGGCCGTTTCAATCAGGGGATAGATCAGATCCGTTTCATAGTTGTTCGGCACCTGTTGGAGGATCTGCGCCATGCGCTCCAGACCCATGCCGGTGTCGATGTTGCGGTTCGCCAGCGGCGTGAGGGTGCCCTCCGCGTCGCGGTTGTACTGCATGAACACCAAGTTGTAGAACTCGATGAAGCGGTCATCGTCCTCAAGATCGATGCCATCGTCACCCAGCTCCGGCTTGAAGTCGTAATAGATCTCCGAACAGGGGCCACAGGGTCCCGTGGGACCGGAGGCCCAGAAATTGTCGGCCTCGTCCATGCGGATGATCCGCTTGGGGTTGACGCCCACCACATCGCGCCAGATCTGCTCGGCCTCGTCGTCTTCACGGAAAACGCTCACCACCAAGTTCTTGGGATCCAGGCCGAACACACCAGTGCTCAGCTCCCAGGCCCACTGAATCGCCTGCTCCTTGAAGTAATCACCAAAGGAGAAGTTCCCCAGCATCTCGAAGAACGTGTGGTGACGCGCCGTGCGGCCCACGTTTTCAATGTCGTTCGTGCGGATGCACTTCTGGCTGCTGGTGGCACAGGGGGCTGGCCGCTCCTGTTGCCCAAGAAAAATCGGCTTGAACGGCAGCATGCCGGCGATGGTGAGCAGCACCGTGGGGTCTTCCGGCACCAGCGAGGCGCTAGCCGTGCGCTTGTGGCCGCGCGCTTCAAAAAAGTCGAGGAAGGCCGCCCGAATCTCGGCACCGCTGCGGGGACGGGCTGCATCAGAGCGCGACGATCGTGCAACAGCCATGGTGAATTCGGGCGGCGAAGTCGGGTCCAGCAGCCATGATCACCCCTGAGCCGCCGCTGACGTTGGCCGCCCCGCTTCCCGATACCACCAGCGCTCCCACGGTCGAAGCCCTTCCGACCCGTGCGGCCCTGCGCTGGCGCTCCATCAGCTGGGCCCTCATCGCGGGACTTAGCGCAGGCTTGATTGGACTGATCTTCAGCCTGGATCTCTCGGTGCGTTCCGCCGGCTGCGGTCTGTTTTATGGCCTGCTGGCCTTCCATCTCGAACGGGTCGATCCCGAAGATTCACACCTCCAAGCGGGGCTGGTGGGGGCGATCTGCGGAGTGCGCAGCCTGGGCATGACCCTGCCTTCACCTTTCGCAGGGGCAGATGCCCTGGCATCATTAGTCGAGGACCTCCTATTGGCGTGGTTGCCGTTGATCGGCAGCGCACTCCTGCTTCACGGAACCCAACGCATGCTGTCCGCGTCGCGGCCATGAGCCTGCTGCACGCCACCTGGCTTCCAGCCATCCGCACTCCCACCAGTTCCGGACGTCCGGCGCTGCTGGTCTGGGCTGACACCTGGCGCGTAGCGGAACCGGCAGGCCCAGGCGTGACCCCGGCCATCCACCCTTTCACCCTCAGCCACGACGACCTGCGGGCCTGGCTGAGCGAGCGGGACCTCTTGCCCGACGGCATCATTGATGCCACTGCTTGTCTCACCCTGCCGAGCCGCACGGTGAAACCCCGCAAGAAGCGCGGCGACACCAGCCCGGAACCCGAAGGGTGGACCGGACTCCCCCTCCAAGCCGGTGAACCGATTCCCAAGCAGACGGAATGGTGGCCCTGGCAGGTGCAGGGTCTGGCGATCGAACCGGGTGCCGCCACCGCCTGGCTCGCCAAGCTGCCCCTGTCCGGCCGCAATCCCGACCTGGCCGATGAGCTGCGCTGGTGGAGTCACATGCAGCGCTGGGCCTTGAGCCTGATCGCCCGAGGGCGCTGGATTCCCCAAGTGGAACTGAGCAAAGGCGAGGGTTACCCCCACCGGGCCCGCTGGGTGCCTCTGCTCAACCGCGAGGAGGATCGCCGCCGCCTCGAGGACCTTGCAGCCCGTCTACCCCTGGTGGCCACCTGCGCTCTGCCCTGGCGTGAACCCACCGGCCGGCGCAGCAATCGCACCACCCGGCTGCGGCCTGAGGCGATGCGGGCCGCCAACCCCGTAGCCAGCTGCAGGCCCCGCAGCGGTCGCTTGCGCATCGCCACCTTGCTGGAAGGCCTGGTGGATGCCCAACTGCGCACGGGCTTCACACCCGCCACCGAAGGGCTCGATCCCCTGCTAGCGGCCTGGCAGGAGGCCCTCGCCTCAGACACCGGCGTGATCCAACTGGGCGATGAAGAAGCGGAGCGTCTGGCCACGGCCAGTAACCACTGGCGGGAAGGCGTCGCCGGCAACGTGGCGGCGGCCCGCGCCTGCCTGGAACTCGAAACTCCCGACGACGGAGAAGACCTCTGGACCCTGCGCTTCTCGTTGCAGGCCGAAGCAGATCCCACCTTGAAGGTGCCGGCGGGCGTGGCCTGGGCCTGCGGACCGAAGGGTCTGCAGCTGGGAGAAATCGCCGTGGAGCACCCCGGCGAATTGCTGCTGGAGGGCATGGGCCGGGCCCTCACCGTGTTCGAACCGATCGCCCGCGGCCTTGACAGCTCCACGCCCGAAGCCATGCAGCTCACCCCTGCGGAAGCCTTTGTGCTGGTGCGCACCGCCGCTCGCCAGCTGCGCGATGTGGGCGTGGGCGTTGAGCTACCCGCCAGCCTGTCGGGAGGTCTGGCCAGCCGCCTCGGCCTTTCCATCAAAGCGGAGCTGCCCGAGAAGTCTCGGGGATTCACCCTCGGAGAACCCCTTGACTGGGAATGGGAGCTGATGATCGGCGGCGTCACCCTGACGCTGCGGGAACTCGAACGCCTGGCGGGCAAACGCAGCCCCCTGGTGCGACACAAAGGGGCCTGGATCGAGCTGCGGCCCAACGACCTCAAGAACGCCGAGAAATTCTTTGCCGCCAAACCCGACCTCAGCCTCGATGACGCCCTGAGGCTCACGGCCACAGAAGGCGACACCCTGATGCGCATGCCGGTGCATCGGCTGGAAGCCGGCCCACGCCTGCAAGCGGTGCTGGAGCAATACCACCAACAGAAAGCACCGGATCCCCTGCCTGCACCGGAAGGGTTCTGCGGACAACTGCGTCCTTATCAGGAACGGGGCTTGGGTTGGCTGTCGTTCCTGCATCGCTTTGATCAGGGGGCTTGCCTGGCCGATGACATGGGACTGGGCAAGACGATCCAGCTGCTCGCCTTCCTGCAACACCTCAAGGCGGAACAAGAACTCAAGCGCCCGGTGCTGCTGGTGGCGCCCACCTCCGTGCTCACCAACTGGAAGCGAGAAGCAACGGCCTTCACTCCCGAGCTCGAGGTGAAAGAGCACTACGGCCCACGCCGGCCCTCCACCCCTGCAGCACTCAAGAAAGCCCTTAAGGGCGTGGATCTCGTGCTCACCAGCTACGGCCTACTGCAACGCGACAGCGAGCTGCTGGAGAGCCTCGACTGGCAGGGCATGGTGATTGATGAAGCCCAGGCGATCAAGAACCCCAGCGCCAAACAGAGCATGGCGGCAAGAGACCTGGCCCGCCCCGGCCGTAACAGCCGCTTCCGCATTGCCCTCACCGGCACACCGGTGGAAAACCGCGTCAGTGAGCTGTGGGCCTTGATGGACTTTCTCAACCCGCGCGTGCTGGGTCAGGAAGACTTTTTCCGTCAGCGCTACCGGATGCCGATCGAGCGCTACGGGGATATGTCGTCGCTGCGGGACCTCAAAGCCAGGGTTGGCCCCTTCATCCTGCGCCGGCTAAAAACTGATAAAGCGATTATTTCCGACCTTCCCGAAAAGGTGGAATTAAGTGAATGGGTGGGCTTGAGCAAGGAGCAGAAATCCCTCTACGCCAAAACTGTGGAAGACACCCTCGATGCCATCGCCCGTGCCCCCCGCGGCCAACGCCATGGCCAGGTGCTGGGCCTGCTCACCAAGCTCAAGCAAATCTGCAACCACCCTGCTCTGGCCCTCAAGGAAGAGCAGGCCACCGACGACTTCCTGCAGCGTTCCGCCAAGTTGCAACGGCTCGAAGAAATCCTCGATGAGGTGATCGAAGCCGGTGACCGGGCCCTGCTGTTCACCCAGTTCGCGGAATGGGGGCATCTGCTGCAGGGCTACCTGCAACGGCGCTGGCGCAGTGAAGTGCCTTTCCTCAGCGGCAGCACCAGCAAGAAAGAACGGCAGGCGATGGTCGATCGCTTCCAGGAGGATCCCCGCGGGCCGCAACTCTTCCTGCTGTCCTTGAAAGCGGGTGGTGTGGGCCTCAACCTCACTCGCGCCAGCCACGTGTTCCACATCGACCGCTGGTGGAACCCAGCCGTGGAAAACCAGGCCACCGACCGCGCCTACCGGATCGGCCAGACGAATCGTGTGATGGTGCACAAATTCATCACCAGTGGTTCAGTGGAAGAAAAGATCGACCGCATGATCCGCGAGAAGTCACGGCTCGCCGAAGACATCATCGGCTCCGGAGAAGACTGGCTCGGCGGGCTGGATATGGGCCAACTCAAAGAACTGGTCAGCCTCGACGACACTTGAAACCATGACTCACACTCCCTCCACCCCCGGCATCAACACCTCCCTGGGTGACGACGGTCTTGGTCAGCAGCCCTGGTGGGTGGAGCAGTGGATGGAGCTGATCAACTCCTACCGCTTCAAGAAACGACTGGAGAGGGCCTGGACCTACGCCCGTGAAGGCAACGTCACCTCGATCCGCTTCGAAGGCCGGCGAGTGCACGCTCGAGTCCAGGGCACCGGCGAAGACCCCTACAAGGTGAAGCTCTGGCTGGATGTCCTCAACGATGAGGACTGGCGCTACGTGCTCGAGGCGCTGACCCAGAAAGCCCGCTGGTCAGCGCAGTTGCTGGCGGGGATCATGCCTTCGGACATCGAACGGGCCTTTGCTGCCAGCGGCCGGCGGCTCTTCCCCTTCAAGTTGCAAGAGGTGCGCAGCGAGTGCAGCTGCCCCGACAAGGCCAACCCCTGCAAGCACATCAGTGCGGTGTATTTCCTGATGGGGGAACGCTTCAGTGAAGACCCCTTCGTGTTGTTTCAACTGCGGGGGCGCACCCGCGCCAAGCTGCTGGAGGACCTGGCGGAATACCGGCTGAAGGCCCTGGAAGCCAGAGCGAAAGCCGCTGCAGAGGCAAACGACTCAGAAGGAGATCCCGCAGCCAGTGACAGCACCACCAACCCGGATCAGGTCACCCCACCGCATCCCGCCGTGCTCGACCCGACCCTGTGGTGGCGCTACGACGCCAGCCTCGATGGAGACCTCGTAGTGATCACCCCAGCGATGGAAGGTGACACCGGGCTTGATGCAGCCGGAGAGTTACCACTGGCGGAAGAACCCAAATTTCCAGACGCCAAGAAGCAGTTCCTCGACCATCTGCGGGCGCAAGGTCAGGTGTTGGGTCAACAAGCCATGCTCGCTGCCATGACGGCCGGCGGTGGCTGAATCCCCCGCCGCTTGGCTCAGTCCTGAGAATCAGCGCTGGGCCATGACCATCGAAAGGTCCCATCAGCGCGCGTTTGGCCGTGGGTTACTGCCAGGCCACGCCTGCGCAGATCAGACCCGAACGCGGGCTCAAAGCCTGTTCAGCGCGAGTGAGCCGGTGCTGGCTCACAACGGCAACCAGGACCCGACCTTGGTCTACGCGAACGCTGCGGCCCTGTTGCTCTGGCGCAGGGATTGGAAGGCGATGGTGGGCATGCCGTCGCGACTGACGGCACCTGAGCAAGAACGCGCCGAACGGGCCCAAGCTCTGGGGAGCGCCCAAAAAAGTGATGCATTTCAGGGCTATCGGGGCATTCGCATCGACAGCGAAGGGCGACGGTTTGTGATCGACAACGCCCGAATCTGGACCCTCTGGGATGCGCAAGGAGAGCGCTGTGGCCAGGCAGCAAGCTTTGCGCGCTGGTGGTGGATCTAGCCAACACAACATCCAGATCCAAAGGCTTTTCGGTTCTCCCACCCTTGCTGTGGTGGCAACCGAACTGGGTCGTCTAGACCGAACACAACAGGGCGGTTCTCCGGCTCCTCGATTGCATTCAGAGCGCGCAGATTGGCATTGCGGGTGACACCCACCCAACCCAACTCTCCACCTGGAGGATTCATCATGCTCACCCTTCGCCAATCCCCTTTTGATCTGCTCGAGCGCCTCGAGCAGCAAGTCGCCCAAGCCGAACGTGTTCCTGCCGCTGAAGTGCTCGAAGACGCCAACGGCTACACCGTGCGACTCGAACTGCCTGGCGTGGACCGCGGTTCCATCGATGTGAAAGCCACCGATCGCACCCTGGTGATCAGTGCCGAGCGGCGCCCAACCCCGACCTCAGACACCTCCGACACATCAGGCGACACCAACGCGGTCGATGCCACAACACCGCAGCAATTGTTCAGCGAATTCCGCCCCGGCACCTGGAGCCGCAGCTTCCGCTTTGCTCAACCGTTGGACCGCGAGCAACTGAAGGCCACCTACCGCGACGGAATCCTGGCCATCACCGCAGCCAAAGCCGACAACCGCACCACCGTGTCGGTGAGCGTTGAAAGCTGACGCTTGCAACCCTCAGAAGCGATCGCAACAGACCCACCACCAACCCCACACCAGAGAACGGAACGGCCCTCCGCAGCAGCGGGGGGCTTTTTTTGATTGCAAATTCAAGAGAAGTCCAACCACGATCGATAGCCTTCGGCCAGCCAACGTCGCCCTTGCCGGCGGCCAATGCAGGAGCACGCCATGCAACGACGGCAGCTGCTTCGGACCAGTGGGCAAGCCCTCGCCGCTGCCGCCGGAGCCGGAGCCCTGAGCGCCTGCACGATCCGTCGTGCAGAAAAGAGCCAGAGCGGTGGGCTGCCCCAGGTGAGGTGGCGGATGGCCACCAGCTGGCCCGTGTCCCTGGACACGATCTATGGAGGTGCCGAAACCATCTGCCAACGGGTGGAGGCGATGAGTGGAGGCCTCTTCACCATCGAGCCCTTTGCCGCTGGAGAAATCGTTCCCGGTCTGGAAGTGCTGGATGCCGTGCAGGCCGGCTCCGTGGAATGCGGCCACACCGCCAGCTATTACTACGTGGGCAAAAACCCTGCCTTCGCCTTCGGAACGGCAGTGCCCTTTGGCCTGTCTGCCCAGCAGCAGAACTCCTGGCTTTACCAAGGGGGTGGCAACGAGGCCATGGATGCGCTGTTTGCCGACTTCGGGGCCAAGAGCTTTCCGGCCGGGAACACCGGAGGACAACTCGGGGGCTGGTTTAAACGCCCCGTGGAGAACCTGGCCTCACTCAAAGGCCTGAAAATGCGCATCCCCGGCCTCGGGGGCAAGGTGATGGCGCGGCTCGGGGTCAACGTGCAAGTGCTGCCCGGTGGCGAGATCTATCTCGCCCTCGAACGGGGAGCCATTGATGCCGCCGAATTCACCGGGCCTTACGACGACGAAAAACTAGGCCTGCACAAAGCGGCGAAGCACTACTACTACCCAGGGTGGTGGGAACCGGGTCCAAGCCTCACGGCACTGGTGAACCGCAAGGCCTGGGCCGCACTGCCTGAGGAATATCAGGCCATGTTCAGCACCGCCTGTTACGAGGCCAATCTGGGCATGCTCAGCAAATACGAGCAGCGCAACAGCGAAGCGCTCTTGCGCTTGCGTCGTCAGGGGATCAAGCTCGAGCGCTACAGCGACGACATCCTCGAAGCGGCACAGGACGCCACCCAGGAGATGTTCGCTGAATTGGCCGCCGGTGATGCCGAATTCCGCGATCTTCTGGAGCGCTGGCGCCTGTTCCGGCGCGAAACCCTGAACTGGAACCGCATCAACGAACTGCCCCTGGCCCTGTTCAACACCAGCCAAGAGGAGGCCCAACCATGAGCAGCCCAGAACCCGCCGCAGTGCGGCTGTTCGACCGCCTCAACGCAGGAGCCGCCTGGCTGGCCCGCTGGGCCGTGTTGCTGATGCTGGCCATCGGCATCTGGAACGTGATCGGCCGTTACCTGGGATCGGCGATCGGCATCAACCTCAGCTCCAACGGACTGATCGAAGCCCAGTGGTACTTGTTTGATCTCATCTTCCTGCTGGGGTTGGGGTGGACCCTGCAAAAAGGTGGGCACGTTCGGGTGGATGTGCTCCAAAGCCGTTGGCCTGAACGTCGGCGCCAGCGCCAGGAATTGCGAGGGATTCTTCTGCTTCTGCTGCCCTTTGCCTTTGGGGTGATGGCGATTGCGATCGCTCCAGCCCTACGCGCCTGGAGCATCGGTGAACTGTCACCGGACCCCGGCGGGCTGCCCCGCACCTGGGTCAAGTCGTTGATCCCTCTGGGATTTCTGCTGCTGGGCCTCCAGGGAGTCGCTGAAGCCCTGCGCCTGCGCTGGGCCCTCAAGAAGGGCAATGAAAGGTCGCCAACAGACCCGCAACACCAAGACGGAGGGCCTGCCCTGTGATTGAGATCGAAGCTCTCGGATGGGTGATCAGCATCGACCCCTCAGCGGTGCTGGCCCCGGGCATGTTTCTGGCCCTGATCATCGCGCTACTCAGCGGATTCCCTGTCGCCTTCTGCCTCGGCGGCGTGGGCGTGATCTTTGCATTGCTGGGCATGCTCAGCGGTGAAATCGAACCCCAGTTCGTCACCGCCTTGCCGCAGCGAATTCTGGGGATCATGGCCAACTTCACCCTGCTGGCCATCCCCGCCTTCGTGTTCATGGGCTCCATGCTCGAGAGCTCAGGCATCGCAGAACGGCTGCTGGAAACCATGGGCCGCCTGCTCGGACGCCTGCGCGGAGGTCTAGCCCTTGCGGTGGTGCTGGTGGGCTCCCTGCTGGCCGCCACGACTGGCGTGGTGGCCGCAACGGTCACCACCATGGGGCTGATCTCCCTCCCCGCCATGCTGCGGGCCGGCTACGACAAGAGCCTGGCCACAGGTGTGATCGTGGCCTCCGGCACCCTCGGGCAGATCATTCCCCCCAGCATCGTGCTGGTGGTGCTGGGCGACCAGCTGGGCATCTCCGTGGGGGATCTGTTCATCGGAGCTCTGCTTCCGGGCCTGTTGATGTCAGCCGTGTTTGCCATCTACGTGCTGGTGATCAGTGCGCTCAAGCCGGAATTGGCACCCCAGCTCCCCCCTGACGCAACGGGAGGCAGCACGCCATGGCAGCTGATCCAATCTGTACTGCCACCGATCGCCTTGATCGTGGCGGTGCTGGGCAGCATCTTTTTCGGCATTGCCACGCCCACAGAAGCCGGTGTGATCGGTGCCGTCGGCGCCATGCTTCTTGCCGCTCTCAACGGAGGCTTCAGCCGCAGCCAACTCTCAGGGGTCTGCGAAAGCACCATGCGCACCACCGCCATGGTGATGGCGATCCTGATGGGCTCCACCGCTTTCAGCCTGGTGTTCCGCGGCGTCGGGGGCGATCAACTGATCTCCGACCTGCTGCTCAACCTGCCTGGCGGCCGAATCGGCTTTTTGGTGTTCAGCATGTTGATCATTTTTCTGCTGGGCTTCTTCATCGATTTCTTCGAAATCGCCTTCATTGCAGTGCCCCTGCTCTTGCCCGCCGCCCGGCAACTACTGGGACCTGAGGCCCTGGTGTGGTTCGGCGTGATGATCGGCGCCAACTTGCAGACCTCCTTCCTCACACCGCCCTTCGGCTTCGCCCTCTTCTATTTGCGCGGAGTCTCACCCGATGAGGTGAGCACGCGCGACATCTACAAAGGAGCGCTGCCCTTTGTAGGTCTCCAGGTGGCGGTGCTGGCTCTGATCATTGCCGTGCCAGGGCTGGTGGACTGGTTACCGCGCCTAGCCGGCTCCATGGCCCCCGGGCCGCTCACCTGAAGATCTCCGTAGAGTTCACCTCAGCGCGCGATTCGGTCATGGTCACGGCAAGCCTGAGCAGCAAGGATCCTTCCGCTGTGACCCCCCGCCTGTCGCTTCAGTGCGAAGCGATCGCGGCCGACACCACCACGATCCGTTCCCTCGACTGGGACCGCAGCCGTTTCGACATCGAATTCGGCCTGCGCAATGGCACCACCTACAACAGCTTTTTGGTGCGCGGCGAGCGCACCGCGCTGATCGATACCAGCCACGCAAAATTCCGCGACAGCTGGATTCCCCTGCTGCAGGGAGAGATCGACCCCAAAAGCATCGATGTGCTGATCGTCAGTCACACCGAACCCGATCACTCCGGCCTGATTGGCGATCTGATCGATCTCAACCCCGACATTGAGATTGTCGGATCGAAAGTAGCGATCCAGTTTCTGAACAACCAGGTGCACCGGCCGTTCAAATCCCGGGCAGTGAAAAGCGGCGAAGAGCTGGATCTGGGCACCAATCCCAGCAGCGGCGTGCACCACCGCTTCGAATTCCTCAGTGCGCCAAACCTGCACTGGCCCGACACGATCTTTTCCTTCGATCACGGCACCGGCATCCTCTACACCTGCGATGCCTTCGGCCTGCACTACTGCTCCGACGCCGTCTTTGACAGTGATCCCGGAGCGATCGCTCCCGACTTCCGCTTCTATTACGACTGCCTGATGGGGCCCAACGCCCGCAGCGTGCTGCAGGCCCTCAAGCGCATGGATGGCCTGCCGGAGATCAACACAATCGCCGTTGGTCACGGGCCGCTGCTGCGTGAGCATCTGCAGCATTGGATCAACGACTACCGCGAATGGAGCGGACAACGCAGCAAAGGCGAAAGCTATGCCGCCGTTTGCTACTTGAGCCAATACGGATTCTGCGATCGCATCAGCCAGGCGATTGCCCATGGCATCGGCAAGGCAGAAGCCCAGGTGCAACTGGTGGATCTTCGCGCCACCGATCCCCAGGAACTCACAGCCCTGATTGGTGAAGCCAAAGCGGTGGTGGTACCGACCTGGCCCGCCAATCCGGATGCCGACCTGCAGAGCTCGATCGGCACCCTGTTGGCCGCTCTGAACAGCAAGCAGTGGGTGGGGGTCTACGACGCTTTCGGCGGTGACGATGAGCCGATTGATGCCGTGGCCGGCCAGCTACGGGGCCAGGGCCAGAAGGAAGCCTTCGCGCCCCTGCGTATTCGCCAGCTGCCATCGGGCGCTGACTACCAGCGCTGCGAGGAATCCGGCACCGACCTGGGCCAATTGCTCACGCGCGAAAAAACGATCGCGGCGATGAAGAGCCTGGATGGGGACCTCGACAAAGCATTGGGTCGCCTCAGTGGTGGCCTGTATGTGGTGACCGCCAGCCAGGGCGAAGGTGACAGCCTCCGCCGCAGCGCCATGGTGGCCAGCTGGGTGAGCCAGGCCAGCTTCAGCCCCCCCGGACTGACCGTGGCGGTAGCCAAAGACCGAGCGATCGAAACCCTGATGCAAGTGGGCGATCGCTTCGTGCTGAATGTGCTGCGGGAAGACAATCACCAACCTCTGTTGCGTCACTTCCTCAAGCGCTTCCGCCCCGGAGCCGATCGCTTTGAAGGCATGAACGTGCTGGAAGGTGTCGCCGATGGCGGCCCGGTACTCGGCGATGCCCTGGCCTACCTGGGCTGCCGGGTGGAGCAGCGCCTTGAAGGCCCCGACCACTGGATCATCTATGCCGTGGTGGAGCAAGGCAACGTGGCCGACACCGAAGCGGTCACCGCCGTGCACCACCGCAAGGTTGGCAACCACTACTGAGCGGTCTGCAGTGCCATCCCCACCAGAGTTTCTGCCTGAAACCCAGGCCTATCTGAGACGTTGCCAAAGCCCAGACGACCTCGCTCGCTTACTGCGCGAGCGGGAAGGCAGGGTGCTGAATCTGTTCATGCAGGCCAACCGTCACGTTGTTGGCAGCAATAAAGCGAGAAGCCTCGCCATCTATTTGGCCGGTCTCACTCTTGGAGCCTTCTTCAGTGCGGCGTCTCAGCCCCTGTTTCTGACCCTTTTCGGGATCACGATGGCGGTGGTGCTTATCCGGCTGCGCAGAGACCGGGCCATCGACCGCGCCGTCAAAACGCGCATCGCCAACTTGCAATCGCTCGGACTGGTCAACTGTGCGCTGTCGCACCATCACGCAGACACGATCGAGGGGATGGAAGCAGCCCTCGGTCTCTCGTCACAGCCGGTCCCCTCAATGCCACACCACGACACGTAAAAGCGTGCATCCATCCAGGCCACTGATCACAGCCAAACCCCAGGCCCATCGAGAGCTCAACGAGGATCAACAGCAATGACGGCAGCATCCATGCACAACCAGGCCGCGGGCGAACGTCAGGTGATCACCCTGCCGGTGAGCGATGGACTGATCAGCCTGCGGGGCCTCAGCCCTCAGCGACTGCGTTTCGAACTGGAGTACGCCCTTGAACGGGGCAGCACCGCCAACAGCTTCCTGTTTGCCGCAGGCTCCGACACAACCGGTCAGCAACGGGCGGCAGTGCTGGTGCACCCCCCCGGTGCGGCTTACGCCGATGTGTTCCTTCCGGCCTTGGCTGCTGCCCTCCCCAGCAACTGCAGTGAACTGCTGGTGGTGGTGGGTCACGTGAATCCCAACCGGGTCGCCCTGCTGCGCAGCCTGGCCGAGGTGTATTCCCAACTGACCCTGATCTGCTCCAACCCCGGAGCGAAGCTGCTGCAGGAGCTGTGGCAACAGCGCAAACCGCTACCACCGGGCGAAGTCGACAACCGGCCTCCCCTACCGGCCCTGCCACCCCTGCAGGTGATCCGCCAGGAGCAACGCCTGCCGCTGAGCCATGGTCACAGCCTGCAGTTGCTGCCGGCCCCAACCCCCCGCTGGCCGGGAGGGCTGCTCGCCTTCGAAGAACAAGGCGGCCTGCTGATGAGCGACAAGCTCTTTTCTGCCCATGTCTGCACTGCCGATTGGGCCGAAAGCAACCGCAACGCCACCGAGGAAGAACGCCGCCATTTCTATGACTCCCTGATGGCGCCCATGGCCACCCAGGTGGATGCCGTGGTCGAGCGCCTGGAGGAGCTCGACATTCGCACCATCGCTCCCGGCCACGGCCCGGCGATTGAAGCGAGCTGGCGCAGCCTGC
Source organism: Synechococcus sp. RS9916 (assembly GCF_000153825.1). Lineage (NCBI taxonomy): Bacteria > Bacillati > Cyanobacteriota > Cyanophyceae > Synechococcales > Synechococcaceae > Synechococcus > Synechococcus sp. RS9916. Next base: position 1,872,694 of record NZ_DS022299.1, read on the forward strand.
TCAGCGATTACCGCCGCTGGGGCGAAAGCCAACAGAAGGCCGCCCTCAATGTGGCCCTGCTGTTTGCCAGCGCCTACGGCAACACCGCCGCGATCGCTGATGCCCTGGCCCGTGGTGTCAGCCGCACGGGCGTGAGGGTCACCAGCCTCAACTGTGAGTTCACACCGGCCGATGAACTGGTGGCCACGATCCGCTCCGCTGACGCGATCCTGATTGGCTCACCAACCCTGGGCGGCCACGCCCCAACGCCGATCGTGTCGGCGTTGGGAACGGTGCTGGCAGAGGGCGATCGCAGCAAACCGGTGGGGGTGTTCGGCAGCTTCGGCTGGAGTGGCGAGGCCCTCGATCTACTGGAGAACAAGCTGCGCGATGGCGGCTTCAGCTTTGGCTTCGAACCGATCCGAATCAAGTTCAGCCCCGATGCCGCCACCGTGCGCACCCTGGAGGAGACCGGCACCCGCTTCGCCCGCGACCTTCAGCAGGAGCAGCGCAAACAGCAACGCCGCAGTGCCGGAGGCTTGAGTGAAAGCCGGAGCGATCCCGCCGTTCTGGCCCTGGGCCGCGTGGTGGGCTCCCTGTGCGTGCTCACCGCCCGCAAAGGCGCTGGAGACGCAGCGCAGACCGGCGCCATGGTGGCCAGCTGGGTGAGCCAGGCCAGCTTCACACCCCCCGGGCTGACCGTGGCAGTCGCCAAGGATCGCGCCGTGGAAGCCCTGCTGCACAAAGGCGACCGCTTCGCCCTCAATGTGCTGGCGGAAGGGCGGGAAACCGGGCCGATGAAACAGTTCCTGCAACCCTTCGCCCCCGGCGCCGACCGCTTTGCAGGCCTGGAGCTGGACACCAGCCCCAACGATCAGCCCTTACTGCCAGAAGCCCTCGCCTGGCTCGATGGAGAGGTGAAACAGCGGATGGAATGCGGCGACCACTGGCTGATCTACGCGGAAGTGAGCCATGGCGGCCTGGTGGATGGCGAAGGCACCACGGCCGTGCACCGTCGCCGCAGCGGCGCCAATTACTAAGCCGACAAGGGAGTGGAAACTCCCCTTTCACCCTCTAACTCATACTCATAACGACTTCGGGCTAGCATGAAGGCATCGATAAGGCATTGCCATGGATCTCTCTAAGCCCTCCACCCACGCCAACCTCGAAGCCGCTTTTGGCGGCGAGAGCATGGCCAACCGCAAATACCTCTTCTTCGCCAACGTCGCCAAGCAACTGGGCCACAACGACCTGGCGAAGCTGTTCCGCGACACAGCCGCCCAAGAGACAGAACATGCTTTTGCGCATTTCCGCCTGCTCCATCCCGAGCTCGCAATCGAGGACGCAGGCAGCCTCAGCGATGAACAGAAACAGGCAATTCTGAGCCGCTGCCTGGAACTGGCCATTGAAGGGGAAACCTATGAGTACACAACGATGTACCCCGAGTTCGCCGACCAGGCACGCAAAGACAGGGATAGCGGCGCGGAAACCGAATTCACCGAACAGGCCGAGGAATCCGCAGAGCACGCCGGCCTGTTTCGAACCGCAGCCAAGAACTTCGGGCTGCTCACACCGATCGAGAAGCATCACGCCGAGACCTACGGGGTGGCTCTCGAGGCCCTGCAGGGCAAAGGAAAGGCTGGTGCAGCCGACGAGCCCGTTCCTGGCAAGTGGATCTGCAAGCTTTGCTCAATGATCTACGACCCCGCCGAAGGCGACCCCGACTCGGGGATTGCCCCCGGCACGCCTTTCGAAGCGATCCCCGACGACTGGAGCTGCCCCATTTGCGGCGCTCGCAAGGCCAGCTTTGTGCCCTACCGGGAAGCAGAGCTCAAGGCCGCCTGATCCGGATCAGCCCATTCAGACTCAGCAAAAGCCTTTTGCACGGCCCCTGCCATGTCGGCCACTTTTCCGGATCTGTTGGTGATCGCCGCCAGCAACGGCGAAAACCTCAAACTGGCCCAGCGCTTCGCCTCCCAGGCCAGCGCCCTGGGCCAAACGGCGGAGGTGTTGGACCTCACCACGGTTGACCTGCCACTGTTCACCCCGCGCATGCAGCAGCAGGGAAGCCCAGAGGCGGTTGCCGCTCTCGAGCAGCAACTGATGACCGCCCCGCGCTGGGTGATCTGCGCACCGGAATACAACGGCTCCATTCCGCCAAGCCTTAGCAATGCCATCGCCTGGCTCTCGGTGCAAGGCAACGACTTCCGAGCACTATTCAATGGCAGGCCCATCGCCATGGCGACATTTTCTGGTGGCGGCGGCATGGAATTGCTGGTGTCGCTGCGCATCCAACTCACCCACCTGGGGGCACAAGTCGTGGGTCGCCAACTGCTGAGCAATCACGCCAAACCACCGCAAGACGAGAGCATCAACGACCTGCTCCAACGGCTGCTGCAGATGGAGCCGCTGCAGCTCTGAGCCAAGCCCAAGCGCACGCTCACCTCGACATCCCGATGACCCAAACCACGCCTGCAACCACGTCATCACCGCTGTTCCGCCCCGCCGGCGAACGCTTCCACAGCCAGCGGGGTTGGCTGGACTCTTGGCACAGCTTCTCCTTTGCCGGCCATCACCATCCCGACTGGATGGGCTTCGGGCCGTTGCAGGTGATCAACGACGACACCATTGCCGCCGGTGAGGGCTTTGAAATGCACCCACACCGAGACATGGACATCATCACGGTGATGGTGGAAGGACAGCTCAACCACCGCGACTCCATGGGCAACAGCGGAGTCATCCGCGCTGGAGACGTGCAGCGCATGACCGCAGGCACCGGCATCGTGCACAGCGAAATCAATGGCGGCACCACCCCCTGCCGGCTCCTGCAGATCTGGATCGAACCAGGGCAGAACAACCTGCCTCCCAGCTACGAACAACGCAGCTGCCCAGCGGGATCGGAGTGGACAGCGCTGATCGCCCCTGACGCCGCAGACGTCATGGCCATCGCCAGGCCGGTGCGGCTCTGGCGGGCAATGCCCAAGACAGGGCAGACGTTGCCGCTGCCAGCGAGTGTCCCGCACGTGGGATGGCTGCAGGTGATCGACGGTCAGCTCGAACTCTCCACGCAACAAGGAACCCGCACCCTGCTGCATCGGGGCGACGGCGTGGGATTCAGCAACACAGACACCATCCACAGCATCACCAGCCAGAGCGAAGGGTGCGATGTTCTGCTGTTTGGCCTGACTTAAACAAGCAGCCGCGCAAGGCACACCACAGGTGGTGTGCCCGGACGACCACACCAACCATCAATAAGCGTGACAGCCGTAGCGAGGAGCACAGCATGGAGGCGAAACAAGCCCATCAGCCGCAGTGGTTTCAGCCGTTTCAACGCCCATGTTGTGGTTGCGTGACGGTGATCCCAAAGACATTGCAAAAGTCACAAGCACACCAGATTTAGTGTCCTGAAATAGCGGCGTGAAGAGACCTCCTCAACCCAATGGGATCTGAGACCGCTGCTCGCACCATTCGCTACCGCGGCTTTGTGCTGTTGGAAGAAACCAACCGATCCTGGAATGTGAGACCGGAACGCAGCCCGATGACCGTGCTGCCCTTTCGCACACCCACCTGCTCGCTGGAGGATGTGAAAGCGTTGGTCGACTGGAAACTGTCACAAGAAGACCAGCTGATCGGGGTCGCCTGACCCCGATCAGCCCACTATTGACTTTCAGCCTTGAATCAAACCAAGGCGACCTCAGCCTCAGGCAGCCTGGGGTGGAGGAGTGGGTGAATCCTGCACCTGGAAAGGAAGCACCAGGGTGGCCCAGCGCTCAGGGCGGTCAGGACGCTGACGGCGGGCCTGCCGCACACCGAAAGGCACACGCACCACGTTGGTGCCTTCCATGCGCAAGGTGTGTCCCCGCTCCAATGCTGATTCCAAGCAATCGGGCAGTGCCGGCGTGGTGGATTTGATGGTCATGTCCCCCCTGCGATGAAGCAGATGCCGAACAGTGTGGAAACACTTTTCGTTCTGCAGATGAAACCGAAAGGTATTTTTCCGATTTCGATGAAAATTTAACCGGCGGACGGCAACTCCGCCAGCTCTTCCACAGAAGGACAGGTGCAGACCAGATTGCGATCGCCAAAGGCGTTATCAATCCGGGCCACATGGGGCCAGAATTTTGACTCCCGTTGACCGGCCAGGGGGAAAGCCGCTTGCTCACGGCTGTAAGGGCGATCCCAGTGATCAGCGGTGACCGCAGCAAGCGTGTGAGGAGCCCGTTTCAGGGGATTGTTCAGCGAATCGATGGCGCCTGATTCAATCGCCGCCGCTTCCGCCCGAATGGCAATCATGGCGTCACAAAAACGATCCAATTCCGCCAGGCTTTCACTTTCGGTGGGCTCAACCATCACCGTGCCGGCCACAGGCCAGCTGACGGTGGGGGCATGGAAGCCGTAATCCATTAACCGCTTGGCAATGTCGTCCACTTCCAGAGCGGCGGTGCGCTTCAGCCCACGCAAATCAAGAATGCATTCATGGGCCACCAGCCCTCCTTCACCTCGAAACAGCACTGGGAAATGGGCATCAAGGCGACGGGCGAGATAGTTGGCCGACAACAAGGCCACAGCCGTGGCCTGGCGCAGGCCATGGGGGCCCATCAGCCGCAGATACATCCAGCTGATCGGCAAAATGCCGGCACTGCCCCAAGGCGCGGCTGACACCGCACTGATCGCCTGGTCACCGCCACAGGTCGCGAGGGGGTGACCGGGAAGGAAGGGCAGCAGATGGGTCGCCACACCGATCGGACCAACCCCAGGCCCGCCACCACCATGGGGAATACAGAACGTCTTGTGCAGGTTGAGATGGCAGACATCCGCCCCAAACGCCCCAGGGCGGCAAAGCCCCACCTGGGCATTGAGGTTGGCGCCATCGAGATAGACCTGACCGCCGTGGGCATGCACGCAGTCGCAGATGTCCCGAATCCCCGGCTCAAACACCCCATGGGTCGAGGGGTAGGTGACCATCAGGGCAGCCAGACGGTCGGCATGTTGCTCGGCCTTGGCACGTAGATCCGCCAGGTCAACGTTGCCCTGCTCGTCGCAGGCCACCGCCACCACCCGCAGGCCTGCCATCACCGCACTGGCGGGATTGGTGCCATGGGCACTGGTGGGGATCAGACACACATCCCGGTGGGCTTCCCCGCGGGACTGATGCCAGGCACGAATCACCAGCAGTCCGGCGTATTCACCCTGAGAGCCGGCATTGGGCTGCAACGACACACCCGCGAATCCGGTGAGCGCCGCCAACCAGCGTTCCAGGTCAGTCACCATCCGCTCGAAACCCGCCAGCTGCTCCGCTGGAGCGAACGGATGCAGAGCGGCAAAGCCATGCCAGCTCACTGGTGCCAGTTCCGCCGCCGCATTGAGCTTCATCGTGCAGCTGCCCAGCGGGATCATGCTGTGCACCAAGGAGAGATCGCGGCTCACCAGGCGCTGGATGTAGCGCAGCAGCTCCGTTTCACTGCGGTGCTGATGGAACACCGGCTGCTGCAGCCAGGGGGTCTGGCGCAGGGGAACACCCGGCAAAGCTGCCGCCAATGCAGCTCCGGAGAGAGTTTCATCATCGGCACCCCTCTCCAGCGGGGGCGGCGGAGTGACGCCCAAGGCCGCAGCCAGAAGCCCCAGCAAGCTCTCCAGCTCCTCGCTATCGCTGCATTCATCCAGGCTGATGCCGAATCCCTCGGCCTGCTCCGGAGAGGCGCCATCAGGCAACACCCGCAGGTTGTAGCCCTGCTCTGAGGCCAGGCGATGCACCACGGGAGCCTGAGGGCAATGCACATCGAGGCCGTCGAAACGACACTGCTCAGCCACCGGGTAGCCGAGCTGACGCAAGCCGCTTTCCAACTGGTGACGCAAAGCGACCATGCGCCGGGCGATCACGGCAAGGCCATCGGGGCCGTGATGAACGGCATAAAACGACGCCATCACTGCCAGCAGCACTTGGGCGGTGCAGATGTTGCTGGTGGCTTTATCGCGGCGGATGTGCTGCTCCCGGGTCTGGAGTGCCAGGCGCAAGGCAGGGTTGCCTTCGGCATCCCGTGACTGGCCGACGATGCGACCAGGCACCTGGCGTTTGAAGGCGTCGCGCGTGGCGAAAAAGGCCGCATGGGGGCCACCACCGGCCATGGGCACACCAAAGCGCTGGGCACTACCCACGGCAATGTCCGCCCCCAGATCACCCACAGGGGCCATCAGCACCTGGGCAAAGGGATCGATCGCCACAGTGGCGAGCGCCCCATGGGCATGGGCCTGCTCGATCAGCGGCTTGGGATCCCAGAGACGTCCGCAGCGCCCGGGCAACTGCAGCAACACCCCAAACACATCCGCATCCCAGCGGAAGGCTTCCGGTTCCGCCAGCTCCAGCACCACCCCGAGGGGCTCAGCGCGGGTCTGCAACACCGCCCAGGTCTGAGGCAACACAGCAGCGTCCACCAGGAAGCGCTTGGCATCCGGTCGCTTGCAGACCGCAAAGCTGAGGCCCATCGCTTCGGCCGCAGCGGTGGACTCATCCAGCAGAGAGGCATTGGCGATCGGCAAGCCCGTGAGCTCGCTGATCAGAGTCTGGAAATTGAGCAGGGCCTCCAACCGGCCCTGGGCAATCTCTGCTTGATATGGGGTGTAAGCGGTATACCAGGACGGGTTCTCGAGCACATGGCGCTTGATCAGCGCCGGAGTTGCGGTGTCGTGATAGCCCAAGCCGATCAAGGAGCGGCGGACCTTGTTCTGGGAACCGATCTGACGCAGCTCTGCCAGGGCCTCGGCCTCACCACAACCCGGCGGCATCGACGCCACCGGCGGCTCCGCATCCAGGATCGCTGCGGGAACAACCGCTCGTACGAACGCGTCGAGATCGGCAAAGCCGAGGGCCTGCAGCATCACCTGCTGATCGGCCGCATTCGGGCCGACATGGCGCTGCACAAAGGGCGAAAACTTGATGGCCGTCTCAGCGGACTGTGGACGCTGTTCGAGCTGGGTCAAGTCGCTCTCGCGGAGTCAGCTGACTGTAAGAACTTGCGCTCAGGCTGCGGCCACCTTGGCGGCATAGGTGACGGAATCCATCAACTCTTCGAGCTGCGCCGCATCGGACGGACGCACCGCCAGCAGCCATCCCTGGCCATGGGGATCATTCTGCAGCTCTTCAGGGCTAGCCAGCACCGATTCGTTGCGCTCCACCACCTCGCCGCTCACCGGGGCATACATCTCTTCCACCGCCTTCACCGACTCGACGGTGCCGAAACTGCTGCCGCGACCTAGAGCGCTGCCCACCTCGGGCAGATCGACAAACACGATGTCGCCCAGCTGATCCACCGCGAAGGCACTGATCCCAATGCGAACCAGATCCCCATCCGGATGGGCATATTCGTGGCTATCGGCGTAGCGGAACTGCTCAGGGAAATCAAAGGCCATAGGGCCGGGAGCGGGCAAATACCTCACCCAGTGTGGGGCAGATCCACAAGTCCTGCTGCGTGCAGAGCCGCCAGGGCGCGCACAAGCGCCAGCTCCACATGGGCGCGATGGGTGCCGCCCTGCACGTACAGATTGAAAGGCTCCCTTAATGGCGCATCAGCAGAAAACTCACTGGTGCTGCCATCGATGAACGTGCCGCCGGCCATCACCAGATCGCTGGCGTAACCGGGCATGGATGCAGGCACTGGGTCAAGATAGGAGCCGATGGGAGAGCAGGCCTGAAAGGCTCTGCACACCACTTTGAGGGCCTCCGGGTTCCCCAACCGCACCGCCTGAATCAAATCGCTGCGGCCATCAGCCGCCTGGGGCTGAACGGGGAAGCCAAGGCTGGCAAAGGTCTCTGCCACCAGGTCGGCACCGATCAGCGACTCGGCCACCATTTGCGGGGCCAGAAACAAGCCCTGCAACAAGAGGCGATGGAGGTCAAAACCGGTGCCGCCCTCACTGCCGATGCCCGGTGCTGTGAGCCGGCAGCAGGCCTGCTCCACCAGATCGGCACGGCCCGCCACATAACCACCACTGGGGGCGATGGTGCCGCCCAGATTCTTGATCAGGGAGCCTGCCACCAGATCAGCGCCCACCTCCGGTGGTTCCTGGGGCTCGACTAGCTCGCCATAGCAGTTGTCGACAAAGCAGACGCAGTCGGGCTGGCGCGCATGAATCCGGGCGCACAAACGGCCGATCGTTTCCACCGACAACGATGGCCGCCAGCTGTAACCACAACTGCGCTGGATCAGGATTAAGCGACGCGGCACCGCCAGAGCGGCATCGAGAGCGTCTTCATCCACGGCACCTGATGGCGTGAGCTCCAGTTCGTCGTAAGCAACACCGAACTCAGCGAGAGAGCCCTGCCCCTCGCCCCGCAATCCGATCACCTCCTCAAGGGTGTCGTAAGGGCACCCGGTGATGGACAACATCCGATCACCAGGGCGCAGCACACCAAACAGGGCTGCTGCGATGGCATGGGTGCCGCTGACGAACTGAAGCCGCACCGCTGCTTTCTCGGCACCAAGCACGCGGGCAAACACCCGATCCAGCACCTCCCGGCCCTGGTCACCATGGCCATAACCGGTGAGAGAAGCGAAATGCTGAGTGCCGACCCGCTCGGCAGCAAAAGCGTCGAGCACCTTCTCTAACCGTGCAGCGACTGCTGTGGTGCGGGCCGCCGCCTGGGGTGCAAGCCGCTCGCGCACCGCCGCAACCAAAGCCCGGGCCCGTGATTGCGCGTCCAGGGAATCGCTCTGTTGAGAAGCCATGGATAGCGCCTGAAATCCGTGCCGTTCGCTACATCATGCAGCGCTCTCCTACATTCATTTCTCCAGCCGACTGCGTTGGCGTCGCGTTTTCACGCGGTCCCCAATCAGGTTCGGTCCGTGGAGATCTCCTTGGTCACAACCACTCCGGCTTCCACCACCTCCGAGCGCGAGCTGCGCATGCGTGCGGCGGTGATGGCCCCCCGAGACCCCTTGCCCCGCAAGCAACGCAAGCTGAAAGGCGGCACCACATCGTTCATGGTGGCGATGCACGTGCTGGCCACCGTGGCTCTATTGCCGCGGTTCTGGAGCTGGCAGGGTGCTGTTGCCTTCGGCGTTCTGTATTGGGCCACGGTGCTGGGCGTGACCCTCGGACTCCACCGCCTGGTGGCCCACCGCAGCTTCGAGGTTCCCCGCTGGCTGGAACGGGTGCTGGTGGTGATGGGCACCCTGGCCGCCCAGAGCGGCCCCATCGACTGGGTGGCCCTGCATCGCCACCACCACAAGTTTTCGGATCAACCCAACGATCACCACGATGCGGGCCGTGGGTTGTGGTGGAGCCACAGCGAGTGGATGCTCCACGAGATCCCGGCGCTGGAGCACAAGGAACGCTTCGGCGGCGACCTGCTGAGTGATCGCTTCTATGTGTGGCTGGATCGCTGGTTCCTGCTGCTCCAGATTCCTCTGGGCTTAGGTCTGTATTGGTATGGCAACGCCGCCCAAGTGCACGGCGGCGGCCTTGGCTTGGTGCTCTGGGCCATCCCCCTGCGCTTGGTGGTCGTGTATCACGTCACCTGGCTGGTGAATTCCGCCACCCACGCCTTCGGCTATCGCAACTTCGATTGCCCCGATCTCTCTCGCAATTGCTGGTGGGTGGCCGTGCTCTCCTTCGGCGAGGGCTGGCACAACAACCACCATGCTTTCCCCGCCAGCGCCCGCCATGGCCTGCGCTGGTTCGAATTCGACATCACCTGGATGCACATCCGCCTGTTGCAGCGGCTCGGCCTTACCCGCCGCGTGCGCCAGGCCCGCTATCCGGCCTGATCACCCCATCAAGCTCATCGGAGCTATTCAGCCCTGGGATGCAGTCGACGACTCGGCCGCTCCCAGGGCTTTTGCACGGCTGCGCAACTGAGCGAGAAAGCCCTCAGCACCATTGCGGCCCGAACCACCGAGGGCCTGATAGGCCGCGAACAGATCCAGCAGCTCGCCATCCAACTCCTCGGCGCTGTAATCACGCATGCCAGCCATCACGGCCGCAAAACGATCACGGCGCTGACTCTTGCTCACCGGATAGGCCTCCATCACCGCGTCACGGCAGAAGCGCCAACTGCGGCCATCGCAAAGCTGATCGGCCAAGGCGGCACTCAAGGCAGCCGCTTCCTCGGCGTCGATGCGCCAGTCGAACCCGGGCGGCAAGGCGGCCAAGCCAACAAAGATCTCGAACAACGCTCCAGCCCCCAGGGGTTGACCGGCCGCATTGACCAACGGGGCATGGCCATCGGCCAGCACCTGCAGCAACTCGGGATGCACCTCCTGCAAGCGCTCGCGAATTGGATCCAGACCGGCCAACAACACGGCATTGGCCTGTCCAAGGGCGAGAAACACCTCAGGCCCTGGGGCCGCGAGCTTGCCGTTGCGCAGGTTGGAGATCTGGGAGTTGTGAACACGGCCGAGATCAAGCGCTTCCGCCAAAGCCGGCAGCACCTTGTGGGACCAGCCATTGCGCTCGTGCCAGACATGCACCAGATGCGCCATGGCCCGGCGCCCCTCCGCCAGGCGATCCCGGTAACCCTTGGTCACACAATCAGAGCCAGAACCAGAAGCCGTCACTTGATACGAATCCTTATCGCGTATACTTTTGGGAAAGCGATCAGATTAGAGATGACAACCAGCGTGATCACAGCGCCGTCTCCACCGAGCAGGCCTGCAGCTTCGCACGAGGCTTTGAAGCTTGCCGCCCTCCTGCACCAGCCGCGCAAAGGGCACATGGCCGTGCAGCCCGATCAGGCCAAGCGCTGGGGAACGATCGGATTCATGATCACGATCCACATTCTTTCGATCGTGGCCCTGCTGCCGCAGTTCTGGAGCTGGCAAGCCGTCAGCGCCCTGACGATCCTCTACTGGGTCACCGCTTGCCTGGGGGTGACCATTGGCTACCACCGCCTGCTATCACACCGTTCCTTCAGGGTTCCCACCTGGCTGGAGCGCTTCTTCGCCACCTGCGGCGCCCTCAGCTGCCAGCACGGCCCCATCGACTGGGTGGGCCTGCATCGCCACCACCACAAGTTTTCCGATACGGATGCTGATCACCACAACAGCCATCGCGGCTTCTGGTGGAGCCACATGGGCTGGATGTTCCAACCGATCCCAGCCATGCAGGCCGTGCCTCGCCTGAGCGGCGACCTAGTCAGTGATCCCTACTACCGCTGGCTCAACACCAATTTCCTGCTGCTCCAGCTCCCCCTTGGCCTGCTCCTGTTCTGGATCGGCAGCGCTACTGGTGTGGGCGGCTGGGCGATGGTGCTCTGGGGCATTCCCCTGCGCCTGGTGCTCGTCTATCACGTCACCTGGCTGGTGAACTCCGCCACCCACTGCTGGGGCACGGTGGCCTACGACAGCGGTGATGCCTCCCGCAACAACAAATGGGTGGCTGCTCTCACCTTCGGCGAGGGCTGGCACAACAACCACCACGCCTTCCCCCATTCAGCGCGCCATGGCCTCCAGCCCGGCCAGATCGATCTCACCTGGCAACACATTCGCCTGATGCGGGCCCTGGGGCTGGCCAGCCAGATCCGGTTGCCGGTCGCATCGTAAAGTTGCCGACTGCTAATTAGACGTCGTAAGGATCGTTCCCATGGCCAAGCGCGTACAAGTCGTTCTGAATGAGGACGTCCTCAGCCTCGGCCGGGACGGTGACATGGTGGAAGTGGCCCCCGGCTATGCCCGCAACTTCCTGCTTCCCTTTGGCAAAGCCGTGCCCGTCACCCCTGCCGTGCTGAAGCAGGTGGAGCACCGCCGCGCCAAGGAAGCTGAGCGTCAAGCCGCCCTCAAGGAAGACGCTGTCGCTTTCCGCACCGCCCTCGACACCATTGGTCGCTTCACCGTCAAGAAGCAAACCGGTGACGACGACGTGCTGTTCGGCACCGTGACCAACGGCGACGTGGCCGAGGCCATCGAAGCCGCCACCAAGAAGGAAGTGGATCGCCGCGACATCACCGTGCCCGACATCCACCGCACCGGCAACTACAAAGTCAGCGTCAAGCTGCACAGCGAAGTCACCGCTGAGATCAACCTGGAAGTGGTCAGCTACTGATCCAACCCTCCTTCGGGCCTTTCTTTGAGGCCGTCACAACCCACTCTGACGCTTGCTCCTAGGTGCGTCAGAGTGGGTTTTCGCTTCTTGATCGGCCGACCCCATGGTGACCGCCCCCTTCGCTGAATCCGGTGGCGAGTCCGCTGAAGCTGGCCGGAAGGGCTTCGGCAAGGGTCGCCAACGCGATGAGCCCAACTTTGAGGCCCTCCCCGATTCCGTTCCGCCCCAGAACCTGGAAGCGGAGGAAGCAGTGCTGGGCGGGATCCTGCTCGATCCCGACGCCATCGGCCGGGTGGCTGACGTGCTGCAGCCCGAGGCCTTCTACCTCAATGCGCACCGGGAGATCTTCCGCACCGCGGTGATGCTCCACAGCCAGGGAAAACCCACCGACCTCACGGCGATGACCGCCTGGCTGGCGGACACCGGCTCCCTGGACAAAGTGGGTGGCAGCAACCGCCTAGTGGAACTGGTGGAACGGGTGGCGTCCACCGCCTCGATCGAGCAGGTGGCCCGCCTGGTGATGGACAAGTTCCTGCGGCGCCAGTTGATCCGCTCGGGCAATGAGGTGATCCAGCTGGGCTTCGACCAGAGCCTGCCGATGGAACAGGTGCTGGACAAGGCCGAGCAAACGATCTTCGCCATCAGCCAGGAGAAACCCACCAAAGGGCTCACCCCTACAGCGGAGATCCTCACCAGCACCTTCAACGAGATCGAAAGCCGCTCCCTGGGCACATCGGTCGCGGGCATCCCGGTGAACTTCTACGACCTGGATGCGATGACCCAGGGCCTGCAACGCAGCGACCTGATCATCGTGGCCGGACGTCCGGCCATGGGGAAAACCTCGATCGTGCTCAACCTGGCCAAGAACGTGGCCCAACTCCACGACCTGCCGGTGTGCGTGTTCTCGCTGGAGATGAGCAAAGAGCAGCTCACCTACAGGCTGCTGTCGATGGAAGTGGGCATTGAAGCCGGCCGTCTGCGCACCGGACGCCTGCAACAAGAGGAATGGCCCCTGCTCGGCCAGGGCATCAACACCCTGGGGCAACTGCCGATCTACATCGACGACAAACCCAACTCCGGCGTGCTGGAGATGCGTTCCCTCTGCCGGCGCCTGATGGCGGAACAGGGCAAAGAACTAGGCCTGGTGGTGATCGACTACCTACAGCTGATGGAAGGATCGAGCCCTGACAACCGTGTGCAGGAAATTTCGCGAATCACCCGTGCCCTCAAACAGATGGCCCGCGAACTGAACGTGCCGGTGATCGCCCTCTCCCAGCTCAGCCGTGGCGTGGAGTCACGCACCAACAAGCGCCCGATGCTCAGTGATCTGCGCGAATCAGGCTCGATTGAGCAAGACGCCGACCTGGTGCTGATGATCTACCGCGACGAGTACTACAACCCGGAAACACCCGATCGGGGCATCACCGAAGTGATCGTGACCAAGCACCGCAACGGCCCGGTCGGCACTGTGAAACTGCTGTTCGAGCCGCAGTTCACCCGCTTCCGCAACCTGGCGGCCTAAATCAGACGCCCGCCCATGTAGATCGGTCGCATTCTGCTCTTCGGTGTTGGCTCGTCCTACGTCGCGCGCTGGGTTCTCAGTCCACAGCGGCATCGCAACTACGTGGCTGGTTGGCTGAAGGCCTTACGCAAAACCACCGGCTGGCTGCCGCGGGGGCGCCACAAGATCCGCCGTTTTGGGCGCAAAACCTTCGTCTCATCGCTGAGTCGGTCCAATCGGCGCTGATGCTGCTCCAATACAAAAGGACTGCGCGCGTGCGTAGGAGTTGCTGCGCTGCGTAATCAAACCCAATCGCGTACGTTCGGATTCACGCAATTAGCACTATTGGGGCCAAGGCTTCAGCAGCACCTGCATAAATTTCGACTTAAAGTCACCTGAGAGCCGCGTGCGTGCACTAAAGCCAACGACTTTGCCACGCTCGCACCTTTAGTCCCATAGCCCTGGCTTAATCAGGCGCATGTCCTCGTTAGTCACCGCCAACAATTTAATTAATACCTGGAACCTTAACGGAGGATCCTTAGACGCAAGTTTCGTTAGCACTATTCAAGGGCTTTTTGCAGACGTCAATACTGTCTATTCACTGCCAAATATTATTGGACTCGGGGACGAAGCAATCATTCTTGAGGACACAAGCCTCACAGCAAGTCAATTAAATACCCTCGACAGCCACACCTCCGGTGCCGTTAACGCCAATACCGTCACCACGCTCACGGGTGCCGCTGCAGACCTCAACACTGCTTACGCCTCCTCCGGCATCAGCAATCTCGGCAATGAGGCCGTCACCCTCTCCGACACCACCCTCGCGGTCTCTGTTCTCAACACCCTCGACGGCAACACCTCAGGGACCGTCAACGCCAACACCGTCACCACACTCACTGGTGCTGCAGCAGACCTCAACACTGCCTACGCCTCAGCCGGCATCAGCAATCTCGGCGATGAGGCCGTCACCCTCTCTGACTCCACCCTCGCGGCCTCCGTTCTCAACACCCTTGATGGCCACACCTCCGGTGCCATCAACGCCAGCAGCATCAACACGCTCACCGGCAGCGCCTCTGACCTGATCACTGCCTTTGCCTCCTCCGGCATCAGCAACCTCGGCAATGAAGCGGTTTCCGTCAGCAGCGGCACTGCCTCCACCTCTCAAGCCAACACCCTCGCTGCTGCCACCTCCGGTGTCGTCACCGCCACCCTCTCCGATGGCGATCTCTCAACACTTGCCGGACTCACCGAAACCGGCAACGCCTACACGATCACCATCACGGACACATCTGTTGATGCAGCAGCCCTCAACACCGTCGATGGCAAGACCACCGTTGCCATCGACGCCAGCAACATCACCACCCTGACTGGTGCAGCCGCTGACCTCAGTACTGCCTACGCCTCATCTGGCATCACGGGGCTCGATGACGAGAACATCACGCTCTCTGACACCACCCTCGCGGTCTCCGTCCTCAACACCCTCGACGGCAATACCTCAGGGACCGTTAACGCCAATACCGTCACCACCCTCACCGGCGCTGCTGCTGAAGCCAACACGGCCTATGCCTCGGCCGGCATCAGCAATCTCGGCAATGAGGCCGTCACCCTCTCCGACACCACCCTCGCGGTCTCCGTCCTCAACACCCTCGACGGCAATACCTCAGGGACCGTTAACGCCAATACCGTCACCACCCTCACCGGCGCTGCTGCTGATCTCAACACGGCCTATGCCTCGGCCGGCATCAGCAATCTCGGCAATGAGGCCGTCACCCTCTCCGACACCACCCTCGCGGTCTCCGTCCTCAACACCCTCGACGGCAATACCTCAGGGACCGTTAACGCCAATACCGTCACCACCCTCACTGGTGCTGCCGCAGACCTGATCACTGCTTACGCATCAGGCGGCATTAGCAACCTCGGCAATGAAGCGGTTTCCGTCAGCAGTGGCACCGCTTCCACCTCTCAGGCCAACACCCTCGCTGCTGCCACCTCCGGCGTCGTCACCGCCACCCTCTCCGATGGCGACCTCTCAACACTCGCCGGACTCACCGAAACCGGCAACGCCTACACGATCACCATCACGGACACCTCCGTTGATGCCGCTGCTCTCAACACGCTCGATGGCAAGACCACCGTTGCCATCAATGCCAACAACATCACCACCCTCACTGGCGCTGCCGCAGATCTCAACACCGCCTATGCCGCCAACGGCTCCAGCATCACCGGCCTCGGTAATGAAGCAGCCACCCTCTCCGACACCACCCTCGCGGTTTCCGTCCTCAACACCCTCGACGGCAACACCTCCGGCACCGTTAACGCCAATACCGTCACCACCCTCACTGGCACAGCCGCAGACCTCAACACTGCTTACGACTCCGCCGGCATCAGCAACCTCGGCAATGAGGCCATCACCCTCTCCGACACCACCCTCGCGGTCTCCGTCCTCAACACCCTCGACGGCAACACCTCCGGCACCGTTAACGCCAATACCGTCACCACCCTCACTGGCACAGCCGCAGACCTCAACACTGCTTACGACTCCGCCGGCATCAGCAATCTCGGCAATGAGGCCATCACCCTCTCCGACACCACCCTCGCGGTTTCCGTCCTCAACACCCTTGATGGCAACACCTCAGGGACCGTCAACGCCAGCAGCATCAACACGCTCACCGGCAGTGCTTCCGACCTAATTACTGCCTTTGCCTCCTCGGGCATCACCAATCTTGGCGATGAGGCCGTTTCCGTCAGTAGCGGCACCGCGTCCAGCACACAAGCCAACACCCTCGCTGCTGCCACCTCCGGCGTCGTCACCGCCACCCTCTCCGATGGCGACCTCTCAACACTCGCCGGACTGACTGAAATCGGGAACGCTTACTCCATCACCATCACGGATACCTCCGTTGATGCAGCTGCTCTCAACACCCTTGATGGCAAAACCACCGTTGCCATCGATGCCAGCGACATCACCACCCTCACTGGCAGTGCCTCTGACCTGATCACTGCTTACGCATCAGGCGGCATTAGCAACCTCGGCAATGAAGCTGTTTCCGTCAGCAGTGGCACCGCTTCCACCTCTCAGGCCAACACCCTCGCTGCTGCCACCTCCGGCGTCGTCACCGCCACCCTCTCCGATGGCGACCTCTCAACACTCGCCGGACTCACCGAAACCGGCAACGCCTACACGATCACCATCACGGACACCTCCGTTGATGCCGCTGCTCTCAACACGCTCGATGGCAAGACCACCGTTGCCATCAACGCCAGCAACATCACCACCCTCACTGGCGCTGCAGCAGATCTCAACACCGCCTATGCCGCCAACGGCTCCAGCATCACCGGCCTCGGTAATGAAGCAGCCACCCTCTCCGACACCACCCTCGCGGTTTCCGTCCTCAACACCCTTGATGGCAACACCTCAGGGACAGTCAACGCCAGCAACATCACCACCCTCACCGGTGCTGCAGCAGACCTCAACACCGCTTACGACTCATCTGGCATCTCTGGCCTCGCCAATGAGGCCGTCACCCTTTCCGACACCACCCTCGCGGTCTCCGTCCTCAACACCCTCGACGGCAACACCTCCGGCACCGTTAACGCCAATACCGTCACCACCCTCACTGGCACAGCCGCAGACCTCAACACTGCTTACGACTCCGCCGGCATCAGCAACCTCGGCAATGAGGCCATCACCCTCTCCGACACCACCCTCGCGGTTTCCGTCCTCAACACCCTTGATGGCAACACCTCAGGGACCGTCAACGCCAGCAGCATCAACACGCTCACCGGCGCTGCAGCTGATCTCAACACTGCCTACGCCTCAGCCGGCATCTCTGGCCTCGCCAATGAGGCCGTCACCCTCTCCGACACCACCCTCGCGGTCTCCGTCCTCAACACCCTCGATGGCAATACCTCAGGCACCGTCAACGCCAGCAACATCACCACGCTCACGGGCGCTGCTGCTGAAGCCAACACGGCCTATGCCTCGGCCGGCATCAGCAATCTCGGCAATGAGGCCGTCACCCTCTCCGACACCACCCTCGCGGTCTCCGTCCTCAACACCCTCGACGGCAATACCTCAGGGACCGTTAACGCCAATACCGTCACCACCCTCACTGGCACAGCCGCAGACCTCAACACTGCTTACGACTCCGCCGGCATCAGCAACCTCGGCAATGAGGCCGTCACCCTCTCCGACACCACCCTCGCGGTCTCTGTTCTCAACACCCTCGACGGCAATACCTCAGGGACCGTTAACGCCAATACCGTCACCACCCTCACTGGTGCTGCCGCAGACCTGATCACTGCTTACGCATCAGGCGGCATTAGCAACCTCGGGGATGAGGCCGTCACTCTCTCTGACACCTCCCTCGCGGTTTCCGTCCTCAACAGCCTCGACGGCAATACATCCGGCACCGTTAACGCCAACACCGTCACCACCCTCACCGGCGCTGCTGCTGATCTCAACACCGCTTACGCCTCTGGCGGCATCAACGGCCTCGGTAATGAAGCAGCCACCCTCTCCGACACCACCCTCGCGGTTTCCGTCCTCAACACCCTTGATGGCCACACCTCAGGGACAGTCAACGCCAGCAGCATCACCACCCTCACCGGTGCTGCAGCAGACCTCAACACCGCTTACGACTCATCTGGCATCTCTGGCCTCGCCAATGAGGCCGTCACTCTCTCCGACACCACCCTCGCGGTCTCCGTCCTCATCACCCTTGACGGCAACACCTCCGGCACCGTTAACGCCAATACCGTCACCACCCTCACTGGCAGCGCTTCTGACCTGATCACTGCGTATGCATCAGGCGGCATCAGCAACCTCGGCAATGAAGCGGTTTCCGTCAGCAGTGGCACTGCTTCCACCTCACAAGCCAACACCCTCGCTGCTGCCACCTCCGGCGTCGTCACCGCCACCCTCTCCGATGGCGATCTCTCAACACTCGCCGGACTCACCGAAACCGGCAACGCCTACACGATCACCATCACGGACACGTCCGTTGATGCCGCTGCTCTCAACACCCTCGATGGCAAAACCACCGTTGCCATCAACGCCTCCAACATCACCACCCTCACGGGTGCTGCAGCTGATCTCAACACTGCTTACGCCTCCTCCGGCATCAGCAATCTCGGCAACGAGGCCGTCACCCTCTCCGACACCACCCTCGCTGCCTCCGTCCTCAACACCCTCGATGGCAATACCTCAGGGACCGTTAACGCCAATACCGTCACCACACTCACTGGTGCTGCCGCAGACCTGATCACTGCCTTTGCCTCCTCCGGCATCAGCAACCTCGGTGATGAGGCCGTTTCCGTTAGCAGCGGCAACGCATCAACCTCTCAAGCCAACACCCTCGCTGCTGCCACCTCCGGCGTCGTCACCGCCACCCTCTCCGATGGTGATCTCTCAACACTCGCCGGACTGACTGAAACCGGCAACGCCTACACGATCACCATCACGGACACGTCCGTTGATGCAGCTGCTCTCAACACCCTTGATAGCAAGACCACCGTCGCCATCAATGCCAGCAACATCACCACCCTCACTGGCGCTGCTGAAGACCTCAACACCGCCTACGCCGCCAACGGCTCCAGCATCACCGGCCTCGGTAATGAAGCGGCCACCCTCTCTGACACCACTCTCGCGGTCTCCGTCCTCAACACCCTCGATGGAAATACCTCAGGGACCGTTAACGCCAATACCGTCACCACCCTCACTGGCAGCGCTTCTGACCTGATCACTGCGTATGCATCAGGCGGCATCAGCAACCTCGGCAATGAAGCGGTTTCCGTCAGCAGCGGCACTGCTTCCACCTCACAAGCCAACACCCTCGCTGCTGCCACCTCCGGCGTCGTCACCGCCACCCTCTCCGATGGCGATCTCTCAACACTCGCCGGACTCACCGAAACCGGCAACGCCTACACGATCACCATCACGGACACCTCCGTTGATGCCGCTGCTCTCAACACGCTCGATGGCAAGACCACCGTTGCCATCAATGCCAACAACATCACCACCCTCACTGGCGCTGCCGCAGATCTCAACACCGCCTATGCCGCCAACGGCTCCAGCATCACCGGCCTCGGTAATGAAGCAGCCACCCTCTCCGACACCACCCTCGCGGTTTCCGTCCTCAACACCCTTGATGGCCACACCTCAGGGACAGTCAACGCCAGCAACATCACCACCCTCACCGGTGCTGCAGCAGACCTCAACACCGCTTACGACTCATCTGGCATCTCTGGCCTCGCCAATGAGGCCGTCACCCTTTCCGACACCACCCTCGCGGTCTCCGTCCTCAACACCCTCGACGGCAACACCTCCGGCACCGTTAACGCCAATACCGTCACCACCCTCACTGGCACAGCCGCAGACCTCAACACTGCTTACGACTCCGCCGGCATCAGCAACCTCGGCAATGAGGCCATCACCCTCTCCGACACCACCCTCGCGGTTTCCGTCCTCAACACCCTTGATGGCAACACCTCAGGGACCGTCAACGCCAGCAGCATCAACACACTCACCGGCGCTGCAGCTGATCTCAACACTGCCTACGCCTCAGCCGGCATCTCTGGCCTCGCCAATGAGGCCGTCACCCTTTCCGACACCACCCTCGCGGTCTCCGTCCTCAACACCCTCGACGGCAACACCTCCGGCACTGTTAACGCCAATACCGTCACCACCCTCACTGGCACAGCCGCAGACCTCAACACTGCTTACGACTCCGCCGGCATCAGCAACCTCGGCAATGAGGCCATCACCCTCTCCGACACCACCCTCGCGGTCTCCGTCCTCAACACCCTTGATGGCAACACCTCAGGGACCGTTAACGCCAATACCGTCACCACCCTCACCGGCGCTGCTGCTGATCTCAACACGGCCTATGCCTCGGCCGGCATCAGCAATCTCGGCAATGAGGCCGTCACCCTCTCCGACACCACCCTCGCGGTCTCCGTCCTCAACACCCTCGACGGCAATACCTCAGGGACCGTTAACGCCAATACCGTCACCACCCTCACTGGTGCTGCCGCAGACCTGATCACTGCTTACGCATCAGGCGGCATTAGCAACCTCGGCAATGAAGCGGTTTCCGTCAGCAGCGGCACTGCTTCCACCTCACAAGCCAACACCCTCGCTGCTGCCACCTCCGGCGTCGTCACCGCCACCCTCTCCGATGGCGATCTCTCAACACTCGCCGGACTCACCGAAACCGGCAACGCCTACACGATCACCATCACGGACACCTCCGTTGATGCCGCTGCTCTCAACACGCTCGATGGCAAGACCACCGTTGCCATCAATGCCAACAACATCACCACCCTCACTGGCGCTGCCGCAGATCTCAACACCGCCTATGCCGCCAACGGCTCCAGCATCACCGGCCTCGGTAATGAAGCAGCCACCCTCTCCGACACCACCCTCGCGGTTTCCGTCCTCAACACCCTTGATGGCAACACCTCCGGCATCGTTAACGCCAGCAACATCACCACGCTGACCAGTGATGACTACGACTCACTAAATACTGCTTATACATCCGCCAATGGTGGAGCAATCACAGGACTAGGCGACGAAGCAATCAGCGTTAGCGGCAGGATTCGCGTTTCAGAAGCAAACACACTTAACGGCCATACCACTGGAGTCATCACTGCAACAATTACGAATAGCGATGGAACAGGCAACCTCGACATTTCCTCTGCTCTGAACTTAAACGGAACAGAAAATGCTTATTCAATCCGCATTAAAGAACAAACCGTCAGCACTTCTGATCTACTGGCCGTTGATGCAATCACAACGACGACAGTCAATGCACAAAACATAAGAACACTTGAAGGAACCTACACCGAAGTCATTGATTCCTATGCCGCCGAAACAGCAGGAAGAATTTCAGGATTAGGAAGCAATTGCAATTTCAATATCAGCGGCGCAATCACTGTTGCAGAAGCCAACACACTTTCCGCATTAATTACCAACAACAACCGAAGACTGACCGCGACAATCTCTGATGGCGACATGGCCACATTGGCCGGGATCAGTGAAAGCGATCACAACTTAACGATCACCATCACGGACACATCTGTTGATGCGGCAGCGCTCAACACCCTGGACGGGAAAACAGACACAGCGATTGATGCGGGCAACATCACCACGCTCACGGGTGCCGCTGCAGACCTCAACACTGCTTACGCCTCCTCCGGCATCAGCAATCTCGGCAATGAGGCCGTCACCCTCTCCGACACCACCCTCGCGGTCTCTGTTCTCAACACCCTCGACGGCAACACCTCAGGGACCGTCAACGCCAACACCGTCACCACACTCACTGGTGCTGCAGCAGACCTCAACACTGCCTACGCCTCAGCCGGCATCAGCAATCTCGGCGATGAGGCCGTCACCCTCTCTGACTCCACCCTCGCGGCCTCCGTTCTCAACACCCTTGATGGCCACACCTCCGGTGCCATCAACGCCAGCAGCATCAACACGCTCACCGGCAGCGCCTCTGACCTGATCACTGCCTTTGCCTCCTCCGGCATCAGCAACCTCGGCAATGAAGCGGTTTCCGTCAGCAGCGGCACTGCCTCCACCTCTCAAGCCAACACCCTCGCTGCTGCCACCTCCGGTGTCGTCACCGCCACCCTCTCCGATGGCGATCTCTCAACACTTGCCGGACTCACCGAAACCGGCAACGCCTACACGATCACCATCACGGACACATCTGTTGATGCAGCAGCCCTCAACACCGTCGATGGCAAGACCACCGTTGCCATCGACGCCAGCAACATCACCACCCTGACTGGTGCAGCCGCTGACCTCAGTACTGCCTACGCCTCATCTGGCATCACGGGGCTCGATGACGAGAACATCACGCTCTCTGACACCACCCTCGCGGTCTCCGTCCTCAACACCCTCGACGGCAATACCTCAGGGACCGTTAACGCCAATACCGTCACCACCCTCACCGGCGCTGCTGCTGAAGCCAACACGGCCTATGCCTCGGCCGGCATCAGCAATCTCGGCAATGAGGCCGTCACCCTCTCCGACACCACCCTCGCGGTCTCCGTCCTCAACACCCTCGACGGCAATACCTCAGGGACCGTTAACGCCAATACCGTCACCACCCTCACCGGCGCTGCTGCTGATCTCAACACGGCCTATGCCTCGGCCGGCATCAGCAATCTCGGCAATGAGGCCGTCACCCTCTCCGACACCACCCTCGCGGTCTCCGTCCTCAACACCCTCGACGGCAATACCTCAGGGACCGTTAACGCCAATACCGTCACCACCCTCACTGGTGCTGCCGCAGACCTGATCACTGCTTACGCATCAGGCGGCATTAGCAACCTCGGCAATGAAGCGGTTTCCGTCAGCAGTGGCACCGCTTCCACCTCTCAGGCCAACACCCTCGCTGCTGCCACCTCCGGCGTCGTCACCGCCACCCTCTCCGATGGCGACCTCTCAACACTCGCCGGACTCACCGAAACCGGCAACGCCTACACGATCACCATCACGGACACCTCCGTTGATGCCGCTGCTCTCAACACGCTCGATGGCAAGACCACCGTTGCCATCAATGCCAACAACATCACCACCCTCACTGGCGCTGCCGCAGATCTCAACACCGCCTATGCCGCCAACGGCTCCAGCATCACCGGCCTCGGTAATGAAGCAGCCACCCTCTCCGACACCACCCTCGCGGTTTCCGTCCTCAACACCCTCGACGGCAACACCTCCGGCACCGTTAACGCCAATACCGTCACCACCCTCACTGGCACAGCCGCAGACCTCAACACTGCTTACGACTCCGCCGGCATCAGCAACCTCGGCAATGAGGCCATCACCCTCTCCGACACCACCCTCGCGGTCTCCGTCCTCAACACCCTCGACGGCAACACCTCCGGCACCGTTAACGCCAATACCGTCACCACCCTCACTGGCACAGCCGCAGACCTCAACACTGCTTACGACTCCGCCGGCATCAGCAATCTCGGCAATGAGGCCATCACCCTCTCCGACACCACCCTCGCGGTTTCCGTCCTCAACACCCTTGATGGCAACACCTCAGGGACCGTCAACGCCAGCAGCATCAACACGCTCACCGGCGCTGCAGCTGATCTCAACACTGCCTACGCCTCATCTGGCATCACGGGGCTCGATGACGAGAACATCACGCTCTCTGACACCACCCT
This sequence comes from Synechococcus sp. RS9916, assembly GCF_000153825.1. NCBI lineage: Bacteria > Bacillati > Cyanobacteriota > Cyanophyceae > Synechococcales > Synechococcaceae > Synechococcus > Synechococcus sp. RS9916. Next base: position 1,896,395 of record NZ_DS022299.1, read on the forward strand.
CGCGGTCTCCGTCCTCAACACCCTCGATGGCAATACCTCAGGCACCGTCAACGCCAGCAACATCACCACCCTCACCGGCGCTGCTGCTGAAGCCAACACGGCCTATGCCTCGGCCGGCATCAGCAATCTCGGCAATGAGGCCGTCACCCTCTCCGACACCACCCTCGCGGTCTCCGTCCTCAACACCCTCGACGGCAATACCTCAGGGACCGTTAACGCCAATACCGTCACCACCCTCACCGGCGCTGCTGCTGATCTCAACACTGCTTACGACTCATCTGGCATCTCTGGCCTCGCCAATGAGGCCGTCACCCTCTCCGACACCACCCTCGCGGTCTCCGTCCTCAACACCCTCGACGGCAATACCTCAGGGACCGTTAACGCCAATACCGTCACCACCCTCACTGGTGCTGCCGCAGACCTGATCACTGCTTACGCATCAGGCGGCATTAGCAACCTCGGCAATGAAGCGGTTTCCGTCAGCAGTGGCACCGCTTCCACCTCTCAGGCCAACACCCTCGCTGCTGCCACCTCCGGCGTCGTCACCGCCACCCTCTCCGATGGCGACCTCTCAACACTCGCCGGACTCACCGAAACCGGCAACGCCTACACGATCACCATCACGGACACCTCCGTTGATGCCGCTGCTCTCAACACGCTCGATGGCAAGACCACCGTTGCCATCAATGCCAACAACATCACCACCCTCACTGGCGCTGCCGCAGATCTCAACACCGCCTATGCCGCCAACGGCTCCAGCATCACCGGCCTCGGTAATGAAGCAGCCACCCTCTCCGACACCACCCTCGCGGTTTCCGTCCTCAACACCCTTGATGGCCACACCTCAGGGACAGTCAACGCCAGCAACATCACCACCCTCACCGGTGCTGCAGCAGACCTCAACACCGCTTACGACTCATCTGGCATCTCTGGCCTCGCCAATGAGGCCGTCACCCTTTCCGACACCACCCTCGCGGTCTCCGTCCTCAACACCCTCGACGGCAACACCTCCGGCACCGTTAACGCCAATACCGTCACCACCCTCACTGGCACAGCCGCAGACCTCAACACTGCTTACGACTCCGCCGGCATCAGCAACCTCGGCAATGAGGCCATCACCCTCTCCGACACCACCCTCGCGGTTTCCGTCCTCAACACCCTTGATGGCAACACCTCAGGGACCGTCAACGCCAGCAGCATCAACACACTCACCGGCGCTGCAGCTGATCTCAACACTGCCTACGCCTCAGCCGGCATCTCTGGCCTCGCCAATGAGGCCGTCACCCTCTCTGACACCACCCTCGCGGTTTCCGTCCTCAACACCCTCGACGGCAATACCTCAGGCACCGTCAACGCCAGCAACATCACCACCCTCACTGGCAGCGCTTCTGACCTGATCACTGCGTATGCATCAGGCGGCATCAGCAACCTCGGCAATGAAGCTGTTTCCGTCAGCAGTGGCACTGCCTCCACCTCTCAAGCCAACACCCTCGCTGCTGCCACCTCCGGCGTCGTCACCGCCACCCTCTCCGATGGCGACCTCTCAACACTCGCCGGACTCACCGAAACCGGCAACGCCTACACGATCACCATCACGGACACGTCCGTTGATGCCGCTGCTCTCAACACGCTCGATGGCAAGACCACCGTTGCCATCAACGCCAGCAACATCACCACCCTCACTGGCGCTGCCGCAGATCTCAACACCGCCTATGCCGCCAACGGCTCCAGCATCACCGGCCTCGGTAATGAAGCAGCCACCCTCTCCGACACCACCCTCGCGGTTTCCGTCCTCAACACCCTTGATGGCAACACCTCCGGCACCGTTAACGCCAGCAACATCACCACCCTCACCGGTGCTGCAGCAGACCTCAACACCGCTTACGACTCATCTGGCATCTCTGGCCTCGCCAATGAGGCCGTCACTCTCTCCGACACCACCCTCGCGGTTTCCGTCCTCATCACCCTCGACGGCAACACCAAAGGGACAGTCAACGCCAGCAACATCACCACCCTCACCGGTGCTGCAGCAGACCTCAACACCGCTTACGCCTCAGGCGGCATCAGCAATCTCGGTAACGAGGCCGTCACTCTCTCCGACACCACCCTCGCGGTCTCTGTTCTCAACACCCTCGACGGCAACACATCCGGCACCGTTAACGCCAATACCGTCACCACCCTCACCGGCGCTGCAGCGGATCTCAACACTGCTTACGACTCCGCCGGCATCAGCAATCTCGGCGATGAGGCCGCCACCCTCTCCGACACCACCCTCGCGGTCTCCGTCCTCAACACCCTTGATGGCCACACCTCCGGTGCCATCAACGCCAGCAACATCACCACCCTCACTGGTGCTGCAGCTGATCTCAACACTGCTTACGACTCCTCAGGCATCTCAGGCCTCGCCAATGAGGCCGTCACCCTCTCCGACACCACCCTCGCGGCCTCTGTCCTCAACACCCTTGATGGCCACACCTCAGGCACCGTCAATGCCTCCTCCATCTACACCCTCACAGGCAGCGCTGCCGACCTAATCACCGCTTACTCATCAGGGGGAATCACAGGTCTTGGCAATGAAGCCGTCAACGTCAGCAGCGGCACCGCCTCCACCTCCCAAGCCACAACCCTTGCTGCTGCTACATCCGGCATCGTCACCGTCACCATCACTGATGGTGATCTCACCACCCTCGACGGACTGACCGAAACCAACAACGCTTACTCCATCACCATCACGGACGCGTCCGTTGATGCAGCTGCGCTCAACGCCCTCGATGGCAAAACCACCGTCACCGTCGACGCAAGCTCCGTCACCACCCTCACAGGTACAGCCGCTGAAGCCAACACTGCCTACGCCTCCTCCGGCATCTCAGGTCTCGCGAATGAGGCCGTCACCCTTTCCGACACCACCCTCGCGGTCGCTGTTCTCAACACTCTCGACGGCAACACCTCAGGAACCATAGATGCCAGCAACATCGCCACTCTCACAGGCAGCGCTTCTGACCTGATCACTGCATACACATCAGGCGGAATCACAGGCCTGGCCAATGAGGCCGTCACTCTCACCGACACCACCCTCGCGGTCTCCGTTCTCAACACCCTCGATGGCCACACCTCAGGAACCATCGATGCCGGCACCGTCACCACCCTCACCGGCGCCGCCGCAGACCTCAACACTGCCTACGACTCAGCCGGCATCAGCAATCTCGGCAATGAAGCCGTCACTCTCAGCGACAGCACCCTCGCGGTTTCCGTCCTCAACACCCTTGATGGCAACACCTCCGGCACCGTCAACGCCAGCAACATCACCACCCTCACCGGAGCTGCAGCAGACCTCAACACCGCTTACGACTCATCTGGCATCTCTGGCCTCGCCAATGAGGCCGTCACCCTCTCCGACACCACCCTCGCGGTCTCCGTCCTCAACACCCTTGATGGCAACACCTCCGGCACCGTTAACGCCAATACCGTCACCACCCTCACTGGCACAGCCGCAGACCTCAACACTGCTTACGACTCATCTGGCATCTCTGGCCTCGCCAATGAGGCCGTCACCCTCTCCGACACCACCCTCGCGGTCTCTGTTCTCAACACCCTCGACGGCAACACATCCGGCACCGTTAACGCCAATACCGTCACCACCCTCACCGGCGCTGCTGCTGATCTCAACACCACTTACGCCTCAGGCGGCATCAGCAATCTCGGTAACGAGGCCGTCACTCTCTCCGACACCACCCTCGCGGTCTCCGTCCTCAACACCCTCGACGGCAACACCTCCGGCACCGTTAACGCCAATACCGTCACCACCCTCACTGGCACAGCCGCAGACCTCAACACTGCTTACGACTCAGGCGGCATCAGCAACCTCGGCAATGAGGCCGTCACCCTCTCCGACACCACCCTCGCGGTTTCCGTCCTCAACACCCTTGATGGCAACACCTCCGGCACCGTTAACGCCAATACCGTCACCACCCTCACTGGCACAGCCGCAGACCTCAACACTGCCTACGCCTCAGCCGGCATCAGCAATCTCGGCAATGAGGCCGTCACCCTCTCCGACACCACCCTCGCGGTCTCCGTCCTCAACACCCTCGACGGCAATACCTCAGGGACCGTTAACGCCAATACCGTCACCACCCTCACCGGCGCTGCTGCTGAAGCCAACACGGCCTATGCCTCGGCCGGCATCAGCAATCTCGGCAATGAGGCCGTCACCCTCTCCGACACCACCCTCGCGGTCTCCGTCCTCAACACCCTCGACGGCAATACCTCAGGGACCGTTAACGCCAATACCGTCACCACCCTCACCGGCGCTGCTGCTGATCTCAACACGGCCTATGCCTCGGCCGGCATCAGCAATCTCGGCAATGAGGCCGTCACCCTCTCTGACTCCACCCTCGCGGCCTCCGTTCTCAACACCCTTGATGGCCACACCTCCGGTGCCATCAACGCCAGCAGCATCAACACGCTCACCGGCAGCGCCTCTGACCTGATCACTGCCTTTGCCTCCTCCGGCATCAGCAACCTCGGCAATGAAGCGGTTTCCGTCAGCAGCGGCACTGCCTCCACCTCTCAAGCCAACACCCTCGCTGCTGCCACCTCCGGTGTCGTCACCGCCACCCTCTCCGATGGCGACCTCTCAACACTCGCCGGACTCACTGAAACCGGCAACGCCTACACGATCACCATCACGGACGCATCCGTTGATGCCGCTGCTCTCAACACCCTCGATGGCAAGACCACCGTCGCCATCAATGCCAACAACATCACCACCCTCACTGGCGCTGCCGCAGATCTCAACACCGCCTACGCCTCAGCCGGCATCAGCAATCTCGGCAATGAAGCCGTCACCCTTTCCGACACCACCCTCGCGGTCTCCGTCCTCAACACCCTCGACGGCAATACCTCAGGGACCGTTAACGCCAATACCGTCACCACCCTCACCGGCGCTGCTGCTGAAGCCAACACGGCCTATGCCTCGGCCGGCATCAGCAATCTCGGCAATGAGGCCGTCACCCTTTCCGACACCACCCTCGCGGTCTCCGTCCTCAACACCCTCGACGGCAACACCTCCGGCACTGTTAACGCCAATACCGTCACCACCCTCACTGGCACAGCCGCAGACCTCAACACTGCTTACGACTCCGCCGGCATCAGCAACCTCGGCAATGAGGCCATCACCCTCTCCGACACCACCCTCGCGGTCTCCGTCCTCAACACCCTTGATGGCAACACCTCAGGGACCGTTAACGCCAATACCGTCACCACCCTCACCGGCGCTGCTGCTGATCTCAACACGGCCTATGCCTCGGCCGGCATCAGCAATCTCGGCAATGAGGCCGTCACCCTCTCCGACACCACCCTCGCGGTCTCCGTCCTCAACACCCTCGACGGCAATACCTCAGGGACCGTTAACGCCAATACCGTCACCACCCTCACTGGTGCTGCCGCAGACCTGATCACTGCTTACGCATCAGGCGGCATTAGCAACCTCGGCAATGAAGCGGTTTCCGTCAGCAGCGGCACTGCTTCCACCTCACAAGCCAACACCCTCGCTGCTGCCACCTCCGGCGTCGTCACCGCCACCCTCTCCGATGGCGATCTCTCAACACTCGCCGGACTCACCGAAACCGGCAACGCCTACACGATCACCATCACGGACACCTCCGTTGATGCCGCTGCTCTCAACACGCTCGATGGCAAGACCACCGTTGCCATCAATGCCAACAACATCACCACCCTCACTGGCGCTGCCGCAGATCTCAACACCGCCTATGCCGCCAACGGCTCCAGCATCACCGGCCTCGGTAATGAAGCAGCCACCCTCTCCGACACCACCCTCGCGGTTTCCGTCCTCAACACCCTTGATGGCAACACCTCCGGCATCGTTAACGCCAATACCGTCACCACACTCACCGGCGCTGCAGCAGACCTCAACACTGCTTTCGACTCAGCCGGCATCAGCAATCTCGGCAATGAGGCCGCCACCCTCAGTGACACCACCCTTGCGGTCTCGGTCCTCAACACCCTTGATGGCAACACATCCGGCACCGTTAACGCCAACACCGTCACCACCCTCACTGGCAGCGCTTCCGACCTGATCACGGCGTATGCGTCAGGCGGCATCAGCAACCTCGGTGACGAAGCCGTTTCCGTCAGCAGCGGCACTGCCTCCACCTCGCAAGCCAACACCCTCGCTGCTGCCACCTCCGGCGTCGTCACCGCGACGATCTCCGATGGTGATCTCGCCACCCTCGCTGGACTCACCGAAACCGGCAACGCCTACACGATCACCATCACGGACACCTCCGTTGATGCCGCTGCTCTCAACACCCTCGATGGCAAAACCACCGTCGCCATCAATGCCGCCAACATCACCACCCTCACTGGTGCTGCCGCTGATCTCAACACCGCCTATTCCGCCAATGGATCCAGCCTCACCGGCCTCGGCAATGAAGCAGCCACCCTCTCCGACACCACCCTCGCGGTCTCCGTCCTCAACACCCTTGACGGCAATACATCAGGCACCGTTAACGCCAGCAACATCACCACCCTCACTGGTGAAGCAGCGGATCTCAACACGGCCTACGACTCAGCCAGCATCTCAGGCCTAGCCAATGAGGCCGTCACCCTCTCCGACACCACCCTCGCTGCTTCGGTCCTTAACACCCTGGATGGCCATACCTCAGGAACCATCGATGCCAGCAACATCACCACACTCACGGGCAGCACTGCTGACCTCATCACTGCTTATGCCTCATTAACCATTACAGGGCTCGGCAATGAGGCCATCACTGTCAACAGCGGCAACCCATCAACGTCTCAGGCCAATACCCTCGCTGCAGCAACGTCCGGCGTCGTCACCGCCACCCTCTCCGATGGCGATCTCTCAACACTCGCCGGACTCACCGAAACCGGCAACGCCTACACGATCACCATCACGGACACACGAGTCAATGCCGACGAATTAAACGCATTAAACGACAAAACAACAACAAGCATCAACGGTTCAAATATCACGCAAATTGCCGGGGCAGTTGATGACATTGCCACGACATATACAGCAGGCGGGATCACTGGTCTTGGCGACGAAGAAGTTATTTTCACCTTCGCAAATATCAATGCAGACAGCCTCAACGCCATTGATGCGGCCAACAGTCGGATCATTAATGCATCAGGCGTTGCTGCTCTAACTGGTGCTGCAGCAGACCTCAATACGGCTTACGCCTCTTCAGGCATCTCCGGGCTCGGTGATGAGCCTGTCACCCTTACCGACACCTCACTCTCCGCTTCAGTCCTCAACACTCTCGACGGCAACACATCCGGCACCGTCGACGCGGGCACCGTCACCACCCTGACTGGCGCAGCCGCCGATCTCAACACCGCCTACGGCTCCTCTGGCATCAGCAATCTCGGCGATGAGGCCGTCACCCTCTCCGACACCACCCTTGCGGTCTCCGTCCTCAACACCCTGGATGGCAACACATCCGGCACCGTTAACGCTGGCACCGTCTCCACACTCACAGGCGCAGCCGCAGACATCAACACCGCCTACGGCTCCTCCGGCATCAGCAACCTCGACAATGAGGCCGTCACCCTCTCTGACACCACCCTCACCGCAGCAGTCCTCAACACCCTCGACGGCAACACCTCAGGCACCGTTAACGCTGGCTCCGTCTCCACACTCTCCGGCGCTGCCGCCGACATCAACACCGCCTACGCCTCCTCCGGCATCAGCAACCTCGGCAATGAGGCCGTCACCCTCACCGACACCTCACTCTCCGCATCGGTCCTCAACACCCTCGACGGCAACACATCCGGCAGCGTCAATGCCAACTCCGTCACCACACTCTCGGGCACGGCCGCCGACCTCAACACTGCCTACGACTCCTCCGGCATCAGCAACCTCGGCGATGAGGCCGTCACCCTCACCGATACCTCACTCGCGGTCTCGGTTCTCAACACCCTCGACGGCAACACATCCGGCAGCGTGAACGCCAACTCCATCAACACACTCTCCGGCACGGCCGCTGACCTCAACACCGCCTACGACTCCTCGGGCATCTCAGGTCTTGGCAACGAGGCCGTCACCATCGCCGACACCTCACTCGCCGGATCGGTGTCGTTCACCCAACTCGGCCCCGACATCGATGGAGAAGCTGCCAGCGATTACAGCGGCCGCCACGTTTCTCTCTCCAGCGATGGCAGCGTCGTCGCCATTGGTGCCCACGGAAACGATGGCAATGGCTCATCTTCGGGCCATACGCGCATCTACAAATGGGACGGCTCCAGCTGGAATCAACGCGGTAGCGATATCGATGGAGAAGCTACCAGCGATCTCAGCGGCTTCAGCGTTTCTCTCTCCAGCGATGGCAGCATCGTTGCCATTGGTGCCTACGCAAACGATGGCAATGGCTACCAATCGGGCCATACGCGCATCTACAAATGGGACGGCTCCAGCTGGAATCAACGCGGTAGCGATATCGATGGAGAAGCTACCAGCGATAACAGCGGCATCAGCGTTTCTCTCTCCAGCGATGGCAGCACCGTTGCCATTGGTGCCTACTTAAACGATGGCAATGGCTCAAATTCGGGCCATACGCGCATCTACAATTGGGACGGCTCCAGCTGGAATCAACGCGGTAGCGATATCAATGGAGAAGCTAGCAGCGATTACAGCGGCCGCAGAGTTTCTCTCTCCAGCGATGGCAGCATCATCGCCATTGGTGCCTACGGAAACGATGGCAATGGCTCAAATTCGGGCCATACGCGCATCTACAAATGGGACGGCTCCAGCTGGAATCAACGCGGTAGCGATATCGATGGAGAAGCTAGCAGCGATAACAGCGGCTACAGCGTTTCTCTCTCCAGCGATGGCAGCATCGTCGCCATTGGTGCCCCCGGAAACGATGGCAATGGCTCATCTTCGGGCCATACGCGCATCTACAAATGGGACGGCTCCAGCTGGAATCAACGCGGTAGCGATATCGATGGAGAAGCTACCAGCGATTACAGCGGCCGCAGAGTTTCTCTCTCCAGCGATGGCAGCATCGTCGCCATTGGTGCCTACGCAAACGATGGCAATGGCTCAAATTCGGGCCATACGCGCATCTACCAGTGGAATTCAGCCTCCTCCTCTTGGAATCAGCGCGGTAGCGATATCGATGGAGAAGCTGCCAGCGATCTCAGCGGGCTCGGCGTTTCTCTCTCCAGCGACGGCAGCACCGTCGCCATTGGTGCCCTGTATAACGATGGAAGTGCAGGAAACGCTGGGCACGTAAGAGTCTTTGATCTCGGCAATCAGATCACCCTCGCCGCATCGGTCCTCAACACCCTCGACGGCAACACCTCAGGCACCATCGATGCCAGCAACATCGCCACACTCACCGGTGCTGCCGCTGAACTCAACACCGCCTACGCCTCCTCCGGCATCAGCAATCTCGGTGATGAGGCCGTCACCCTCACCGACACCTCACTCGCCGCTTCCGTCCTCAACACCCTCGACGGCAACACATCCGGCACCATCGATGCCAGCAACATCACCACACTCACCGGTGCTGCCGCCGACCTCAACACCGCCTACGGCTCCTCCGGCATCAGCAACCTCGGTGATGAGGCCGTCACCCTCACCGACACCTCACTCGCCGCTTCCGTCCTCAACACCCTCGACGGCAACTCCTCAGGCACCGTTAACGCTGGCACCGTCACAACACTCTCTGGGGCTGCCGCCGATCTCAACACCGCCTACGGCTCCTCCGGCATCAGCAACCTCGGTGATGAGGCCGTCACCCTCACCGACACCTCGCTCTCCGCATCGGTCCTCAACACCCTCGACGGCAACACCTCAGGCACCGTTAACGCTGGCACCGTCAACACACTTACCGGCGCCGCTGCAGACCTCAATACGGCCTACGCCTCTTCCGGCATCTCAGGACTTGGCAATGAAAATCTTTTTCTCACGAGCACCACTGTAGAAGCCAGTGTTCTCAACAACCTGGATAGCAACACGACCGGGGCTGTTTATGCATTCCCTGTCAACACGCTGACTGGCACGGCAGCAGGTCTCAACACTGCCTACAACTCTTCAGGGATCGCTGGGCTTGGAAACGAGGCTGTCACGATCGACAGCGGTTCAGCAACCACTGCCCAAGCCAACGCACTCGCTGCTGCCACAACAGGAGTCGTCACCGCCACGATTTCCGAAGGAGATCTAGCCACACTCTCCGGTATCAACGAAACCAATAACGCCTACAGCATCACCGTCACCGATACATCAATAGGTGCTTCAGCATTAAACACACTCGATGCCACAACAACTGTGGCCATTAATGGGGCCAACATCACAGCCCTCACAGGAACAGCAGCTGAGCTCAACACCGCCTACGCCTCCTCCGGCATCAGCAATCTGGGCAATGAGGCTGTCACCCTCAGCGACACCTCCCTCGCGGCCTCCGTCCTCAACACACTCGACGGACACACTTCAGGCACCGTCAATGCCAACACCGTCAACTCGCTTTCGGGCACCGCTGCAGACCTCAATACGGCCTACGCCTCCTCAGGCATCAGCAATCTCGGCAATGAGGCCATCACCCTCAGCGACACCTCGCTCACCGCATCGATCCTCAACACCCTCGACGGCAACACCTCCGGCACCATCAACGCCGGCACCGTCAACACACTTACCGGCGCAGCCGCTGAGCTCAACACTGCCTACGCCTCCTCAGGCATCAGCAATCTCGGCAACGAGGCCGTCACCCTCACCGACACCACCCTCGCGGCCTCCGTCCTCAACACACTCGACGGCAACACCTCCGGCACTATCAACGCCGGCACCGTCAACACACTTACCGGCGCCGCTGCAGACCTCAATACGGCCTACGCCTCCTCAGGCATCAGCAATCTCGGCAACGAGGCCGTCACCCTCACCGACACCACCCTCGCGGCCTCCGTCCTCAACACACTCGAGGGCAATACATCCGGCACCGTTAACGCAAGCTCCGTCAACACCCTCACAGGCAGCGCAGCTGACCTCAACACCAGCTACACCTCCTCCGGCATCAGCAACCTCGGCAATGAGGCCATCACCCTCACCGACACCTCACTCACTGCCTCCGTCCTCAACACACTCGACGGACACACTTCAGGCACCGTCAATGCCAACACCGTCAACACGCTTTCGGGCACCGCTGCAGACCTCAATACGGCCTACGCCTCCTCAGGCATCAGCAACGTCGGCAATGAGGCCATCACCCTCACCGACACCTCGCTCACCGCATCGATCCTCAACACCCTCGACGGCAACACCTCCGGCACCATCAACGCCGACACCGTCAACACACTTACCGGCGCAGCCGCTGAGCTCAACACTGCCTACGCCTCCTCCGGCATCAGCAATCTCGGCAACGAGGCCGTCACCCTCACCGACACCACCCTCGCGGCCTCCGTGCTCAACACACTCGACGGCAATACATCAGGCACTATCAACGCCGGCACCGTCAACACGCTCACTGGTAATGAGGTTGAAATCAATTCGTGCTATGCATCAGCGGGCATCACTAATCTCTCCGATGCTGCACGCAGAATCACGCCAAGCGTAGCCATCAAGGCGGACACTTCGTTCCTTAATTCCGGAGAAACAGCAACAATTACTTTCATACTCTCTGAAGCATCAAACGATTTCAGAGAGTCTTGCGCAACGATAGAAGGGGGCTCACTGTCAAATTTTTCAGGATCGGGCACCACTTACACTGCAACATTCACACCAACATCAAACAGCAAGAACGATGGAATCATTGCAGTCGCGTCGGGAACGTTTACTAATGCATTAGGCAATTTCAATTGTGACGGCGCAGACAGTGACAACACACTGAAGCTATCAATCAATACCATCCCAACAGAATCTGGGGCTAAAAAAGACCCAATTGCCAGCATAGATTCTGACAAAGATGGAGTCGCCGATGCAATTGAGGGCGAAATCGACCCTATTCGCAAATCACCCTGGGACCATAACGGCGATGGGATTGCGGACGCCGAGCAAAACGATGTTGCCACTTTCAACTCGTCCACAGGAAGAAAAGCAAGCCTCAGCCTGCACGACAACACACTGCTGGAAGGATTAACGAAACTAGGCGGATCCCTATTCTCACGCATTGCCCTCCGCTTTCAGGGAATCAAAAACAAAGCTGAACGCGGTCTTGGAAAGAGCATCAAAGCCCTCAATGCACTGAACGCTAGCAACCACGAAGGAAAGCCTCAAACCTATAAACACTCCGTCCTCAACACGAGCGACCAAGTCAGTTTCCGACTCGTTCCAGAACTGATTGCTGAAGGAGAAGTTCCCAAACCCGATATCGCCAGGTACCAAGATCAGATCAATCAGCGCTTCAGCAACACTATTCACCGTATTGACCACCGATTCGATGACGCTAATACAAACTGGAATGCATTAGTCAAGCCGGACATCTCAGGCCAACTTCGTTTTTTTGGCTATGACCCCCTGACAGGGATTGGGGGCATTCTCAGGGACCACGATGGTGACGGAAAACCAGATGGCATCACCTTGTTCCTTAAAGACAACGAGTACGGCGACCTCAACCCGGATCCCTTCATCATCGAAGATCCAATCGGAGCCGCGGAACTCAAGGATCCACCTAAGCTGGTGGCCTTATCAGATGGGCGAGGTCTAACCGTGGAAGGTCCAGCAGGCCTCGGCCTCTGGGTAAGACTCAAAGCCACTCATGCAAATGCGAGCTGGCAAAACAGTTTGCAACTGATCAGCAATCAACGCAACCACATTGGCTCAATTGGAGCCACTTCCCATAGCAGCAACCTAGGTCAGCAGGAGATTTATCTCCAAGTCGGCGAAGAACTACGATTCCAGCAATCCAGCAATAATCACGCACTCCATACCTCACCCTTGATCAAACTTGAACAGAACAGCGAGGAAACCTGGTCACTGCAGCTCGATGACGGAGCAGGATTGAACAACCAGGATCAAGACCACGACGATCTAGGTATCACAATCAGTGGTCATTTAACACCCGAAAATCTCAAAAACTACTTGCTGGCACGCTCACAGAACCATCTTCATGCCGGCGTTCTTAATGTCCAATCTTTGATCCAAGACACGGTCACCCTGAAAGTCGAGGCTAAAAGCGATTGCGCCAAAACGAATCGACTTGCTTTTGTTCGATTCGATGACAACGTGGGCGTTTTGAGCATGAACGGCATCCGGGCCGATGGCAGCCAAGCCTTCCAAGCGATGGTGCGCCAATCGCTAATCGAGCCGAGTCAGGAGCAGATCGAACTCTCCGGAACCAGCTCAAGAACGGTTGAATGGACACTTCAGTCAGCTGACTACGGACTTTATGCGCCAGTGCTGATCACAAGTGATGGAACGGTACACACCGCCAGCAATCTTTCAGGCGCCCCATCAACTAGACATCTCAAGCTGCTAGGCATGAACTATTTTGGCTTTGAAGACACCCTGAATCGTGCCGGCAGTGACTGGGATTACAACGACCTGACCGTTCAAGTCTCCGTGCTCTGAATCCGTGGGTCTGACAACCCGCAACAGGAGAGAATAAAGCCATAAGCACCCCTTGGAGTGAGCGTTATCCCGACTAGAACAACCAATAAAATGGGCAATCTGATCAGCAGAAAATCAGGCAGCTTATCCACATTCACCGTGTTTCTCAATGCACAAACCAGAACAGCAGTGGCCGCTTTCATCACTGGCAACGATCCAACCGAAGGGGCTCTCTAAGCAACGACCCCCTCACTTTCAATCCAAATAACTAAAATATTCCTCAAACCGTAACGGTGCCTGGCTTAATCGATGATCTCGTCGATGGTGACATCCGAACCACATTGACTGCCAGCACTTCCAACACCGGCGGCTGGCTACACAGGCAATGAAACTGCAACAGTCAATATCCTCAACCAAGATGTCACCCCAACGCTCCTTAAATACAGCAGAGAAAATAATCACTTTACGGTCTCGGGAACTGACGGCAGTAGGACGTGAGCTCGGGCAATGAAGTGATCCAGCTGGGCTTTGACCAGAGCCTGCCGATGGAACAGGTGCTGGACAAGGCCGAGCAAACGATCTTCGCCATCAGCCAGGAGAAACCCACCAAAGGGCTCACCCCCACAGCGGAGATCCTCACCAGCACCTTCAACGAGATCGAAAGCCGCTCTCTGGGCACATCGGTCGCGGGCATTCCGGTGAACTTCTACGACCTGGATGCGATGACCCAGGGCCTGCAACGCAGCGACCTGATCATCGTGGCCGGACGCCCGGCCATGGGGAAAACCTCGATCGTGCTCAACCTGGCCAAGAACGTGGCCCAACTCCACGACCTGCCGGTGTGCGTGTTCTCGCTGGAGATGAGCAAAGAGCAGCTCACCTACAGGCTGCTGTCGATGGAAGTGGGCATTGAAGCCGGCCGTCTGCGTACCGGCCGCTTGCAACAGGAGGAATGGCCGCTGCTCGGCCAGGGCATCAACACCCTGGGGCAACTACCGATCTACATCGACGACAAACCCAACTCCGGCGTGCTGGAGATGCGTTCCCTCTGCCGGCGCCTGATGGCGGAACAGGGCAAAGAACTAGGCCTGGTGGTGATCGACTACCTACAGCTGATGGAGGGGTCGAGCCCTGACAACCGTGTGCAGGAAATTTCGCGAATCACCCGCGCCCTCAAACAGATGGCCCGCGAACTGAACGTGCCGGTGATCGCCCTCTCCCAGCTCAGCCGTGGCGTGGAGTCACGCACCAACAAACGCCCGATGTTGAGCGACCTGCGGGAATCGGGCTCAATCGAGCAGGACGCCGACCTGGTGCTGATGATCTACCGCGACGAGTACTACAACCCGGAAACACCCGATCGGGGCATCACCGAAGTGATCGTGACCAAGCACCGCAACGGCCCGGTCGGCACTGTGAAACTGCTGTTTGAGCCGCAGTTCACCCGCTTCCGGAACCTGGCGGCCTAAAAGGCATTCAGGAGATCGGAAAGCACCTCGGAGTTCAAAGCCATTCACAAACCGCTAAGCAAGGCCTTCTGCGAGGAGCCTCAACACACCCTCCAAGGCAACGACCCTCCAAATCCCGAACAAGCCAAACCTCAGCCAAATAGCCATTGCCCACAATCAGGGGGTACAAATGTGCGAGAAGGGTTAAAAGCCGACAAAATAATGCTGAGAATCTGCTGAGAGTTGCCCCCTAACAGCACCAAAGCAACTCCATCCATCAGAGCCGCCGAGGTCATATCCTCATCGGCGAAATCAACGTGCGAGCCGGAGCAACCGTACAACCCGTCAACAATTATTGTCGCTCCTGGCCTTGAGCTTCCAGCCCTTCGGCCTGAAGCAGCAACGGTCACGATTCAGCTTGAGGCAACGGCCAACCCTCTAAGCGCGATCACAGAGGCGCTCGAAGAACGACGCCAGCAAGGCACACCAGCCAAAGAACTCCATCTTCTGGCGCATGGCAACAGCCATGGGATTCAGCTGGCTGACCAATGGATCGATCAGGCCGCCTTGTTGCGCCATGCCACGGAACTAGCCCAATGGCAGATCAGCACTGCAGTGCTGTGGTGCTGCCAAATCGGCCGAAATCAAGAGTTCATTAACCTCTTGAAAGAGTTCACCGGAGCCGAGGTCTTCGCAAGCCACAACAGCATCAACAAAGAAGCAATTCAGACCTCCAATCAAGATAGAGATACTCGCCAGCTTTCTGAACTAATTGAAAACAGTCAACTCCAATCCTGGGAAGATGCCTTGGCATGGATTCAAATTGACGACGAAATCGAAGGCAGGAAAAAAGGCGCAAGAAGCGGAGAAGCTGTCAGCCTATCGAGCGATGGAAGCACATTAGCGATTGGAAGCTGGAATGATCGAACTTACAATTCGCAGCAAGGAAGTGTTGCTACTTACAGATTAAACAGCGACAACGAATGGGAACAAATTGCGATCATCGATGGCGATAACAAAGGTGACTTTTTCGGCGCTTCAGTAAGCCTCTCGAATGATGGCACAAGGCTGGCCATTGGCGCACCAAGAGATGATAACGGAGGAGACAAATCCGGCGCAATCTCTATTTACGAACTCTCAGGAAGCACATGGAACCAACTTGGTAGCACGATCGCAGGCCTTTCAAGAGGACGAGCAGGCGCATCTCTAGAACTCTCTGGCGATGGGAGCACGGTTATTTTTGGTTCCGTTAAAAAATTTAGCGGAAAGGGATTTGCGGGCATTTATACATGGAATGGAACAAAGTGGAAACGGATTGGCAGCAATGTTGAAGGCACACAAAAAAAAGAATATGCAGGAACTTCAGTCTCAATATCGGAAGATGGCAACAGAATCGCAATCGGCTCGAATGGATTTAACAGCGGCGGAAAAGCCGACAAAGGCCGGGTCAGAGTTTACGACAAAAGTGGCAGCACATGGTCGTTAAAGTTCACCTTCATTGGCACAGCAGCACATGACAAATTTGGAGGTTCCGTTTCACTATCAGACGACGGAAATATCATTGCAATTGGAGCTCCTTTGCATGGTGGAGGCAATAAAGGACATGTTCGTATCTATGACATTAGTGGTTCTAGCAAAGTACAGCTTGGAGCAGATATTGACGGCAATGCCAATGGCCAACAGTTTGGTGGAACCGTCAGTCTCTCTGCAAACGGGCAACGAGTAGCGATAGGCGCCCAATGGGCCGATGGTGTAGCGAACAACGCCGGCCGCGTCAGAATTTATGAGTATCAGAGCAGCAGTGACACCTGGACAAAAGTTGGTTCAAACATTCATGGAGTAGCAGAAGACGATCGTGCGAGTGCTTCTGTTGGCAACAGTGGGGTAAGCCTCAGCGGCGACGGACAAAGTGTTGCCGTTGGAGCCATGTTTCACAGGGGAGCTGCAGGCGTAAATTCCGGACACGTAAGGGTTTTTGCTGCCAGTGGTCTCACCATTGCCCAGACCGGCACCACCGACGGCTCCGGCAATCTCCTCACCACAGAAGCAGGCTCCACTTCCACATTCACCGTTGTTCTCGATGCCAAACCCACAGCCAATGTCACCGTCACCCTCACCGGTGCCGACAGCACTGAACATTCCCTCAGCGCCTCGTCGCTGACCTTCACCGCAGACAACTGGAATACACCCCAAACCATCACCGTCACCGGCGTCGACGACAGCCTCGACGATGGCGACATCACCACCACACTCACCGCCACCGCAGAAAACACAGGCGGCTATGCCGGCACTGAAACAGCCACCACCACCGTCAAAAACACTGATAACGACAGTGCTGGACTCACCATTGCCCAGACCGGAACCACCGATGGCTCCGGCAATCTCCTCACCACAGAAGCTGGCGGCACCTCCACATTCACCGTTGTTCTGAACGCCAAACCAACGGCTGATGTCACCGTCACCCTTACAGGCACTGACAGCACTGAACACTCCCTCAGCGCCTCGTCGCTGACATTCACAACCAGCAACTGGAATACAGCTCAAACCATCACCGTCACCGGTGCCAATGACACCATCGTTGATGGCGACATCACCACCACACTGACCGCGACTGCTTCCAACACAGGCGGCTACGCCGGCAGCGAAACAGCCACCACTACTGTCAAAAACACCGATAACGACACCGCCGGCATCACCATTGCCAAAACAGGCACCACCGATGGCTCCGGCAATCTCCTCACAACAGAGGCCGGCTCCACCTCCACATTCACCGTTGTTCTCGATGCCCAGCCCACGGCCGATGTCACCGTCAACCTCACCGGTACCGACAGCACAGAACATTCACTCAGCGCCTCGTCGCTGACATTCACAACCAGCAACTGGGATACAGCCCAAACCATCACCGTCACCGGCGTCGACGACAGCCTCGACGATGGCGACATCACCACAACGCTCACCGCCACCGCCTCCAATACAGGTGGTTATGCCGGCAATGAAACGGCCACCACCACCGTCAAAAACACCGATAACGACAGCGCCGGCATCACCATTGCCAAAACAGGCACCACCGATGGCTCCGGCAATCTGCTCACCACAGAAGCTGGCGGCACCTCCACATTCACCGTTGTTCTGAACGCCAAACCAACGGCTGATGTCACCGTCACCCTCACCGGTGCCGACAGCACTGAACACTCCCTCAGCGCCTCGTCGCTGACATTCACAACCAGCAACTGGAATACAGCTCAAACCATCACCGTCACCGGTGCCAATGACACCATCGTTGATGGCGACATCACCACCACACTGACCGCGACTGCTTCCAACACAGGCGGCTACGCCGGCAGCGAAACAGCCACCACTACTGTCAAAAACACCGATAACGACACCGCCGGCATCACCATTGCCAAAACAGGCACCACCGATGGCTCCGGCAATCTCCTCACCACAGAAGCTGGCGGCACCTCCACATTCACCGTTGTTCTCGATGCCCAGCCCACGGCCGATGTCACCGTCAACCTCACCGGTACCGACAGCACAGAACATTCACTCAGCGCCTCGTCGCTGACATTCACAACCAGCAACTGGGATACAGCCCAAACCATCACCGTCACCGGCGTCGACGACAGCCTCGACGATGGCGACATCACCACAACGCTCACCGCCACCGCCTCCAATACAGGTGGATACGCAGGCGAAACAGCCACCACCACCGTCATCACACTCGACGACGACAGCTCCGGCCTCAGCATTGCCCAAACCGGAACCACTGATGGCTCCGGCAATCTGCTCACCACAGAAGCTGGTGGGTCCTCCACATTCACCATTGTTCTTGATAATGAGCCAACAGCCAATGTCACCGTCTCCCTTACCGGTGCCGACAGCACCGAGCATTCACTCAGCACCTCAACGCTGACGTTCACAACCGCCAACTGGAATACAGCTCAAACCATCACCGTCACCGGGGTCGACGACAGCCTCGACGATGGCGACATCATCACCACACTGACCGCGACTGCTTCCAACACAGGTGGGTTTTCGGGATCAAAGGCTGTCTCGACAACCGTTAAAAACACGGACAACGACAGTGCTGGCATCACCATTGCCAAAACAGGCACCACCGATGGCTCCGGCAATCTCCTCACCACAGAAGCTGGCGGCACCTCCACATTCACCGTTGTTCTCGATGCCCAGCCCACGGCCGATGTCACCGTCAACCTCACCGGTACCGACAGCACAGAACATTCACTCAGCGCCTCGTCGCTGACATTCACAACCAGCAACTGGGATACAGCCCAAACCATCACCGTCACCGGCGTCGACGACAGCCTCGACGATGGCGACATCACCACCACCCTCACCGCCACCGCAGAAAACACAGGCGGCTATGCCGGCACTGAAACAGCCACCACCACCGTCAAAAACACTGATAACGACAGTGCTGGACTCACCATTGCCCAGACCGGAACCACCGATGGCTCCGGCAATCTCCTCACCACAGAAGCTGGCGGCACCTCCACATTCACCGTTGTTCTGAACGCCAAACCAACGGCTGATGTCACCGTCACCCTTACAGGCACTGACAGCACTGAACACTCCCTCAGCGCCTCGTCGCTGACATTCACAACCAGCAACTGGAATACAGCTCAAACCATCACCGTCACCGGTGCCAATGACACCATCGTTGATGGCGACATCACCACCACACTGACCGCGACTGCTTCCAACACAGGCGGCTACGCCGGCAGCGAAACAGCCACCACTACTGTCAAAAACACCGATAACGACACCGCCGGCATCACCATTGCCAAAACAGGCACCACCGATGGCTCCGGCAATCTGCTCACCACAGAAGCTGGCGGCACCTCCACATTCACCGTTGTTCTTGATGCCAAACCAACGGCTGATGTCACCGTCAGCCTCTCTGGTGCTGATAGCACCGAGCAGTCTCTTAGCGCCTCGTCGCTGACATTCACCAGCTCGAACTGGAATACGCCCCAAACCATCACTGTCACCGGAGTTGATGACAGCCTCATTGATGGCGACATCACCACCACCCTCACGGCCACCGCCTCCAACACAGGCGGCTACGCCGGCACTGAAACAGCCACCACCACCGTCAAAACAACGAACAACGACAGCGGCGGCATCACCATTGCCAAAACAGGCACCACTGATGGCTCCGGCAATCTCCTCACCACAGAAGCGGGCGGCACCTCCACATTCACCGTCGTCCTTGATGCCCAGCCTACGGCCAATGTCACCATCACCCTCACCGGTGCCGACAGCACCGAGCACTCCCTAAGCGCCTCTTCGCTGACATTCACCAATTCCAACTGGAATACTCCCCAAACCATCACCATCACCGGTGTCGATGACAGCCTTGAGGATGGCGACATCACCACCACACTCACCGCGACTGCATCCAATACAGGTGGATTCACCGGCAGCGAAACAGCCACCACCACCATCAAAACCACAGACAATGACAATCCACCATCGATTAGCGATCAAAGTGAAGATGTTTTGGAAAGCGCCAGTAGTGGCACAGAATTACTTGATCTTGCCGACGCCAATTCGGGAAACGACACAGACAAAGACGGTGATCAAATTACCTATACAATTAGCGATGGAAATGATATGGGACTATTTACGATTGAAGCAGCAACGGGAAAGATTTCACTTGCCTCAGGCAAGTCACTGGATCACGAAACAAGCGATCTACACGTTCTCGAGATCTCTGCAACAGACGGCACAAGATCAACAACAGCCAAAATAAGCATCAACGTCATCGACGTCAATAATGCACCAGTTGCAGAAGCAGATAGCGGCTCAGTCAACGAGAATGAAACACTCAGCATCACCGCAGCATCAGGACTCATCCTTAACAATGACACCGATGAAGATGGTGACAGCTTGACCATCAGCAACTTCCATGCTGGTGTTCTCAGTGCAAGCTCGCCACGGATCGGTCAATTCAACACAGCCCTTGATGGTGACTTCGGACAATTAACGCTGCAAGCCGACGGATCATTCAGCTATACCGCCAACAAGACAGCCGCAGATGCACTTGCCAGTGGAGAAACAGAAAGCGACATATTTTCATACAGACTCAGCGATGGAAAGCTAACGGACTCCACAGAGCTCACCATCACAATTACAGGTGTCAATGACAATCCCTTCCTTGTCGACGCGATCAAAACGAAAAAATATATTGAAGGACAAGGAAACATTATTGTAATCGACGGCAGCCTCGACATTCGAGATATTGATGATGAAAATATTGAAAGCGCAACGGTCTCGATATCGAACAGCACCTATGTCAGCACAGAAGATCAACTTGCATTCACAAATAACTTTGGAGTATCTGGCAGCTGGAATTCATCCACAGGCGTACTAACACTCAGCGGCTCAACCACAAAAGCGAATTACATCAGTGCCCTACAAACAGTCACTTACACCAATACCAATGATGCCGATCCTGTAATCGGCGCAAGAACCATTCAATGGGTTGTCAATGATGGGGATGGCAGCTCAACCGCCATCGAATCGAAAATCATTGTGGGTGGTCGAAATGATGCCCCCTCATCAGTCAATGACATTGCCAGCGTTAACGCCGGCTCCACAGTGTCAACAAACACCAACTTGCTAGCCAATGACACCGACCCAGAGAGTCACTCTCTTTCCATCACATCATTTCGAAGCGGTAGCGAGCAGGAATCAAATGTTGCATTTTCACCAGGCGCCACCTTAACAGGAACCTATGGTCAGATGACTATCGAATCGAATGGCACATACAGCTATACTGCTCAAGAAACAGCAGCTCAAAAATTACTCGAAGGCGAAACAGCAACCGAAACTTTTACATACAAAATAACAGACAGTCAAAGCACTGATGAAGGCATCGACACCGGCGAAATTACAATCACGATTACCGGAGTGAATGATGCACCAACAGCCATTAATGACACAGCGAATGTCAACGAAGACTCTTCAAAGTTATTTGAAGACTTCCAGGGAATCCTGAAGAATGACACCGATGTTGATGGCGACAAGCTTTATATCAAAAGCGTACGAACAGGAACGGAAATCAGTAGTAGTGATTTCCAGCTCAACAGCGTGGGAACAGAACTCACAGGCACCTATGGCACATTATTAGTCAATCTCGATGGATCCTATCGTTTCACAGCCAACAATGCCGACAAGTTAGACGCTGGCGATAGAGAAACCGACAATTTCACATACACCCTGACCGACCTCACGAATGACGATACTGCCGAAGTGGTCATTCAGGTCACTGGGGTCAATGATGCGCCGACACTGAATACGATCGACAAAGGCGCAGTACTTGATCAAGCAAATTCTAATGCAATCACCAGCACGAAGCTTTCAGGTCAATTAACAGCATCCGATCCTGATGAGTCAGCTGTACTTGAATATGGAATCAGCTCAAGCAACACCGCAAGTATTAGAAGCAACAATTGGAAGAGCTATGCAAGCAATTCACTTACAGGATCTTATGGCCAGCTCAGCGTTAATTCCTCAACAGGCGAATACACCTACACACCCAACAAAACAGCTGTCAATAATCTTGACGCCGGTCAGACAGCAACGGAGTCTTTTACACTTTTTGTAAGCGACGGCAGCCTGACATCATCTCAGAATTTTGAGATTGACATCACTGGTGCAGCTGATACTCCAAGCTCTTCCAACAGTGGCTCCTCAGACAGTGGCTCCTCAGACAGTGGCTCCTCAGGCAGTGGCTCCTCAGGTAGTGCTTCTTCCGATACTATCGAATCAGACCAGGGAAAATCAGAAACCACCAGCAGTGGCAGTGAGAGTGATCGATTTGATGGCTTAATTGGTTCCTTAATAACTGATGCCGTCACCGGCTCAGATCACTTCTCAAGCCTTGCAACACCTTCTAAATCGTTCCTCATAGCTTCGAATGATCTCGGCAGCATTAACACCCTTCAATCCATCAGCTCAACGAAATCAGATCAAAAATTTTTAAATTCATTCAACAATGGACAAGGAGGCTTCACGCAACGCATCCTCTCCAATGGATTTGCCTCAATTGAACGCAGCAATGGCATTCGCTTAATAGCGCCAAAACACACAGACAAAAGCTGGCAACAAAACATTCCTCCGGGAAGAACAAATCAAATTCCACTTTTAGTCACTCTCACAGAAAACCCAAAACAGAAAGCCATCGTGAAACTGAATTTTGGCGATTCATCCATCAATCTTTCAGAAAGCATTCTTCATTTCACGCAAGATAACTGGGACACACCTCAAGTGGTCTGGATTGATCTCACAAACGGACCCCATACAGAAGAAGATGTAAAGCTTGAACTAACAACAAGCCTGCAAATAGGCGGCAAGGGATCTGAAGCGCAAGTCGATACCTTCACGCTTACAGTTCCAAACCCAAAGGCAAGCCAGCAGGAAAGCTACGCATTGCCCACCAGCCAGAACGATGAGGCTGCAGGCAATGACCCAAATCTAGACCTTGAACTCGAAACCGTCAGAGAAGAAAGTTCCCCAATTTTTCTACTATTAAAAACCGCACTATCCCCTCTCATCGTCCTCGCCAATATGGCAATACACGGCATCAATCAAGCAAAAAATCATCACCAATCAATTGTTGATTTGACATCCCAAACTGAAGAAAAGACACAACCCGAGCAATTCGTGAGTTCGAATGAAAGCTTCGAATCAAGCGAGACGTACGAAGCTATCGATCTAACCAGTCAACACAACAGCAGCAAGACGTTTCCTAATACCTCAATCAGCCCCTTACTCACACCAAACCCAGTTTCCGACGGCAGCGCTGACCACCAAGGCGTTATTGAACTGTGGTGAGCACTGTCAAAAGCATCGAGCCACGTTGCCCACAACATCATTCAAGGCCTTCCCTCCTTAAGACAGCCGAACAAGAGCACAGCATCAGCCCATTTCCGATACTGGAGGAATGACCACCAGTACTGCCCCCACCGAAGTCTTCGACGTGATCGTCGTGGGGGGCGGTCATGCCGGCTGTGAAGCGGCCATCACCGCCGCCAGACTGGGCCTAAACACGGCACTGTTCACGCTCAATCTCGACCGGATCGCCTGGCAGCCCTGCAACCCCGCCGTCGGCGGACCAGCCAAAAGCCAGCTGGTGCATGAAGTGGATGCCTTAGGCGGAGTGATTGGCCGCCTGGCCGATGCCACCGCCATCCAGAAACGGATCCTCAACGCCAGCCGCGGCCCAGCCGTGTGGGCGTTGCGCGCTCAGACCGACAAACGGCAGTACTCCCGCCAGATGCTGCAGCTGCTGCAGCACACCCCCAACCTGGCTCTGCGGGAAGCGATGGTGACGGGGCTGGAGATCGACGGCGATCCCAGCGGTGGCGGTGAACAGTGGGATCCCAGCCAAGGGCCCGCCGCCCGCATCACCGGCGTGCGCACCTACTTCGGCAGCGTCTACGGCGCTAAAGCGGTTGTGCTCACCGCTGGCACCTTTCTTGGGGGCCGCATCTGGGTCGGCCACCAGTCCATGGCAGCGGGCCGCGCGGGCGAACAGGCTGCCGAAGGCCTCACCGAAGCACTCCAGCAGCTGGGCTTCCAGACCGATCGGCTCAAAACCGGCACCCCGGCGCGGGTGGACCGGCGCAGCATTGCTCTCGATCTGCTGGAGGAGCAACCCAGCGACGCCGCCGATCGCTTCTTCTCCTTCGATCCAGCCGCCTGGGCCAGCGGGGAGCAGATGAGCTGCCACATCACCCGCACCACGGCCGCCACCCACCAACTGATTCGCGACAACCTCCACCTCACCGCGATTTATGGCGGGGTGATCGACAGCAAAGGGCCGCGCTACTGCCCCTCGATCGAAGACAAGATCGTGCGCTTTGCCGACAAGGACAGCCACCAGATCTTCCTGGAACCGGAAGGTCGGGACACCCCTGAGATCTACGTGCAGGGGTTCTCGACAGGACTACCCGAACCGATCCAACTGCAGCTGTTGCGCAGCCTGCCGGGTCTTGAAAAAGCAGTGATGCTGCGGCCCGCCTACTCGGTCGATTACGACTACTTGCCCGCCACCCAGCTGCTGCCCTCGCTGGAGACCAAGCGGGTGGAAGGGCTGTTCAGCGCCGGCCAACTCAACGGCACCACGGGCTACGAAGAAGCTGCAGCCCAGGGCCTCGTGGCCGGACTGAATGCAGCACGCCGCATCCGGGGCCAGGACGCGGTGCACTTCCCACGCCAGGGCAGCTACATCGGCACGATGATCGACGATCTGGTGAGCAAGGATCTGCGCGAGCCCTACCGGGTGCTCACCAGCCGCAGCGAATACCGCCTGGTGTTGCGGGGCGATAACGCCGACCGACGACTGACGCCCCTGGGGCGAGAGCTGGGGCTGATCGACGACCGCCGCTGGCAGTTGTTTGAGGAGAAGCTCAGCGCCATGGAGGCCGAGAAAAAGCGCCTGGAAACGCAACGACTGAAGGTGAGCGATCCCGTCGCACCAGCGGTGGAAGCGGAAACAGGCGCACCGATCAAGGGCTCCATCACCCTGGCCGACCTGCTGCGCCGGCCGGGCATGCATGCTGCCGATCTGGTGCGCCACGGCCTGGCCGATGCCGATCTGCCGCTTCAAGTGCGCGAAGGAGCGGAAATCGACATCAAATACAGCGGCTACCTGCAACGCCAACAACAGCAAATTGATCAGGTGAAACGCCAGGGCCAGCGCAAATTGCCGGAGACCATCGACTACAGCGGAATCGGAACGCTCTCGCGCGAAGCACGAGAGAAGCTCTCTGCCGTGCGACCGCTGACCCTGGGTCAGGCCAGCCAGATCCCCGGGGTCAGCCAAGCGGATCTCACAGCCCTCTTGATGTGGCTTGAACTGCAGCAACGCCGCAGCACCACCACCAGCGCAGACCTCGCCCCCACCGCCAACTCTCGATAGCGTTGAGGCCTCGGCTGACGCTGCGATGCCCTCCCGTCTCTCTCGATCCAGGGCCTTCTGGAATCTGCGCGCCGAACAGGTGATGGATCAGGTGTTCAGCCAAGGGGACACCACCCTGCAGGCGCTGCCATCGGTGCTGGGTCGCAGTGCAGCGCACAACGCCAAGGACCAGCGCGAGCATCGCCCTCAGCGGCCCTGGATGATCGCCAGCTCAGTGGTGGCTGTGCTGGGGATCGGCACCAGCCTCTGGCTCGCTCACAACTGGCGCCGTTCCGTGCAAGCCCTCAATCGCGAACGCGACCTGCAAATGGTCGAACGGCTGCGGCGCATGCCCGTCGCGGCCACCACAGACCCCACTGCCGCAGCAACCGAGCCCAGGCCAACCAACGACACAGCCACCGACGCCGCGGCCACCAACGCGGGCGTCGCCGTTGATGCCAATCCAGCGCTGGAACCCCTCACCCTGCCGCTCGCGGGGCCGCTGCCCCTGGCCGACACCAGCCTCAGCGACGAAGCGATCGCAGCATCCCTTCCCGCTGAACCGCTGCTGGTGGGGGTGGTCCACGCCGGCGGGGGCCAAGGCTCCGCCATCTTTCAGCTGGATCAGCTCTCTCTTTCTGCCGCCCCCGGGGAAGCGATCGGCAACAGCGGCTGGCGCTTGAAAACCGTGCAAGCCAACGGTGCCGTGATCGAACGTGAGGGCGTGGAACGCAGCCTCAGCGTGGGAGGAGCGTTCTGAGCCCATCGACTGCCCTATTCCCATCGCCCACGCCCCTCTGGCAAGCCGCCACCACCGCGGTGCTGCGGGGTGAAGGGCCGAGCCCACTGCCCGGGCCATGGCGCCTGATGCTGCTGGGGGACGGAAGTCCCACCCGCCACCTACGCCTGCTTACCGGCCATCCCGTTGCGGTGCGTCTGGTGGCGATGGAAGCAGAACCCGAACCGCCAGGCCAAACCCCCTCCCAACTGCCCCGCGAAGTGCGCGAGCTGGAACCACCCCTGCTGCGGCGCCAGGTGTGGCTCGACTGTGGCGGCGAGACCCTGGCCTGGGCGGAAAGCTGGTGGAACCAAACCGAAGCCGAACAGCACCTGCGCGATCGCAACCTGCCCATCTGGCTCAGCCTCACCCAAGGACGGTCTGAACTGTTCCGCGAGGTGGATGGCCTGGCCTTGGTGAACAGCACCTGGTTGGAAGAGGGATTTGGGACGCAGGGGCCGTTCTGGAGTCGCCACTACCGCTTTTTCCGCCAGGGACGGGAACTCACGGTGATCCGCGAAGTGTTCAGCCCAAGCCTGGAGCAATGGCTGGGACCCGCACCACGCCAGCCGCTTCACTCCCCTTCATGAACCAAGGCAGCGCTTTATCGCGATTTGCTCTTGACAAGTTGACGCCTTATGTGCTGGGTGGATCATTGGTGCAATCCATCGGCACCCCCCATGGCAACCCCCACCTGGCTGAGCCTCACCGATCTGGGGCAGTTGTTTGGCATCTCCTCCACCCACTGCGGACGTGCCCTCGACCGCATCGGATGGCGTGACCGCCATGGACGCCCTACCGCGATCGCGGTGGACGCCGGAGCCGCCAACAGCAGCGGGTCGAGCGTTCAGCCCCGCACCGCTGTGTGGAACAGCAAGGTGTGCTCAAACTTGCTCCAAAGCCAGGGCTACAAACGCATCACCCGGGCGCAGCATGTGAAGCAATGGGTGGCCTTGCTCGAGGCCCTGAGCGAGGGGTCGGCCGCGATCACCACCACCCCGGAACAGATGGCGGAAGAGCTGCCCGCGGAACTGGTGGCCGATGTGAATGCCCAACTCAGCAGCCGTGGCTGCCGCTTTCAGGCCACCTCGAAGCCCGCAGCCTGAACAACCCCAGGTTTGCGGTCAGACGCGGCGTCGACTGGAACGTGGCAGAGGACGTCGCCCGCCGGTCGGCTGCGGGTTGGAGGCAGGCGCAGCCGATCCACGCGCACTCTTGGGCTGAGGCTTGGCTGACTCCGGCGAGCGCTGCCAACGATCCAGACGGAAGCTGTCGTCGTCGGGCCAACCCTCATCATCCACGGGCCCATCAACTGGCGGCGGCGATGCCTGCACCGGCGGCACCCAAGGGCGCTGCTGCGGCTCTGCCGGACGGATCAAGGGCGGCTGGCGACGGGAGATGGCCTCCAAAGGCCGCTTGGCTGATTGTGCTACCGGACGACCGACAGATACCTCCTGCGGAGACGAGAACTGCGTTCGCATCGACTCGCGCGGCCGCATCGCCTGGGGTGACCGTGGCGAGTCCCAGGACCCGCCCCAGTCGTCGTCCTCATCCAGCAACCAATCAATCTTGTCGCCCACCCAGCGACCGACGGCATCGAGGCTGGCGGCAGTTGAACGGCTGCCGCCACGACCGGCTGAGCTCCGGCTGCCAGGACGCGTCCCCGCCACACCATCCACAAGCTGACGGCCGGTTTCCAGCCACTGATCCAAGCGCCGATCGAGCGGATCATCAGACCGCTGCCGCGAACGGCGCGGGTAGGGCTCACGACGGGACTCCATACCCAAGACGTTACCGACGACGGCGTGCCAGCCAACGCTCCCGGCGGCAGCCAATCAACGCAATCGAGAGGCCACACACCTCAAGCACCAGCAGGAATTGATCGATCTCAAGCATCACTGTCGCGGGAGCGCCCGGAAGACGCCGCTGGAACGGCAAGGGCAATGGGCTCAAAGCGCAGCAAACAGCTGGCATGCCACTGCCCGCCATGGTGCCGGTCACAGCAGGGCCGGCAAGCGGCATGACGCACTCTGCGGCGATAAGGCGCCTGACGGCCGCAAAGCGGACACACCGCCATCCAGCGCGCCGGTGTTGCCGGCACTGGAAAACGGTGGCGAATGCTCACTTCAAACCCACTCTGGGAGCGGTTGATCAAGGCCATGCGAGCCCGGAACTGAGGTCCATGGCTTTCCTGCACCCTCAGCACCAGATCCACCCAGGCATGAATCATCTCGTGGCAGAGGGTGCTCTCCATCGCCGAGCGAGGCAAGGGATCCAGCAGCGGACGCGACAGCACGATCTCCCGACCCAGAGGCGGTGCCACCCCTGGCCCCCGCCGGTACATCCCCGCTGTGCGACGCATGCGGCCATCACTCCAACGCACAGCCACCAGCGGCTGCGTTCCCTTCACCAAAGCACCATCAAAGTGCTCCCGATTGAGCCGATGAAACAGGGGCAGCAACGGCTCCAGGGGCATGGATGTGAATGAAACGGTGCGGAGATCCAACCCGCGCAGTCTGACCGTCACGGGCAACCGTCAGTCAGACTCGACCCCATTCAGATGA
This sequence comes from Synechococcus sp. RS9916, assembly GCF_000153825.1. NCBI lineage: Bacteria > Bacillati > Cyanobacteriota > Cyanophyceae > Synechococcales > Synechococcaceae > Synechococcus > Synechococcus sp. RS9916. The sequence goes on from NZ_DS022299.1 coordinate 1,925,640, forward strand.
GCTCGGTGCCGATGGAACTTGGTCTGGTGCGTGAAATCGGCAGCAAGGCACTGCTGGCCGGGGGTGGAGCTCTTCTCCTCTATTGGACGATCACCGCCGTCAAGTTGGTGCTGAGCGCCCGCGGCATCAACCCGCTGATCAAGCAGTTCTTCACCCAAGTGGCTGCAGGGCGCATCGACGCCGCCTACCTGCTCACCACCAAGAGCTACCGCCAGCACGTCAACCGTCAGCAGTTCATCCGCTTCCTGGCGGGCCTCAAGCTCAACCGCTTCCGCAACCTCAAGTCGGGCCGTCCCCGCATGCAGGAAGGCGACATCATCCTCACCGTGAAGCTCAAGGCCGATAACGACGAGGAACTGCCCCTCGACTTCACCTTCACCAAGGTGGAGGAGAACTGGCGCATCGCCCGCATCAATCCCGCCAACGCCTGATCATTCCCCAGCACCTCACGCCATGACGGCCGCATCCGCGCAACGGGCCCAGGAGCTGCGCGGCCTGCTCAATACGGCAGCCCACGCCTATTACGTGCTCGACGCACCCGTCATGGAGGATCCGGTTTATGACCGGCTCTACCGCGAACTGCTGGAGCTCGAATCGGCAGATCCCAGTCTGGTGACCGTCGACAGTCCCACCCAGCGCGTGGGGGGGACTCCAGCCGAAGGCTTCAGCAGCGTGCGTCACCGCATCGGCCTGCTCAGCCTCGACAACGCCTTCAACGCCGAGGAGCTCGGGGCTTGGTATGGCCGACTGCTGCGCGTGCTCGATCGCGAACCCAGCGAAGGCCAGCCCAGACCAGCGCTGGCGATGGTGGGGGAGCTCAAGATCGACGGCAATGCCCTGGCCCTCAGCTACGAGAACGGCGTGCTGGTGCGGGCCGCCACCCGCGGCGATGGCGAACAGGGAGAAGACATCACCGCCAACGTGCGCACGATTGGATCGGTGCCGCTCCGCCTGCAGCTGGATCAGCCACCCGCCTGGCTGGAGGTGAGAGGCGAGGCCTTCATCCCCGATGGCGTTTTCGACGGCATCAATGCCGATCGTCAGCAGCGGGGCGAAGCCCTGTTTGCCAACCCCCGCAACGCCTGCGCCGGCACCCTGCGCCAACTGGATCCCAAGGTGGTGGCCGCCCGCCGACTCGACTTCTTCGCCTACACCCTGCATCTGCCGGATGACTGGCAGGGTCAGCGGCCCACCAGCCAATGGGACAGCCTTCAGTGGCTCCGGGATGCCGGCTTCAAGGTGAACCCCAACGCCGAACTGCTCCCCGACCTGGATGCGGTGGAAGCGTTCTTCAACAGCTGGGATGGGGGACGGCGCCAACTCGACTACGCCACCGACGGCGTCGTGGTCAAACTCGACAACCTGCGGCTGCAGGATGCAGCCGGCTTCACCCAGAAAGCACCGCGCTGGGCGATTGCGCTCAAGTATCCAGCGGAAGAAGCCCCCAGCAAATTGCTGCGACTCACCTGCCAAGTGGGGCGCACCGGAGTGATCACCCCTGTGGCGGAATTCGAGGCGGTGCCCCTGGCTGGCACCAGCGTCAGTCGCGCCACCCTGCACAACGCCGACCGCCTCGACGAACTCGATCTGCATGCGGGCGACACGATCGTGGTGCGCAAGGCCGGCGAAATCATCCCCGAAGTGGTGCGGGTGCTGAAGGAGCTGCGGCCCACCTCAGCAGAGCGCCTGCAACTGCCCCACACCTGCCCGGAATGCGGTTCAACGCTGGTGCGAGAAGCAGGGGAAGCTGCCACCCGCTGCATCAACAGCAGCTGCCCGGCGATCCTGCGCGGTGCCTTGCGCCATTGGGTGAGCAAAGGCGCCCTGGATGTGGATGGCCTGGGCAGCAAGTTGATCGAGCAATTGGTGGATCGCGGCTTGGTGCAGTCGATCGCCGACCTGTACAGACTCGATGCCGCCCTGCTGAGCAGTCTCGAGCGCATGGGCCAGAAAAGCGCCGAGAATCTCGTCTCGGCTCTGGCCGCCTCCCGTCAGCAGGGCTGGGCCCGCCAGCTCTACGGCCTCGGCATTCATCACGTTGGCGAAGTGAACGCCAAGGCGCTGGCCGCCACCTTCCCGGACGCCGATCTGCTGCAAACAGCGGCGTGCAACGCCCCTGAATCCATCACCGCGGTGTTTGGCATTGGTGATGAGATTGCCCAGAGCCTGCAGCAATGGTTTGCTAACCCCTCCAACCTGCAACTGCTCAACGGCCTGCGTGAACAGGGCTTCAGCCTTGCCCTCAGTGCCGATGAGCAACGCCGCGCCGAAGCCGCCAGCAGCGAGCGCCATCTGAGCGGCAGCACCTTTGTGCTCACCGGCACCCTGCCCACCCTTAGCCGCTCCCAGGCCAAGGAGTTGATCGAAGCCGCCGGCGGCAAGGTGAGCGGATCGGTAAGCAAAAAGACCAGCTACGTGGTGGCAGGCGATGAAGCCGGCAGCAAGCTCACCAAAGCCGAGAGTTTGGGGCTGACCATCCTGGATGAAACTGGCCTGCAGGCTCTGCTGGGATCGCCACAATCCGCGTAGACGACCTGAGGACCAATGCACAGCCTATTGCGGCGTGCCTTCGACAACCTCTCCGGTGAGTGGCAGGTGAACCTGGAGAACCGGGTTCCACGCAACGAGCTCTACAAAGCGCGAATCGCCTCGTCCAAACCCTCTCTGGGGTTCTTCTTGCTGCTGATCTGTTCAGCAGTGATCGCCACCCTGGGCCTGATCTCCAACAGCACTGCCGTCGTGATCGGCGCCATGATCGTGGCGCCGTTGATGGATCCGATCCTCAGCCTTGCCTTCGGGCTCAGCATTGCGGACAACCGACTGGTGAAACGGTCGGCGATCACCGTGCTGATCGGCATCGCCACGGTGGTGGGCACCGCCTGGATTCTGGCCTCATTGTTCGGAGCCAGTGAGGTGAACCGGGAGATGACGGCCCGCACAGCCCCGAACCTGATCGACCTGGTGATCGCCGTGGCAGCGGCCGTGGCCGGAGCCTTCACCATCACCCGCGATCGCCTGTCCAACTCGATCGCTGGGGTGGCCATCGCCGTGGCCTTGGTGCCTCCTCTTTGCGTGTCAGGCATTGGACTCAGCCTCGGCACCGACCTGGTGGCCGTGTTCGGTCGCGGCACGGTGACCGGCCTCACCAATCAGGTAGCGGAAGGATCCTTTCTGCTGTTTCTCGCCAACCTGATCGGCATCACCGTGGCCAGCCTGGTGGTGTTCATGGTGCAGGGCTACGGGAGTTTGCGCAAAGCCTGGAGGCATCTCCTGGTCTGGCTGGGGCTGTTAGGGCTGCTCTGCATTCCGTTGTCGTCTGCGCTGCACGATTTCTCCGCACGGCAACAGATCAACAGCCAATTTGCCCGCTTCCGTGCCGGCCTCGTCCAACAAGGTCAACGGTCAGGCACGAACCCTGAGTACTTGCAGCGGATCAAATTGCTCTACAGCAATGTGCGGGTCGCCAACAACTCCGCCAACATCGACATCGTGCTGAATGTGCCGCAAAAACTGGTCGGCAAAATCGGTCTTGCCGACGTGCAGCGCAACATGCGCGAACGCGCCAAGAACGATTACGGCATTAAAGAGGTGGAGATCAACATCAGTGTCATCCCCACCCAGATCCTGCGCTACAACCCCAAAACCATCCCCGCCTCCTGAACACAGCGCCATGGGTCAGCCCTCCGTGCATCGCTGGATCAAAACCGACTGCGGTCGGGCCAAATACGCCGAACTCGCCAACCGTCCAGGGCCGTTGGCCAAGCTGCGCCTGGGTTGGTTCGTGTTGATCGCCGCCCTTCGCGACGCCCAACTCCCCAACCCGGATCAATCCTGAAGGGCCGAGGAGTCCTCTTCAAGGGCCTTGCGAGCGGCCCGACCGACAAGCCACACCACGGCCACGGTGGCCACAACGCCCACAACCCGCAGGGTCCACGCGCCGGGTGACGCCTCTCCAGCCAGCACGTCGCCAAACCGCGCCACATCTCCAGCCAGGGCACCGAGGGCACAGAACAGCACCGTGCCAGGCAGGATTCCAATCAAACCAATGGTGTAGTCCCGCAGGCTCACATCACTGAGGCCATAGGCCAAGTTGAGCAGCGAAAACGGGAACGCCGGCGACAACCGCGTGAGCAGCACAAGCTTCAGCCCCTCACGGGTCACACCCCGCTCCACCGCCATCAACTTGGGGAAGCGCTCCAAGCGCTGCCGGGCCCAAGTGCGCAGCCAATGGCGGCCGAGCAGAAACACCACCTCAGCGCCGAGACATGCGCCGATGAACACCACAACACTTCCCCACCATGTGCCATACAGCGCTCCAGCCAGCATCGAAGCCCAAACCCCGGGCAGCAGCAGGGTGACCCAGAGGCCATAGAGCGGGATGAACAGCAGCGCACCCACTGGAGAGCGCAACGCCTCCAGCCAAGGAGTGATGGAAGCCAACACGTCAGTCAACACCGCGCAACGAATGCCAAAGCCATGCTGACCGATCCCTGCAGACGAACGGCGTTGACCCGAAAAGGGCACGCTTTCTAACCAGCTCCTGCCAGATCCGCAAGACCTGGCAACACTGCAATCAACCCCTGTCGCTGGCCCCAATGGCCACCGCCTATCGCCCCCGGCAGCGTTTGGCCCTAATCGGCCTGATCTGCGCACTCCTGGCAGGCTGCAGCCAGGGCAGTTCTTCGCTGCCCAGAGTGCTGCGCATTGCCAAATCCTCCACCGATCCGGGCGGGCTGGACGTGGAAGCCTCCGTGCGAGATCGGCGTGTGGTCAAAGATGTGCAGGAGCTGCTGCAGGACTTTGACCCCGGACTGCGGCTTCACCCCACCAGCTATTCGGAGCTCAATCTGGTGAGGGAAATCGATCGCCAAACCTCCAGCGGTCTCGGTCCCGATCTGATCATCACCAACGGCAACACCGCCTTAGCGCTGCAAGAGCAAGAGCTCACCCAGCCGGTGCCGCTGACGCCAGAGGAACGCTCCCGCATTTCCCCCATGGCTCTTCAACGGGTCACCGGAGCCAACGGGGCGATCGCCGGAGTACCGATCGGCCAGTACGTGCAGCTGGCTTGCTACGACAAACGGAGGCTGCCCAAACCGCCGGAAACCCTCAGGGCCTTAGCCCAGGCCAGCGGCAAAGGGAAGATCTTCGGCTTTGCCCTGCATCTGGAAGATCTCTACTGGACCCTGGGGGGATTCCAAGCCACACCAGCTCTACAGGCGGCCCTCAACGATGAGGCCGCCAGTACCCAGGACAACAGCCGACTCGTCGCCTGGCTGAACTGGCTGCAAAACGCCAGCTTTCAGCAGAACGTGTTGTTTCTGAGCAATCAGGTCGTCCTGGGCGAGCAGCTGATCCAGGGACAACTCGACTGGATTACCTGCTGGAGTTCCCAACTGCCCAAACTGCGCGGCGCCCTCAACGAGCATCTTGGCGTCACCATCCTGCCCAAAGGACCGATGGGCCAAGCCAGTCCGATCACACGTCTGCAGGTGTGGGCGCTGGGGCGTAATTCCAGCCGCAGGCAGCGGAGCGACAGTCTGAAATTGCTCGGCTTCATGGTGGAGCCCTGGACGCAAAAGACCCTCGCCCTCAACTACCGCACCTCCTTTCCTGTGAATCCCCAGGTGGCTCCCATCGTGCAACGGCAACTGGCTTTTGAACGGAACGTGACCGACGAACACCTGGAACTGGGGCTCAGCGACAAACCAAGCACCCGCTACGCCAACGCAGTGCTGGCAGCCGTGAGCACCAATCCGCAGCGCATGGCCGATGTCAACGGCGTGCTCAGCAGCGTGGTGTTCGGCACCCGCACCCCGAAGGAAGCGACGAGCGCCTTGCAAAACACCCTCCGCGGAGAGCAACCGTGAGCTGGACCATCCCCCTGGCGACGACCCACTTGGCGACCATCGCGCCGGAGGCGATCGGCGAAGAGCTGCTCAGCTGGCTGGCCTATCTGCAACGAGGCTCCGTGCTGCTGCAGTTGGCGGTCGTGATCGGGATACCCGTGCTGATTCGCCGCATGCGTCGGCTGTACCCGGCACCCCTGCGGCACCACCCCAACCTGCAAACCCTGGTGGGTCCGCTGATCCTGCTGCTGATCGGCAGTGGCCTGATCCTGCTGCAAGTCCCCGGCGGGCTGATCCGCTATTTCGGCTTGCTGTGGCTGGGGTGGAATCTGTTCACCCCCCTCAAAGCACTGCTGCTCCACTTCGACAACACATTCCCAGTGGAGGAGCTGGAGAGCACATTCCTCAAACCCGTCTACGTGATCCTGGCCACGCTGTCGCTGATTCGGCTGCTGGGAAGTCTGGAGAACCTCTCACGCATCCCCGTCGCCAATCTGTTCGGGGTTGAACTCAGCCTGGGCAAGATCTACACCGCGATCATCGCCGTGTACATCATCCTGACGGTGGCCTCCAGACCAGCCGCATTCATGGCCTGGGTGAGCGGCACGGTGTTTGGCGTGAAAGAACAAAACCGCAAGGGCCTGGAACTGTTGTTTCGCTACAGCGTGATCGGTGTCGGCCTGCTGGCGGTCGCCTACTACGTCGGCATCGATGGCAACGCCTTCATCGCGATTGCCGGTGGCCTATCGGTGGGCATCGGCTTCGGCATCAAGGAAATCATCTCCAACTTCATCAGCAGCATCTGGCTGCTGTTCGAAGGGTCAGTGCGACCTGGCGAAATCCTGATGATCAACGGTGACCCCTGCACCGTGCGCAAACTCGGTCTACGGGCCACCCAGCTGCGACGAGGACGCGATGGCGCCGAACTGCTGATCCCCAATCAAACCTTCTTCACCGAAGAGGCCACCTCGTTTACCGCCACCGAAACCTCCCGCCGTGACAGCGTCGAAGTCGGTGCGGCCTACCACCACAACCCTGAACAGGTGGTGAGTGTTCTGGAAGCGATCGCCTCCGAACACCACCAGGTGCTCGATTACCCACCGCCCCAGGCGTTTGTCACCGACTTCGCTGATTCATCCGTGAACTACAAGCTGCTGTTCTGGGTGCGCAACCCCTTGCTGGCCTTCAGCGTGGGCAGCGACCTGCGGCGCGCCATCTGGACCCGGTTTGAGCACGAGGGCATCACGATCCCCTTCCCGCAGCGGCAGGTGTATCCGATGCAATGGCCACCGGACCAGGAGACAAGCCTGCAGCTAACTGGACGCGGAGGTGTAATGCCGCAGAGCGAACTGCCAGAAGCCCCGGGCCACAGCGAAGAAACCAGCGGCGAGACCAAGACCGAGACCGAGTAGCGGCGCACTGGCTCGGCCCAGCAGCACATCCGCCGGCACCGTGGTGAGAAACGCCACAGGCAAGACCAAGGTGAACAACAAGCGCAACGGTGCCGGATAGGCCTGCAGCGGATAACGGCCAGAGGCCAACAGGGCCCGCAGCACTTCCGTGGCATTCCACGTTTTCACAAACCAGATGCTGGTGGCAGCGATCAGAAACCAGAGCGAATAGAGAATCGTTCCCGCCGCCACGAGCATCACGCCCACCACCACCAACACCAGGGGGGTGAGCACGGCGCCGGACTGGTGAGCTCCCCAGCCCGCCAACAGCAGACCCAACAGAATCTCCGGCAGCCCGGCTGGCGAGAAGGTGCGTAACGACACCCAGAACTGACTGTCGATCGGTTTGAGCAGCACAAAGTCCAAGGTGCCTTCGCGCACATGGGTGACGATCGAGCCGAGATTGGGGCGCAGCCAGGTGCTGGCCATGCCGTCAAACACCGTGTAAAACCCCTGCACCACCAAGGCCTGATGCCAGGTCCACCCCCCCAGCTCCTCGCCCGGCCCGAAAAACAGCGACAACAGCAACAAACTGCCGCTCAAGCTGAGGGCCACGGCGAGCAGCTCGATCAGCACATTCGCCTGATACTCCAGTTGCGTGGCCAGGGCAGTGCCCCAGAAGCGACGCAACGTATGCCAATACCGCGTCATCTCAGGCCCCCATGGCGCTGTAACGCCGCACCCCAGCTCTCCAGAGCAACAGCACCAGGGGCAACAACACAGCCATCCACGCCAGTTGGGCTCCGAAACCAGCGGCAAGATTCACCGGATCCCCGGCCAGCACCCGGGCTGGGAAATCAATCAGATAAGGAAACGGTGTCCACTGCACGATGGCCCGCACCGCCGGGGGGAAAGCCGTGAGCGGTGCCAACAGACCAGACAGAAACAGGAAAGGAATGAACAGCAACCGCTCCAGGGCGCTGGCCTTTTCACTCCAGAAACACAACGAGGCGATCAAGCTCTGAAGCAAAAATGCAATCGCAAACGCCATCCAGGTGGCCAGCCAGGCGAGCAACAAGCCAACCGGAGAGGGAATCCAAAACGCCTGAGGCTGAATCAGAAAAAACACAGCTGCAATGCCGGCGGCAAACGGCAAACGGGTGAGCTGTTCCCCCAGATGGGCTGCCACATAACGCCAGAGGGGATGCAGAGGTTGCAACAGATAGGGCGACAGCCGGCCCAAGAGCGCGTCTTCCTCGAAGGCATACACCACCCAAACCACCGAGAACTGGCGCACCAGAAATGCACTGAGGAAATAACGATCCAGAGCGACACCATCGAGCCCCAGATCCGCCCGAGCCGGACTGCCACTCCAGAGGCTGAGCATGATGAACGGCAGCACACCGGAGAGGGCCCAAAGGGCAATCTCAGCCCGGTACTCGAGCATGTGGGCGTATTGGCTGCCGAGCAAAGCCGCCACAACGCGGCGATTAAGACCGAAGATCCGCATCAAAGACTGCCCTGGCGAAACAGATCACCGATCAACTGATCGATGGGGGGATCGTTGACCTCCAGATCGCGCACCGCAAACCGTTCCAGCAGCTGAGCCACCACAGCCGTGAGCTGGTCTGGCGCCACCCGCAGATGCACCTCGCAGCGCTCCAGTCGCTCCAGATGCCCCAGCCCCGCGAAAGCCTCGGCGGCCGCGGGCTGTTCAAGCTCCAGGCGGACATGCCGCTCCGGTGCCAACCGTGTCGCCAACTGATCCAAAGGTCCGTCATGGAACAGCTGACCCTGGTGAATCAGCAGCACCCGCGAACAGAGTGCCGTGATGTCAGCCATGTAATGACTGGTGAGTAGCACCGTTGCACCCGTCCGCCGGTTGTAGTCAGCTAGGAACTGACGCACCCGCGCCTGAGCATTCACATCCAGACCCAGGGTCGGCTCATCGAGAAACAGCACCTCCGGTTCATGCAGCAGCGCAGCCAGCAATTCCGCCTTCATCCGCTGCCCCAACGACAACTTGCGCACCGGCCGGGTGAGCTCCTCCCCCAGCTCCAACAGATCGGCCAAGGCATTGATGCGCCGACGGGCCACCCCATCGGGAATGCCATACACCGCAGCATTCACGCGCAAGGAATCCATCGGCGGCAGATCCCAAATCAGCTGCTGCTTCTGACCCATCACCAGGGTGATCCGGCGCAGGAAGTCGGGCTGGCGCCTCTGGGGTTGATGGCCGGCCACCAGCACCTGACCGCCACTGGGGTGGATCAAGCCACACAACATCTTCAGCGTGGTGGTCTTACCAGCGCCATTGGCACCAAGGAATCCGACCATCTCGCCGGGAGAGATGCTGAATGACACATCCCGCACGGCAGCCACATCACGATGGCGACGGCGCAGGAAATGCTGAACGGTGCCACCGAGCCCTGGCTGCTTGTCGGCCACTCGATAGATCTTGCTCAGCCGTTCAACCGTGATCAGGGAAGGATTCAGCACCATCACCCAGACGTAAGGCAAGGCTAGGAGGCGCGGGTTAACTCATTCCAGACTCATGCGTCAATCGATAAGATTGCCTGCCGTGCTGCTGTTTGAGCCGTCGTTTTGCCTGTAGCCCTACCCGTACCTGACTTTGCTGATGCCAACACGCTCTTCAGCCATCAAGGACTTCTCATTGGCACTGGAGGGCTAGCCGCTCTCTGGCTGGTCTTGACCCTGCTGGAACGAGGGCGGCACCGCCTTGGCGCGATGGTGTCGCGCACCATCAAAACCCCTTTGCTGGTCGGGCTCTCAGCCGCCTTGTATCTGGGCTGGTTAACGCATCAAGCGGAACAGCTGTTCAACTTCCATTCGCTCACCAGCGAACGGGTCTCCACCACACTGATCACGCTCTCGAGCGGCTGGGCAGCGATCCGTCTCGGCCATGCCTTCTTACGCTCCCGCGCCTTTCAAGAGTGGCTGAAGATCGAAGACCCGAAGGACGAGGCCATGCTGATCAGCCTGCTCGACAGGTTGTTCACCATCGCGGTGATCGTGGCCATGGTGGCCGGCGAAATGGTCACCCTCGGCATCTCCACCACGGCCGTGGCCACTCTGCTCGGCGGCGGCGCGGTGGGCATCGGCCTGAGCCTGCAGCAGATCGCCCAGAACTTCCTCACGGGCTTCATGTTGTATTTCAATCGCCCCTTCAAAGAAGGCGACTGGATCAGCACCGACGGTCTGGAAGGAACGGTGGAGCAGATCGGTTGGTATCACACCAAAATTCGCACGTTTGACCGCCGCCCCCTCTACATCCCCAACTCCGTCTTCGCAGCGAAGCCGATTGAAAATCCAGGGCAGATGTACAACCGGCGGATCAAAGCCAACATCGGCCTCCGCTATCAGGACATTCCCCTCATTGATGACATCAGCACATCGATCCGCACGATGCTGCAGAACCACACCGCGATCGACCAGGAGCAAATCATTCTGGTGAACTTCAACCAGTGGGACTCCTCGTCAGTGAATGTGATGGTCTATTGCTTCACCAAATCCACGGATTGGCAGGAATGGCTCAACATTCAACAGCAGGTGTTTCTGCAGATCGCTGAGATCGTGCGCAATGCTGGGGCCGATTTCGCCTTCCCCAGCACCACGCTTTACGCGGGATCCGGCAACGACGCACAGGATCCGATTCGAATGCTCAACGCCGCCTAACTCCGGCTCTCAAGCCCAAAGGCGGATCAGCTCAGATCCGCCAGACGCTTGCGGGCCAGATCGGCCTGGGCCTGCTTCTCATCCAGATTGGCCTGGCATTCCGCCACCACCTCCGGTGGGGCCTTGTCGGCGAAGTTGGGGTTGCCCAGCCGGCCCGCCAGGCCCTTGATCTCCTTCTCCGCCTTGGCGATGTCTTTCTCCAGGCGCCCTTTCAGCGCATCGAGATCCACGAGGCCTTCGATCGGCAGCAGCACCTGCAGCTCACCGCTCACCCCCGCCAGGGCCTTGGCCACCGGAGCCGCATCGGCCTCTGCCGGCGCCATCACCGCCACCGACTCCGCCCGCGTCAAGGCTGTGATGTCGGCCGTGCCCTGGGTCAGCACAGCCGCCAGCTCGCCGCGGCCGGTGACGAAGCGCACCGGCACCGATTGGGAGGGCTTGAGACCCGCCACCGCCCGCAGGTTGCGCACCACGCGGATGGCACCGATCAGCTCAGCGAACGAGGCTTCCAACGCATCATCCAGAGCGCTTTCATCGAGCTCCGGCCAGGGCTGCAACGCCAGGAACGTGGTCTCTGGCTCGCCGGTGACGCTGTGCCAGAGCTCCTCGGTGAGGTGGGGCATCAGCGGATGCAGCATCAGATGCATCTGGCTGATCACTTTGGCCAGCACCTGCTTCGCCACCCGCTGATCAGCGAGGGCCTCCGCTGAGGGGTTTTCACCGGGGTTGAGCCGGCGCTTGCTCAGCTCCAGATACCAATCGCAAACGTCGTTCCAGGCGAACTCGTAAAGCCCCTTGGCCGCTTCACCCAGGCCGTAGCTGCTGTAGCGCTCGGCCGTCTCCCGGTTCACCCGGGCCAGGCGAGAGAGGATCCAGCGATCGGCCAGCTGCAGGGCGGCGGGATCGGGATCCCCGAGTTGGGCCGGCGTTTCGCCGCCCAGGTTCATCAGGGCGAAGCGGGTGGCGTTCCAGAGCTTGTTGGCGAAGTTGCGCGAGGCCTCCACCGTGGCGGAGGTGTCCTTCTTGCGGTCGTAATCCAGGCGGATGTCCTGCCCTGCACCGGCCACTTCCCGCACCAGGGCAAACCGCAGAGCATCAGTGCCGTAGCGGTCGATCAGCAGCAGCGGATCGATGCCGTTGCCAGCGCTCTTACTCATCTTGCGGTTCTGCTCATCCCGCACCAGGCCGTGGATGTAAACGTCCTGGAAGGGCATCTCGCCGGTGAAGGCGCCGGCCATCATCGTCATCCGGGCCACCCAGAAAAAGATGATGTCGAAGCCGGTCACGAGGGTGCTGGTGGGGTACCAGCGCTGCAGGTCAGCGCTATCGGCGTCGGGCCAACCCAGGGTGGAGAAAGGCCAGAGGCCGCTGGAGAACCAGGTGTCGAGCACGTCTTCGTCCTGCTCGATCTCCGCCCCCGCGCCGTACTCCGCCTTGGCCTTCTCGAGGGCTTCGGCTTCGTTGCGGGCGACCACATAGGGCGTGGTGTCGGTGTACTTGCCGCCGGTCTCGCTGATCACGAACCAGGCGGGGATGCGATGGCCCCACCAGAGCTGGCGGCTGATGCACCAGTCGCGGATGTCGGTGAGCCAGTCGCGGTAGACCTTCTCCCAGCGCTCGGGGATGAAGCGGGGATCCTGCTTCTCCAGCGCTTCGCGGCAGCGAGCCGCCAAAGGCTCGGTTTTGACAAACCACTGGGTGGAGAGCAGCGGCTCCACCGGCACCTTGCCGCGATCGGAATAGGGAACGCTGTGGCGGTAGTCCTCCACCTTCACCAGCAGCCCCAGGTCCTCCAGGCCAGCCACCACGGCCTTGCGGGCCTCGAAGCGATCCAGCCCCTCGAACTGGCCGGCCTCTTTGTTCATAGTGCCGTTCTTGCGCATCACCGTGATCTGGGGCAGACCGTGGCGCTGGCCGATGGCGAAATCGTTGGGGTCGTGGGCCGGCGTCACCTTGACGCAGCCGGTGCCGAACTCCTTCTCCACGTGGTCGTCGGCCACGATCGGAATCTCCCGACCCACGAACGGCAGGGTGAGGGTCTGGCCCACCAGGTGGGCGTAGCGCTCGTCGGTGGGGTTCACCGCCACCGCCGTATCGCCCAACATCGTTTCCGGCCGGGTGGTGGCCACCTCCAGATGGCCATCGCCGCTACTGAGCGGATAACGGAAATGCCAGAGGTGACCATCCACCTCCTTCATCTCCACCTCCAGATCGCTCACCGCTGAGCCGGAGGCGGGGCACCAGTTCACCAGATATTCGCCGCGATAGATCAGCCCCTGCTCGTGCAGCCGCACGAAGGCCTCTTTCACCGCCTCACTCAGGCCCTCATCAAGGGTGAAGCGCTGGCGTTTCCAATCCACGGAATACCCCAGGCGGCGCAGCTGGCCGACGATGCGGCCACCGCTTTCGGCTTTCCATTGCCAGGCCCGCTCCAGGAACGCCTCACGGCCAAGGTCATGGCGGGTCTTGCCCTCTTCCTTGAGCTGCTTCTCGAGAATCGTCTGCACCGCGATCGAGGCGTGATCGGTGCCGGGCAGGCAGAGCACGTTTTTCCCCGCCAGGCGCTGGTAGCGCACGATCGTGTCGATCAGGGCGGTGTTGAAGGCATGGCCCATGTGCAGGCTGCCGGTGACGTTCGGCGGCGGGATCACCACTGAGAACGGTTCACCGGGGGCCTTCGGGTCGGGATGGAACGCTCCCTGGTCCTCCCAGGCCTGCTGCCAACGGGCCTCAGTGCCAACCGGGTCGTAGGTCTTGGCCAGCTCGGACACAGAACGCGCACATACTCAGCCGCCCATGCTCGCAAAGCATGGCCAGCCCCATCAGCACCAAGTCGCTCGCGTTTTAGCCCTGCGCCAGACGCTCCAGATACCGGGCCCTGGAACCGGCATTAATCCAACCGGTGGCGATGGTTTTGCTGGCGGTGGGATTCACCCGGCCGCGATGAATGTGGGATGGGCCCGCCGGGAAAATCACCAGCTTTCCCCGTTCGGCCGGTTCGTGATGGTCTTGCCAGTGAAATTCCGTGCCCGCTTCATCGACGGAATCGCAATACAGGATCCAAGCCAACACCCGATGCTCCGGCTCAGTGGCTTCATCACTGATGGTCCAGTCGCAGTGCCACTGCTTGAACCCCTCACCGGGGGCGTAGCGCTGCAGGTTAAAGATCGGCATCACGAACAGCTCCTGATCCGGGCACACCGCACGGAATAAGGGGCGCTCCTTGAGGTATTGCTCCAGAGCGGCCGTCACCCCTCGCACGATCACTTCAGAGAGGGCATAGGCATCGGGGTCACTGCGATCAATCGCCACCAGGCTGATGTCGGTCGACACCTTGGCCGGTTCCTCTCTGCCCGCCGGGCCAAACGCGACCCCCGGCCGCTGCAGATCGGTGCGGCGTTCAAAGAAGGCCATCACCCCATCGGCCACGGCGGCATAACCGGCGTTGCTGTAGCGCCCGATCAGGTTCATGGCTGACCCTCCTGCTGCACATCGGAGCCCGCATCGAGCTGCCAGGGAATCGCCAACACACCCTCCAACTGCTGCCAGCGGGCCTGGTCAACAACACGATCCAACAACCCGATCCGCTCCAGAGCTTTGGCCACCCGATCAGCAGCCAGCAAGCTGGCATCACCAGCCACCTGGGGCAGCACCAGCACCTGCTGGTCGGCGGGATCAGCCAGCACCTGCAGCTCCAGATCGCCGAGATCCCGCTCAAAAAACACGCGGCGCAGGCGGCTGGTGAGGGGTGCACCGAGGGCCTCGGCAAAGTGCTCCAAACTCTCCCGCTCTCCAGAAAGGCCGCAATTCAGCGCCAGCCAGATCAGCAGCTTGGCCCAGCTATCGACGCTCCACAGCGGCTGGAAGCTCTCCCGGTTCTGACGAATCAGCTCCAGGATCGCGAAATCAAACAAGGTGGCCTGCAGGCGCACCGGTTCTGGCGGCGTTGAGGGAGACGTGGTCATGGCGCCATCCTGACGGAACGGGATCGACCTCTTCGATGGCATCACTGCAGCTCTACGGATGCTGGCGCTCCAGCGCTTCTCACCGGCTGCAAATCGGCCTACGACTCAAGCAGCTGCCGTTTGAGTACAGGCCTGTTTCCCTGGATGAGAAAGAACAACACTGCGATTGGTACCGAGCTCTCAATCCCCGCGGTGAAGTGCCAACGCTTGTGGTCGATGGCAGCCCCTGGGTGCAGACCCTGGCCATCCTTGAAACCCTCGACGAGCGCTTTGCCGACCAAGGTGTGCCATTGCTGCCCCGCGATGCCGAGCAACGTCAGTTATGCCGGGCCGTCGCCGAACAGGTGAACAGCTCACTGCAGCCGCTGCTGCTGCCGGCCCGACTCCGCCAACCAATTCTCAAAGCCGCGGCCCCTGACGGCGCACCAGCGCTGGCGAAAGCTCTGCAGGCCGGTGTACGAGCCCACCAGGCCGATGCGCTCAACGCCCTCAACAGCTGGCTGGATGCCTTGCCCGGCCCCTTCTGCCTGGGCAGCGAACCCACCCTGGCCGATGCCTGCGTAGTGGCACAGCTGGGGGCAGCCATGCGACTAGGGCTCGACCTCAATCCTTTCCAACGGCTCAGTGAATTGCACACCCACTGCCTTGGGCACGAGGCCTTTGCCGCCTCTGCACCCGAGCAACAGCCGGATGCACCAAGCCAGGCGCCGATGCGTTAATCCCCAGACTCTGCCGGCATGATCTGATCGACATCGACGGCGACAACGGTGATGACCTTCACCATCTCGATCTGGCCCTGGTGGAATCCCTCAAAGATCCGGCATCGCCTTGAGGTAATCCCTCAGTAAGGGGTGTTCCTCCAGGCCGGCCCACTGCTCCCGTGCGGCAGCAGCCACCAGCGCCTCCGCCCGGGATGAAAGGTGCTGACGCCAGTTGTCGGTAGTGCCGGCCCGGAAATAAAGCTTGGGGTTGAGATGAAAACTGCCGGGATTGGCCGTAATGCCTTGCTTCATGGCCTGAAACTCCGTCGCAGCAGCGATCGCTTCGGTCCGCTCGGACGGGAGGTCCGCAGAAGGGAAGAGAAAGCGCTGCAGCTGCCCCACGGTTTCATGCTTGCGCTCCACCATGTCCTCATAACGAAGCGCACAGATCTGGGCGGACTGCAGGCGCGGGCCTGGTTTCAACCAGCCACGCACGTGGCTGAAGTAGTTGCCGAAATAGAGGTCACCCTGAACAAACAGTTCGGCAAAACGATCCAAATCCAGCTCGGGATCCACCTGGAGCAGCGGGTGGCGAAGCCAAAAGAAATACTGCGACACCAAAGCCGCCCGCGGATCACGGATGGCCACCACAAACCGGGTTTGAGGATGAATCCGGCGGCAAGGGATGTCGTCAACGGCGCAATGGAGGTACCAAAGCCGCAGCCGATCCGAGGTGGCGGCCAAAAACTGCTCCCAGTCTCCAGGGGTCTCCTGAGAGAGCAGCACCTCAGGCCAGGGCATGGCACCATGACCGATATCGCCATCGGCCATCGGATGGCGGGCAGGAAGCTCGACGTTGGCCCGTACCAGCTCCACCAGGAATTTCTTGGCCAGGTGAGTTCCCACCTTCTGATGGGTGGCAAGAAACACGTCATGGGCCTGGGTGTCCCAGGTTTGCGTGAGATGCGCCGTAGCCCGCTGATCGATGAACGGGGGGTAGCAGCGACCGTTCCAGCGGTGGTGCAAGAAACCCTCGGCATGGGCCAGGGCCGCGGGCTCGAAAGTGCGAAAGCTGTGGCCCGGCCGCATCGCCTCCAGGCGATCCCGCAGCACAGCAATGGTGCGATCCAGACGTTGGGAGCGCTGCTGGAGGCGACGACTGGCAAACATCGCCTGCACTGATGGCGCAATGGCATGGGCGACCGCCTCAAGCTGCGCCTGATCGGCTGCCGTGAAGGCCTGCCCATCGCGGCGGTTCAACACCTGCAAAGCCCCCACTACCTCACCGTCCTCCGCCTGGATGGGCACGGTGAGCGCAGTGGATACCACGTAATCCAAAGCAGCCCCAGCCTGTTGATGGGCTCCGTCGTCATGCTCGAGGCCGCTGCGATTGATGCAACTGCCGGTTCGCACGCAGGCACCCACCATCGAATCCTCAAGATCGACACAGATCTGCCGCTGCATCACATCCGTGCCGGCTTCCAGCCAAAGCTCCTGGGCATCGGGGTCAAGCACGAACAGCCCACAACGCTCTGCCCACATCAGACCAGGCAGGGTCACCACCAATAAAGCCAGCAAATCGTTATTGCGCAGGGCATCCCAGCGCCGCGCCAACTCCTGGCGCCGTGCCACAACCCGCTGCATGCCCTGGTCCAGGGAGGTCATGGATCACTCGCGAAGCAATTGCAGTGTCGGAGTCCTGCTGCCTGCTGACAATCCGCAAGGCAAACTGTGAGCAGTTGAACCCGTCCGATGACCCTGGATCTGAACGATCCCGAACTCGAGTTTTCGGATCTCGTTTACGCCTACCAGAGTTGGGTGATGGCGGTGATCAACGATGAGAAGCTCGACAGCGACGACCAGCTGCTGACGGACGAGATCACCGAAGACGCCCTGAACTCGATGCGCTTCCTCCCGGGTGAGGTCACCAGCGCGATCGAAACCAGCCTGGCTCGCGTCTATGACGTTGACGCCGATGAACTGGCGGCCCTTCTCTTCCCAGAAGACTGAATCCCAGCGGCCCCAGCAGGATGGAGAACGGCAGCTATCTGCTGGGAACCCACGCCGAAGAGCTGGAGCGTCTGCAGTTTCAGAACCAGTTCTGGCGACCCACAGCCCAGGACGCCTGGCAGCGCGCTGATCTTCAGATCGGTGAGAGCGTGCTCGATGTGGGCTGCGGCCCAGGCTTTGCCGCCATGGATCTGGCCCGGGTGGTCGGCCCCTCAGGCCGGGTGGTGGGGCTGGAGCGCAGTCCCACCTATGTGAACGCTGGCAATGCCTTCGCCCGCCAAGCCGGCATCGATCAGCTGGAGCTGCGCCAACAGGATGTGCTCCAGGATCCCTGGCCGCAGGAACGCTTCGATCTGATCTGGAGCCGCTGGGTGGCCATGTTTCTGCCCCAATTGGAGCCGTTGCTCCACGGCGTCGAGCAATGCATGCAGCCTGGAGGCCGCTGGGTGATTCATGAATACGTCCACTGGGACACCTTTGCTCTCCATCCCCATGGCAGGGCCGTTGAGCGCTTCGGCCAGGCCTGCCAACGCAGCTTCCGCGACGGTGGCGGGGACCCAGACGTGAATCGACGCCTGCCCCAGATGCTCACGCAACGCGGATGGACCCTCGATGCATTCCATCCCCTGCCGGTGTTGGGCGGCCCGGGCTCCATGGCAGCCCAATGGATGGAACGCTTTGTGGCCGTGTATGGCCAACGGCTCCAGCAACTGGGCTTGTGGAGCGAGAGCGACGCTGCCGAAGCCACTGCTGAGATCGCTGAAAGCCACACCACCGCTGGCTGCTTCTGGGTCGGGCCCACCCTCCTGGAGGTCCGCGCCAGGCGCAATTGACCACAACCGCTCGTCAGACTGCGCTCCGTTTGTCGTTCCTCCATGGGCTGGTCCACCGCTGACATCCCAGACCAGCAAGGCCGGATCGCCCTGATCACAGGAGCCAGCAGCGGGCTGGGCCTGGAAACAGCACGCGCACTGCATCAAAAGGGGGCCACGGTGGTGATGGCCTGCCGCAGCCCGCGCAAGGCAGAAGCGGCGCGTCAAGAACTCTTGGAGATGCAGGGCGAAGGCGCCCTCGACCTGGTGGCTCTCGATCTGGCTGATCTGGCGAGCGTGGGCCGCTGCAGCGATGCCATCCATCAGCGCTATGGCCGCCTCGATCTGCTGATCAACAATGCTGGCGTGATGGCGCCACCGCGCCTGGTCAGCCGCCAAGGCTATGAACTGCAGTGGGCCACCAATCACCTGGGGCACATGGCCCTCACCACCGCGCTGCTCCCCCTGATGGAAGGGCAAGCCGACGCCCGCGTGGTGACCGTGACATCAGGCGCCCAGTATTTCGGACGCATTGCCTGGGGTGACCCCAACGGGGAACAGCGCTACGACCGCTGGCAGGCCTACGGCCAGAGCAAGCTTGCCAACGTGATGTTTGCTTTGGAACTGGACCAAAAGCTTCGCAAGCAAGGCAGCACGGTTCGCTCCCTCGCCGCCCATCCCGGCCTGGCACGCACCAATCTGCAACCGGCCTCCATCACTGCCAACGGCTCCCGGATCGAGGCTTTCGCCTACCGGCTGATGGACCCGTTGTTCCAGAGCGCAGCAATGGGCGCCCTTCCCCAACTCCATGCCGCCACAGCCCCCAGCGCCCAAGGGGGCGAGCACTACGGCCCGGATGGCTTCGGAGGCTTGCGCGGCTGGCCCAAACAGCAACCCGTGGCACCCGCGGCCCGCGATGCAGCCCAACGGCAACGACTCTGGGCCCTCAGCGAAGCTTTGCTCCAGGAAGCAACAGCCCCAGACAAGCCACGCCGATCAACGGACCGGGCGGCAGGTTGAGCAGCAGGGCCAGCCCAAAACCTGCCGCACTGAGAGCAACTCCCACCAACGACGCCCGCACCATGGCAGCCCGCAGGCTGGCCACCTGCTGCAAACCAGGCAGCACCGGCGCACACAGCAACGCGATCACCAGCACCACCCCCACAGCCGCCATGGCACTCACCACCACCAACGCGGTGACACACGCCAAGGCCAAGCGCAGGCTTCGCACCGGCAAGCCGACGGCGGCAGCTCCGTCAGGGTCCACCCCGAGAAACACCAAGCTCCGGTAGGACCACACCACCAACAGCAGCAACGATGCTGCGGCGAAAAGAGTGCGTCCGAGATCCGTAGTGCCGACGGCCAGCAGATCACCGAACAACACCGATTCCAGATCAAGGCGCAGATTCAACAGGGGAATCAACAGCACTCCCAAGCCGAGAAAACCTGCCAAGACGGTGTTCATCACCGCTTCATGGCTGCGGCCGTCCCGGCGCTGAAGACGCTCTGCCACCAAAGCGCCGAACACCCCACTCACCACTCCTCCCAGGGCCGGGTCAATCCCAACGGCCAGAGCGATGGCCAGCCCGGGGAGCACCGCATGGGAAATCAGGTTGGCCTGCAGCAAGCGGCGCTGCGTCACCAGCAATGTGCCCGTCGCAGGACAAACCGCGCCCACCAACAGGGCCATCAGCAGCGGCAGCAGCCACCAGGGCATGGCATCAACCACAGCAGTGATTCCCCAGATCGGTGAGCGTGGCAAGGGCATGGCGCACAGCCGATGGCGTTCCATCGGCCTTCACCCGGCCATCAAGCACGATCACCCGGTCATACACATCAAGGGCATCACCCCAGTCGTGGCTGCTCACCAGCAGGCTGTAGCCCGCATCAGCGAGCTGCCGCATCAGCTGCAGCAACTGCTGACGTGCCGGAGGGTCGATCGCCGCACAGGGTTCATCGAGCAGCAGCACCCGAGCCGGCTGCATGAGGGCTCGAGCCAACAAGGTGCGTTGCTGCTGACCGCCTGACAAAGCATCCAAACGGCAACCCGCCATAGCCAGCAACCCGACCCGCTGAAGCACCGCATCAAGGTCACAGCAGCTGGTGCGGGGCTGCCGCACCTGCCCGAGAGCGACCATGTCACGCACCGTGATCGGAAACGACCAATCAATCCGTCCCCGCTGAGGCATCAGCGCCACCCGAGGACGACAGCGCTGAATCGGTTGATCCCCAAGCCAAACCTCACCAGCCTGGGGCCTGAGCTGACCCTGCAGGAGATGGAGAAGGGTGGACTTTCCTGCACCGTTCGCCCCCACCAGCGCCGTCAGAGAGCCCGGCTTCAGCGACAGGCTCACATCCTCGAGAGCCTGCTTGCCGTCATAGGCATAGGCAAGGCCCTGAGCACGCAGATGGGTAACCTCAGCGAGGGGCGTTCGCATCAAAAACTGCTGGGTCAGCGTGAACCGCTGCGTCATGGCCTCTCCATTGTGGCCAGTTGCATGCGGTGCAACTGCGATTGCTACAGCAACAGACTGATGAGGAGAGGAATAGACAACAACGAGGTTTCAGAATGCATCTCAAGTGGCAAGGACACCAACCAAGCCACCAAGGCATGACAGGTGAATCCTTGAATGCATTTGATGAAGCAAGGGAGCAGACACCGGAGGCAAAGTCTTAAATAGCAAAACCTTCCCCTCCAACCAATGCCACTTCTCTGGGAAAACCTGACCAATCAATTAAATAGCGTCCGCGCATCAACGCCTTACACCTATAGCTTCAATGGGGGCACAGCAGCTGAGCCGGATCAATCGACGCGCAACGAAAGACTCAAAGCAGCGCTCGAAGCAGCGACCGCATCTGGAAATGAGCAAATGATTGAATCTGTGAAAGCTGCGCTGGAAAATCGCGAAGCAAAAATGGAGCTCCCTTCCATGGAAAGTGGCCCACAGGCATTCCTCAAAGAGCTGAACAACAAACAGAACTAAACAAGACGATTAGACAAAACTTTCACCACAGCATTGTTATTCAGAAATAACAATGCTGTGGTGGTCTTGCGCGAGGCGCTCAGGACCTAATTGCGACGCGTTAAGGGTGTAATCACTTGCCTCTTTGCGCTGATCTCTTTTCTTCGCCTCATCCAGCCAAACCAAGGAGAGGCTTTTGCCTCCTCCATGACCCGACCCACGGCTTTGTCAACCCTGGATCGCTTGGAGAGACAGACCGAACAAGTCACCGAGTGACCGACATAAGCGGAGGCATGGGAAGGGATATCGACCCTGACCCCACAAATGCTGCAGTTGAGGACTTTCATCCCTTGTGTCTAACCCAGGTCACGACCGAATGTCGTCACCCTGGTCTGCGCAAGCGCTCCAGCCCACCCCACAACAATGGGGCAAAGCAGAGGCATCAAAAAAGTGGGCGATACTGGGATCGAACCAGTGACAATCTCCTTGTAAGGGAGGTGCTCTACCGCTGAGCTAATCGCCCGAAGCCTCCATCTTGCCTGAGCGCCATGGCCCTTGGCCGCGACCATGACCGGGCCACGTTGGTGGCATGCATTCCCTTCGGCCTGATCCTCACTCCGTGGCTTGGTCTTGAGGCGGGTTTGATCGGAGCAGGCTCATTTGTTGTGGGAGGGCTCTGGCTCTCTCCCGACCTCGACACCCTGTCCAGGCCCTTGCAGCGCTGGGGACCACTGCGCTGGATCTGGTGGCCCTACCGGCAGCTGGTGCCTCACCGTTCCCTGTTCTCCCACGGACCCCTAATCGGCATGGCACTGCGCCTGCTGTGGGTGCTGAGCTGCACGCTTCTCGGATGGCTATTGCTGAGCCTGTTGCTGCAAACCCTGATCGGACTTCAGACCGCCAGCCCTTTCGAGCTGTCCACCCTGCTGGTGCGCATCGCCCAGACCCAGCCGCGCAGCCTGCTGGCGATCGCCCTCGGGCTCGAGGCCAGCGTCTGGCTGCATCTGGTGCTGGACGGGGACCCAATGCCCGTGGAATGGCGGCGACGTAAGCGCAGGCGACCTCGGCGATGAGAAGGTGAGCCCACGCCGATCCGCACCTTCCATGGCCGACCCCAGCTCGACGGCACCCCAAAATCCCGACCCACTGCGGCGACTCGAGGAGGTGGTGGCCCGCCTGCGCGATCCGCAAGGGGGGTGCCCCTGGGACCTGGAACAAACCCACCAGTCGTTGGTGCCCTACGTGCTGGAAGAAGCCCACGAAGTGGCGGATGCCATTCGCTATGGCGATGACAGCCATCTCAAGGAGGAACTCGGCGATCTACTGCTGCAAGTGGTGCTGCATGCCCGCATCGCCGGTGAAGACAACCGTTTTGACCTCAATGCCGTTGCCGAGACGATCAGCGACAAGTTGATTCGCCGCCACCCCCACGTGTTCGCCGGTGGCGAAGCCAGCGACAGCGAAGCGGTGCGCCGCAGCTGGGAGGCCATCAAAGCGGCGGAACGCGGCGACCAAATCCCAAGCGCCAGCCCCCTCAGCGATCAACTGGCGGGGAAGGTGCGTGGTCAGCCCGCCCTCGCCGGAGCGATGACCATCTCCAAGAAAGCGGCCAAAGCCGGCTTTGAGTGGGACGACATGGCTGGGGTGTGGGACAAGGTGCACGAAGAGCTCGATGAGCTCAAGGAAGCTGTGGCGTCCGGCGACAAGGCCCATGCCCAGGAAGAACTGGGTGACCTGCTGTTCACCCTGGTGAATGTGGCGCGCTGGTGCGACATCGATCCGGAATCCGGCCTGGCGGGCACCAACCACCGTTTTCTCGATCGCTTCTCAAGGGTGGAAGCGGCGCTCGAAGGCAATCTCCAAGGCCGCAGCATCAAGGAACTGGAGGGCCTATGGCAGCAAGCCAAGGCTGCGATCCGGGAGGAACAACAACAGCCTTAAGCCCAGCAAATGCCTGTGATGCACGCAGAAGCAGAAGGCGCTGTGTTCAGAAATGAGAGTCGAGGGCCTGATCGGTCTGCCCCCAAAGCTTCTGCTTGGTGGCCTCCGCACGACGGATGCAGGCCTGCGCATCCGCACGGGTCTTGCAAAGGCGTGCTCGCTCCTCAAGCGACATCAGGCGCACAAGCCGTCGCACTGTCCGATGTGGGGTGGAATCCATGCTCTCTCCCTCGAACCTTCACCTCACGTTAACCAAGGGTTAACTAAGCCGCCACTACTCCTCCATGGAGGGGCGCTGCCTGCGGGATTGCTTGAGTGCACTGCGACGGCCCTTGGCCTCCAGCCGCCGCCGCACCGCCGCGCGACCCGGGCGCGTGGGCTTGCGCTGGGGCGGCGGTGGCTTCAGACCCTCCCGCAGCAGATCCCCAAGCCGCACCAAGGCTCGCTGGCGGTTCTGCCACTGGGAGCGCTCTTCTGCGGCGACAACGCGCACACACCCATCCACTAACCGGCCACCCAACGCCTCCCGCAGCCGCTCACGCCGAAAAGGCCCCAACACCCGAGAACGCTCCAGATCAAACACCAACTCCACCCGCGAATCCGTGGTGTTCACCCCTTGCCCTCCGGGCCCCGAAGCCCGTGAAAAACGCCACTGCAACTCCGCGGCAGGGATCACCAAGCGCGCATTAACGGGCAGATCCTGAGCCATGGCTCCACCCTGGCAGCCAGCCCAATGTGTCAGCAAACGACTGTTTGGCAGCCACCAACACAATCACTCGCCTGCACCACGGGTAGTGTCAAGCGATAAATTCACACCTAGTTCTGGTGCTGCGTTTCCTCGTTCTGACGGTGCTCTGCCTCCAGAGCTGGGCCATTTACGAGGCCAGGCAAGCCGCTGCGGAAATTGAAATGACCCATGAAGGGGTCAAGCAGCAGCTCACCCCCGGTTGGTGAACAGATTCCGCGTCAGGGTGTCGGCTTTGGAATCGATGCCCTGCCGCTGATCAGGAATGCGGTAGTCGATGGCATCCCAGACCGGACGATTGAGATAACGGGCCAACACACCAGCGTCCTCACGGATCAGCCGCAATGAACCGTGGTCGGTCACGTTCAGGCGACTGCCATCACGACGCACCAGGTTGAGTTCGTAGCTGTAGTAGGAACTCTTGTCACCACGCACGTACTCGCGAATCAGCTGAATGGCCTCCACATCCCGAAGGCTGTGCTTTGTGGCCCCTTGAATGAACTGGCCGGTGTACTGCTCGAACCGCGCCTCCTTGCGGCGGAACGACCACAGCGCAAGCCCTCCGATTGCCAGAAAGACACAGGGCATCAGCGCAAACAGACCGATTCCGGGCGCCCCAGCTGCTGACTCAAACACCGAGACTCCCACAACAGCGGCCAAAGCGATCACCCCCACCGCCATCAACAGGATGCAAAACGCATAGGCACCCAGGGAGGTCTTGAACACCAACTCTGAGCCACTCAAGCTGTTGCGGATCTCGGCTCGGTGCGTGCAGAAATTCGAGCCACCCCGCACAAGGGGTGCCCAGGACACCTGCAGCGCCACGGGATGGTCGAAACGGGTGACATCCAACAGCTCCCGCTTGTCCTCAAACACCGACAACAGACGTTGCAGCAGTCCCATGGGTTGATCTCTGCGGCTCTTGCCATGCTTACGGGCGAGCCAGGATTCGGCCAGAGCGACATTGGCCCGACAGGAATTAGCCAGACAGGACTTGATCAACAACCGGCCGGCGCTGGTTTTAGCTGGAAGACGCAATGACCTGAGCACCAGCGGCCCATGAGCAGCGCAGCCCAGCCCAACGGCGGCTGGATCGATGAGCACCACAACGGCGTGCGCTACGGCCTGGAAGGCCGGGTGCTGGTGGAGGAAACCAGCTCGTTCCAACGCATCACCGTGATCGAAAGCGAGCGCTACGGGAACGGTTTGCTGCTCGATGGCTGCTGGATGACCGCCGAACGGCAAGAACGGCATTACCACGAATCCCTGGTGCATCCCGCCCTGTGCTCCGCTGCCTCGATCGAGCGGGTGCTGGTGATCGGCGGAGGCGACGGCGGCACAGCGCGGGAGTGCCTGCGACACGCCGGCGTGCAGCACCTCGACATGGTGGAGATCGACGGTCGGGTGGTGGAACTCAGCCAGCAGCACCTGCCCAGCATCGGCGGAGGCTGCTGGAGTGATCCCCGCTTCCACTTGCACGTGGGTGATGGCATTGCCTGGGCCGCTGAAGCGGCTGATGGGTCGTACGACGTGGTGCTGGTGGATGGTTCCGATCCGGCAGGCCCCGCGGAAGGCCTGTTCAATCGCGCCTTTTTCAATCACTGCAAACGCATCCTCAAGCCCGGGGGCGTCTTCGCGACCCAGAGCGAATCCCCGGAAGCCTTTCGCCAGGTGCACCTCGACACCGTGAAACTGATCCGGGAGCTGTTCGGCCATGCCGACCCCCTCTACGGCTGGGTGCCGATGTATCCCAGCGGCTGGTGGAGCTGGACCTTTGCCGCAAGCGATGGGCCGCGCTACCGCCAACCGCTACCCGAACGCGCCGCAGCCATCGCATCAGGATGCGAGATCTGGAGCCCACGTTGGCAACGGGGTGCCTTTGATGCCGTGCCCGCCTTCATGGACCGGGAGCTGAACGGATGACCAGCCCAAGCATCGATCTCGACACCTTGTTTGACCGCGAAGGCGCCATCTACATGGGCGCCCGCCGCGATCCCAGCGGCTGCCAGGTGGGTCTGTTTGGCGTGCCCTACGACGGCACCACCTCCTTCCGCCCCGGCACCCGCTTTGGGCCGGCCGCCGTGCGTGATGTGAGCAACGGCCTGGAGAGCTACTGCCCCCAGCTGCAGATCGACCTCGAGGATCTGGCCTATGCCGACCTCGGCGCCGTCGACATTCCGTTCGGCGCCCCGGAACCGGTGGTGGCCGCCGTGCATCGCGCCACCCGCCAGGTGCTCGACCTGGGGCTCAAACCCCTGATGCTTGGAGGTGAGCACTCGATCAGCAGCGGTGCCGTCGGCGCCGTCGCCGAGCAGCATCCCGATCTGGTGCTGCTTCAGCTCGACGCCCACGCCGATCTGCGCGACAGCTGGCTGGGGGCCCGCCACAGCCATGCCTGCGCCATGCGCCGCTGTCTGGAGGTGCTCCCCAGCGGCCAGCTGCTGCAACTGGCGATCCGCAGTGGCACACGCGAGGAATTCCAGGAACTCGCCCAGACCCAGCGCCTGATCCACCACCGGCCCGACCAGGACAGCACCACCCTGGCGGCCAGCCTGCGGCAGGCTTTAGCCCCCCATCAGGGCAAGCCGCTCTATCTCACCGTGGATCTCGACTGGTTCGACCCGGCGGTGATGCCCGGCACCGGCACTCCTGAACCCGGCGGCTTCCTCTGGCCCCACTTCGCCGCCCTGATCGAGGTGCTGCAAGAGCATCAGCTGGTGGCCGCCGACGTGGTGGAACTGGCCCCACAACTGGATCCGACCGGAATCAGCAGCGTGCTGGCCAGCAAGGTGACCCGCAGCCTGCTGATGCTGCTCAGCAACGAAGGGAATCAGTAGTAGTGGCGCGCCTCTAGGCGCTGCTCCCGCAGTCGGCTGTGCTGGCGCTCCAACAAGGCCAGCACGATGGTGGGATGTCGGAGGATCAGCTCCACAAATCGCGCCTTCGGCAACCGCACCACCTCCACAGGGGTCAGAGCCGTGGCGTCATGGCTGTGGACGAGGCGTGAACCCGCAAGGTCTTCGTAACTGAAAATCTCGCCAGCGCTGTAGCGCAGCTTTCCAGGCTCTCCCTCAGTACTGAGCTCCACCATGCCGCGCTGAAGGGCATAGATGGCATCAACGGGGTCGCCCACACGAAACACCAGACCACCGGTTGGATAGGTGAGCAGGTCGCCATCCTGCTGATCAGCGAACAGCTCAACAGGTGTCGGCAGCGTGCTGGGTGGAAGCAAAAAGGAAAAATTGAATTTCTAGAAGCCAATTCTCACGCGCTTAAGCCAAAAAGCTCGTGACGCACGCAACATGAAAGCCAGCTTGAGAAAAACTTAATCCCGAGGGGTCAGCTCCAGCTGACGGCCGCTGGGGGGCAACGGTTGATCACTGCCCTGAAGCTCAGGAAGAGCTGGAGCCCTCGGCGTC
Organism: Synechococcus sp. RS9916; assembly: GCF_000153825.1. Taxonomy (NCBI): domain Bacteria; kingdom Bacillati; phylum Cyanobacteriota; class Cyanophyceae; order Synechococcales; family Synechococcaceae; genus Synechococcus; species Synechococcus sp. RS9916. The sequence goes on from NZ_DS022299.1 coordinate 1,953,132, forward strand.
CAGTGGTGACACCAAGCGACCCGAGCCAGCTCTGCATGCACCGGCAGCCGGCGCAGGCGGCACCAACCCACAAGCGGGCCACTGGCCCCACTGGTGGATGCCGTGCAGTGCTGGCAGCTCTGGCAGCAGGCCTCAGACAACAACGATCTAAGAGAGGACGCTCAAGGTAAGGACGCTGACCCAAACGAACCACGCAAGGGGTCGAATCTCCGGCTTTGCTTCCGTTTCCCTGCGGTGGCTTTGGCCTCCATAAGATTCGCCCAACCTGGACACGCCCCCGTGACCGACCTCAAGCGCACCCCCCTCCACGACCTCTCCCAAGCGGCAAACGGACGGATGGTGCCCTTTGCCGGCTGGGAGATGGCGGTGCAGTTTTCCGGCCTGGTGGCGGAACACACCGCCGTGCGCCAGGCGGTGGGGGTCTTCGACATCTCCCATATGGGCGTCCTGCGCTTCAGCGGACCCAACCCCAAAGATGCCCTGCAAAAACTGGTGCCCACCGATCTGCACCGCATCGGCCCCGGCCAGGCCTGCTACACGGTGCTGCTCAATGAAACGGGCGGCATCCTCGACGATCTGATCGTCTACGACATGGGCGACGACACGGTGCTGGCAGTCATCAATGCCGCCTGTGCCGACAGCGACCGCGCCTGGCTGGAGCAGCAGCTCAGCGGTAGCGGCATCAGCATCAGCGACGAAAAAGAAGATGGCGTGCTTTTGGCCCTGCAAGGCCCTGACGCCCAACGGGTGCTCGAAGGCCTGAGCGGCACCAGCCTGGCGGAACTGCCCCGCTTCGGGCAGCGGATGCTGCCCCTACCCGCCCTGGGCGTCGACGTGTTGGTGGCCCGCACCGGTTACACCGGCGAAGACGGCTTTGAGCTGCTGCTGCCCCACGACGCTGGCCGTCAACTCTGGAGCCAGTTGCTCAACGCGGGGGTCACCCCCTGCGGTCTGGGCGCCCGCGACAGCCTGCGCCTGGAGGCGGCCATGCATCTCTATGGCAACGACATGGACACGACCACCAGCCCACTTGAAGCAGGACTGGGCTGGCTGGTGCACCTGGAGAACCCCGTGGACTTCATCGGGCGGGCCGCTTTGGAGCAGGAAGTCGACCAAGGCAGCCAACGCAAGTTGGTGGGATTACGACTGGAGGGCCGCGCCATTCCCCGCCACGACTATCCGATCCTCGATGGCGAGCAAACCGTGGGAACGGTGAGCAGCGGCGGATGGTCCCCTTGCCTGGAGGCGGGCATTGGCCTGGGGTATGTGCCCAAGGCCCTCGCCAAGGTGGGCACCGAGCTGGCGGTGGAGATCCGCGGCAAGCGCCATCCAGCCACCGTGGTCAAGCGCCCCTTCTACCGCCGCCCAGCCTGAGGCCAATCCCACGGTCGGTCCTGTGGGAAACTCGCCTCTCATTCCCCTTCGACGGCTCCCATGCGCAGCAACGGATGCGGCGACCTGCGCAAGCAGCAGATCGATGAGCAGGTGAAGCTCTGCGGCTGGGTGGATCGCCGTCGCGATCACGGTGGGGTGATCTTCATCGACCTGCGCGACCGGAGCGGCACCGTGCAGATCACCGTCGACCCCGATCTGGGAGCCGAAGCCTTTGCGGTGGCCGAACACCTGCGCAGCGAAACCGTGCTGCAGGTGAGCGGCAAGGTGCGTGCCAGACCTACTGAATCCCTCAACGACCGCCTCGCCACGGGCGACGTGGAAGTGCTGGCTAGCGCCATCACCGTGCTCAACGGCGTAAAAGGCAACCTGCCCTTCCCGGTGTCGATCCACGACGAGGAGAACACCCGCGAAGAACTGCGCTTGCGCCACCGCTATCTGGATCTGCGCCGCAAGCGCATGAACGACAACCTGCGCCTACGGGCCCAGACGATCCAGACCGCCCGCAGCTTCCTGGAAGACGAAGGTTTCATCGAGGTGGAAACCCCGGTGCTCACCCGCTCCACCCCGGAAGGCGCCCGCGACTACATCCTTCCCAGCCGCGTCTGCGGTGGTGAGTGGTTTGCTCTGCCCCAGTCACCCCAGCTGTTCAAGCAGCTGCTGATGGTGGGCGGCATCGAGAAGTACTACCAAGTGGCGCGTTGCTTCCGCGACGAAGACCTGCGCGCTGATCGTCAGCCGGAATTCACCCAGCTGGACATGGAGATGAGCTTCATGGGCCAGGAGGAGATCCTCGATCTCAACGAGCGCCTGATCTGCTCGATCTGGAAAACAGTGAAGGGCATCGAGCTGCCTCGCCCCTTCCCCCGCATGACCTGGCATGACGCCATGGAGCGGTACGGCACCGACCGCCCCGACACCCGCTACTGCATGGAGCTCACCAACGTGAGCGACATCGTCAAGGACATGGGCTTCAAGGTGTTCAGCGGCGCCGTGAAAAACGGCGGGTCGGTGAAGTGCATCGCCGTGCCTGGCGGCAACGATGCGGTGTCGAACGTGCGCATCAAGCCCGGTGGTGATGTGTTCAGTGAGGCCCAGCAGGCTGGCGCCGGCGGCCTGGCCTTCATCCGTGTGCGCGACGGCGGTGAAATCGACAGCATCGGCGCCATCAAAGACAACCTCAGCGAGGAGCAGAAGGCTGAACTGCTGAGCCGCACCGGCGCGGAGCCCGGCACCTTGATCCTTTTTGGCGCCGGCGATACCGCCACGGTGAACAAAGCCCTCGACCGGGTGCGGCAGTACCTGGCCCGCGAACTGGGCATGGTCAAACCCGACCAGGACAACGATCAGTGGAATTTCCTCTGGGTGGTGGATTTCCCGATGTTCGAATTCAACAGCGACGAAAACCGCTACGAAGCGCTGCACCACCCCTTCTGCGCCCCCAACACCGACGACCTCGGCAGCGATGCGGACCAATGGGCCAACACCCTGCCCGGAGCCCGCGCCCAGGCCTACGACCTGGTGCTCAATGGCCTCGAGCTGGGCGGCGGCTCGCTGCGTATCCACGATTCCGCGCTGCAGCGCCAGGTGCTGCAGACCGTGGGTCTGCCCCTGGAGGAAGCCCAGGAGCAGTTCGGCTTCCTGATCGAAGCCCTCGACATGGGTGCCCCTCCGCACGGTGGCCTGGCCTTTGGCCTCGACCGCATGGTGATGCTGCTGGCCGGTGAGGAATCGATCCGCGACACGATCGCCTTCCCCAAAACCCAGCAGGCCCGCTGCCTGATGACCGCAGCCCCCGCTGGGGTCGCAGGCAAGCAGCTCGAAGAGCTGCATGTCGCCAGCACCTGGGTTGATCCCAAAGCGGATGAGGAGGATTGAGCAAACGCTCAGCGAACCCGAATAGATTCCGCTCATTCCGATGAGCAAGTCGAATCGGGCTGAACCCTGAGGGCATTCCCCGAGGGAGCCCCCTTTGACCACCAGTTCGCGATCGACGGGTCCGTCCCGCGTGCGCACTGGCAGCGGCAACGATCTTCTGCGCCTCTACCTGCAGGACATCGGCCGGGTCGACCTGCTCACCAATGAAGAGGAGGTTCTGCTGGCCCGGCAGGTGCAGCAACGCGAGGTTCTGCTGGCGGAGGAACGGGCCCTGGCCGGTGAGCACCCCACCATCCAACGGCTGTTGGAGCTGGAGCAACTGCAGCAGCGAGAAGCCAATCACGTCTGCCACTGGCCCACCAAAAAGGAGTGGGCCGAAGCAGCAGGCCTCACCCAGGAGCAACTGACCACGGTGTTGCGCGAGGGTTACGGCATCTGGTCGGATCACAGCGCTCTGGAAAGCAAAGAGCTGCAGAAACGGCTGCGAGAAGGGCGCCGCGCCCGTGACCGCATGATCCAGGCCAACCTGCGCCTGGTGGTCACCGTGGCCAAGAAGTATCAGCAGCGCGGCCTCGAACTACTTGATCTGGTGCAGGAGGGAACCCTGGGGCTGGAGCGAGCGGTGGAAAAATTCGACCCCACCCGTGGCTTCCGCTTCAGCACCTACGCCTACTGGTGGATCCGCCAAGGGATCACCCGGGCCATCGCCACCCAAAGCCGCACGATCCGGTTACCGGTGCATGTCACCGAAAAACTCAACCGCATCAAGAAGGTGCAGCAGGAGATCGCCACCAACGAAGGCCGGATCGCATCGATCAGCGATCTCTCCCGCGCACTCGGGATCAGCGAAGAGACCGTGCGCCTGACCCTGATGCGGGTGCCGCGCTCGGTGTCGTTGGAGACCCGGGTGGGCAAAGACCAAGACACCCAGCTGGGGGATCTGCTGGAAGACTGCCACGCCACTCCGGAGCAGACGCTCACCAAAAACTCGCTCCACAGCGACCTGGAAGAGCTGCTGGGTGAACTCACCGCCCGAGAAGCCGAGGTGATCCGGCGCCGCTTCGGACTGGAGGACGACACACCCCTCACCCTGGCGGAAATCGGCGAAACCATGGGGCTATCGCGCGAACGGGTGCGGCAGATCGAAACCCGTGCCCTGCTGAAGCTGCGCCAACCCCAACGGCGCAGCAAGGTGCGCGACTACATCCTCGGGCTCGAATCCTGAGGGAATAGCCGCGACGCTGCCCCATCTCGCAGCCCATGGCTAAAGCAGGGGCAAGCCCGCGGAGGAGCAGCGATGACCACCACGCCAGCCATCGACATCGGCATTCCCGGCGATCAGCGCCAGGCCATCGCTGCTGGCCTGGCTCGGCTGCTGGCCGACACCTACGTGCTGTACGGCAAAACCCACGGCTTCCACTGGAACGTGACCGGGCCCATGTTCAACACGCTCCATCTGATGTTCATGGAGCAATACACCGAGCTCTGGAATGCCCTGGATGTAATCGCCGAGCGCATCCGGGCCCTGGGCGTGGTGGCACCCCATGGCGGCAGCACCCTGGCCAATCTGGCCTCAATCGCAGAAGCGGAGCAGCAACCCGCCGCCCTCGACATGGTGCGGGAACTGGTGAGCGGCCATGAAGCGGTGGCCCGCACCGCCCGCAGCATCTACGCCCTGGCCAATGCAGCCAGCGATGAACCCACCGCTGACCTGCTCACCCAGCGGCTGCAAGTGCACGAAAAAACCGCCTGGATGCTGAGGAGCCTGCTGGAGGGTTAACCCCCCTTGCTCCAGTCCGGCGCTCGGTACATTGAAGAGTCGCCCGGGGAGTTATGGCCAAATTCGTCTTCGTCACCGGTGGTGTTGTTTCCAGCATCGGGAAGGGGATCGTGGCCGCCAGCCTCGGACGGCTGCTGAAGGCACGGGGCTACAGCGTCTCGATCCTGAAGCTGGATCCTTACTTGAATGTGGACCCGGGCACGATGAGCCCGTTCCAGCACGGTGAGGTGTTCGTCACCGAAGACGGCGCCGAGACCGACCTCGACTTGGGCCACTACGAACGCTTCACCGACACGGCCATGTCACGCCTCAACAGCGTGACCACCGGCTCGATCTACCAGTCGGTGATCAACAAGGAACGCCGCGGCGACTACAACGGCGGCACCGTGCAGGTGATCCCCCACATCACCGGTGAGATCCGCGAGCGCATTCACCGGGTGGCCTCCAACAGCGGCGCCGATGTGGTGATCACCGAGATCGGCGGCACCGTGGGTGACATCGAATCGCTGCCCTTCCTCGAGGCCATCCGCGAATTCCGAGGCGATGTGGGCCGCAACGACCTGGCCTACATCCACGTCACCCTGCTGCCCTACATCGGCACATCCGGTGAGCTGAAAACCAAGCCCACCCAGCACTCCGTGAAGGAGCTGCGCTCGATCGGCATTCAGCCCGACGTGCTGGTGTGCCGCAGCGACCGCGACATCAACGACGAGCTGAAGCGCAAGATCGGCGGCTTCTGCGGCGTGCCCCAGCGGGCCGTGATCCCATCACTGGATGCCGACAGCATCTATGCGGTGCCGCTGACGCTGGAAGAGGAGGGTCTCTGCCGCGAAGTGCTGGATGTGCTCCAGCTGCAGGACCACGACAGCGACATGACCAGCTGGGCCCAGCTGGTGCACAAACTGCGCAACCCCGGCCCCACCGTGAAGGTGGCCCTGGTTGGCAAATACGTGCAACTCAACGATGCCTACCTCTCGGTGGTGGAGGCCCTGCGCCACGCCTGCATCGCCCAGGACGCCTCCCTGGATCTGCACTGGATCTGCGCCGAGCAGATCGAAAGCGATGGTGCCGACACGCTCCTGAAGGGCATGGATGCGGTGGTGGTGCCCGGGGGCTTCGGCAACCGCGGCGTCGACGGCAAGGTGGCAGCGATTCGCTGGGCCCGCGAGCAACGGGTGCCCTTCCTCGGCCTCTGCCTGGGCATGCAAACCGCCGTGATCGAGTGGGCCCGCAACCAAGCCGGCCTCACCGGCGCCTCCAGCGCCGAGCTCGATCCCGAGACGCCCCATCCGGTGATTCACCTGCTGCCCGAGCAGCAGGACGTGGTGGATCTGGGCGGCACCATGCGCCTGGGGGTTTATCCCTGCCGCATCGCGGAAGGAACGATGGCGGAGCGGCTCTACGCCGATGAGGTGGTCTATGAGCGCCACCGCCACCGCTACGAGTTCAACAACGCCTACCGCAACCTGTTCCTGGAATCCGGCTACCGCATCAGCGGCACGTCCCCCGATGGCCGCCTGGTGGAACTGATCGAACTGCCCGGGCATCCCTTCTTCACGGCCTGCCAGTACCACCCCGAATTCCTCTCCCGGCCGGGTCAACCCCATCCCCTGTTCCGCGGCCTGATCGAAGCGGCCCAGCAGCGGCTGCCGTCCAGCCCAAGCGAGGCCCTGCGACAGGCCGAACAGGCGACCACTAGCACCAGCCTTTGAGCCAGCAGCTGCCGGTTGTGGAGACCTTTCATTCCCTCCAGGGGGAAGGGCTCCATGCCGGCCGCAGTGCCTTCTTCATCCGGCTGGCGGGCTGCAACGTGGGCTGCAGCTGGTGCGACACCAAACACTCCTGGCCCCAGAGCTCACACCCCCTGCAGAGCGTGGACAGCCTGGCTGCTGAAGCGGCTGCAGCCGGACAAGCCGGTGCAGCCTTTGTGGTGATCACCGGCGGAGAACCGCTGCACCACAACCTGGACGGGCTCACAGGCGCAATCCGCACAGCCTGCACGCTGCCGATTCACATCGAAACCAGCGGCGTGGATCCACTGAGCGGCACCCCCGACTGGATCACCCTGTCGCCCAAACGCCACAGCCCACCACGGGCGGAGGTGCTCAGGGCATGCCACGAACTGAAGGTGGTGGTGCATGAACCCAACGACCTGCTGTTTGCCGAAGTGGCCGCCTCTCAGGCACCCCAGGCCAGCTGGTTGCTGCAACCGGGCTGGCAAAGCGAGAAAGGCCAACAGCTAGCGATCAACTACGCCCAACACCATCCGCGCTGGCGCTTGAGCCTGCAAAGCCACAAGTGGCTGCAGGTGCGCTGAAGCGCTGAGATCACGGCGACGGATCAACGATCCGAACAACGAGGCAAACGAACGGTGCCGTTGATGGGTTGTGACGCGATTCAGTCAGACCATGGGCAGCACAAGACAAGCGAAAGCAATTGACCAACCATCAACACAGCCACAATCCCCTGAACTTTTTACCCCAGAAATCCAGCAATTAGCGTAAGCAGAATGACCCAAGAAATTGGGATCAGAGAAACTCAGAGAATTTTCAGAAACCTCACACCCCAAGCCCAGCAACAGACAGACAAACGCCACGAAAGTGAACGAAGGCATTGAGAAGAGCCATGGCCGCCAACCTGAATCCTCTCCCAAGAAATTAAATATTCAAACTGGGCCCTCGAACGCTCACCAGCGCTAAAGCAGAGATAGGCCAAGAGGCGCCTCAAACGGAAAGCACATCTTCACCGGGGAAGCCAGAGGCTGATACATCTATACTTGCCGCAACCGAACAAAGCGCCTCAAGCAGCCATAGCAACCAGCGGAGAAGCGAGCCATGAACAACCTGCTAGAGCTTCTCACCCTTCGATGGCTGCGCCCCAGAAGCGAGCACGCGCTTGACCAGGCGTCGGCCTCTCCTCCAGCCTTCGATCTCGCCCAAGGCAGGGCAAACGCTGGCAAGCAAGAGCATTACGTCTTTTTTGCAGGCAATGATTCCGATGCAAGCCTGAGCAGCAGATCAGCAAAAGCACTCAAAGCCGCGGGCATCACCACAACACCCAGTCGCTCCTACGACGCCATCAACGGCTTCAGCATTCTGCTCACCCCAGAGCAAGCAGAAGCCCTGAAACAAAGTCCGGGCATCAAGAGCGTGGAGGCCGACCGCCCCATGCCCTTTAGCCCACCGGTTGAGGTGCAACCCGCCAATGGCGGCTCAACGCTTTCACCAAGCCCACCTCAAAGACACTCAGCGTGGCTTGAACATTCTCGAGATCCTCTCAACCAAGCAGTGCGCTTGGAGCAGGTCTGGGTTCATCAGCAGAGCCCGCTTCTGAACCCTGGGCAAAGTCTTCGCGGGCCCAATGCGATTGAGCTCAGCGCGCTGCCGATCTACAACAACGGCACCGCCAACAGCGGTGAAGTGCTGCCCTATGGCGTTAAAGCCGTCTGGGGCGGCGAAGACGTCTCAGCTAGGGGAAACATCGGTACCGGCACCTACGCCTTTGTGATCGATTCCGGTGTTCTCAACACCACAGGCGACCTCAACATCAACACCAGCTGGTCCAAAAGCTGGATCAGCGGCGAAAGCGCCTTCACCGATGGCAACGGTCACGGCACCCACGTGGCGGGCACGATCGCAGCGCTCGCGAATGACAAAGGGGTCGTTGGAGTCGCGCCTGGAGCTGAGGTTATCTCACTAAAGGTCTTCGACAGCACTGGCGGAGGAGCAAGCTACAGCACCATCATTGATGCCATCAATCACGCCACTCACGTGATCAACAACAACGGCTTGGACAAGTCGAAGGTGGTGATCAACATGAGCCTTGGGGGCGGCTATAGCGCTGGCCTCGATCAGGCCGTTAAAAACGCAGCCAATCAAGGCATCAAATTCGCCATTGCTGCTGGCAACAGCGGCGATGACGCCGACTACTACTCACCAGCTAGCGCAGGTGATCACGAAAACGTCTACACAGTTTCAGCAGTCGACAACGTTTATCAAATGCCCTGGTGGTCCAATTGGGACGACCAAAGTGGCGGCGACGATGTAGATGTTGCAGCGCCTGGCGTTGGCATCTATTCGTATCACCAAGGTGGACAACTTGCCTACCTAAGCGGGACCTCGATGGCAGCACCGCATGTAGCGGGGCTGCTGCTGATAGGAGGAATCGAAGAAGGAGAGATGGTGAAAGCAGCAAGTAGCGGTCAAAGCGACCCATTTGCACACATCAAAACTGATGGAGCAGGATCTCAACCACATCGGCCCGGACAAAAAGATCACAACTATATTTACTCATTTTATGGAGCAGCGCACAAAGAAAAAATCATCACGATATCAAATGGAAAGGGCTCTATTAAGCAGAACGAACTAGAAATGAAATTAGGGCTAACAAGTGGAAGCTTGGACTCAACATTGAATGGCACAAAAGAATCAATTGATGCGGTAGAAGGATCTGCCATCCTTGTTCAAGGACTTGCGGGCGCAGGCGACACAATCAGCTTCGCCTACTCATTCAAGTCAGATGATGCTCCCCCATACAATGACTTTGCATTTTACGCCGTGAATAACAAAGCATTCACAATTACATCCGCAGGACAACACAATTCAACAGAGAGCAGCAAGAATGGTGTATTTTCACACACACTAACAGAGCAAGATTTCAATGGGTCCAATTCAGGAGACCTTTCTTTTTCAATAGGCGTTCTTGATGCCTTAGACGCACTATTTAACTCAACACTAGAAGTTTCAGACTTTAAAATTCAATGGACAACAAAAGACATTGACAAAGATGGGCTCGTAGACAACAGACCTTATTATCAAATCTATAGCAATGGCCAAGCCTTAACTCTCAAAAGTTCGTCTGGCACGACTTACTCTGATTCATACTCGCAGTCTTGGGATGTCATCGCCGCAAAAGCCTATGGCTCCGGCTTCAAAGTTCTCCTCGATGGAGACTCCTCTCACGAAAATAACTTCTACATTTGGGATACAAACTCAGATGGAATCATCACCAACGGCTCCGGATGGCAGTCAAGAGAAAAAATGATGACTCTCGGCTATGAATCATTCTTCCAAACTGATTTCAACCAAGATGGCATCACAGGCATCACTGACATTGACAACAATGGGCTCGTAGACAATACCTCTACCTACCACATCTACAACAATGGCCAAGCCTTAACTCTCAAAAGTTCGTCTGGCACGACTTACTCTGATCCATACTCGCAGTCTTGGGATGTCATCGCCGCAAAAGCCTATGGCTCCGGCTTCAAAGTTCTCCTCGATGGAGACTCCTCTCACGAAAATAACTTCTACATTTGGGATACAAACTCAGATGGAATCATCACCAACGGCTCCGGATGGCAGTCAAGAGAAAAAATGATGACTCTCGGCTATGAATCATTCTTCCAAACTGATTTCAACCAAGATGGCATCACAGGCATCACTGACATTGACAACAATGGGCTCGTAGACAATACCTCTACCTACCACATCTACAACAATGGCCAAGCCTTAACTCTCAAAAGTTCGTCTGGCACGACTTACTCTGATTCATACTCGCAGTCTTGGGATGTCATCGCCGCAAAAGCCTATGGCTCCGGCTTCAAAGTTCTCCTCGATGGAGACTCCTCTCACGAAAATAACTTCTACATTTGGGATACAAACTCAGATGGAATCATCACCAACGGCTCCGGATGGCAGTCAAGAGAAAAAATGATGACTCTCGGCTATGAATCATTCTTCCAAACTGATTTCAACCAAGATGGCATCACAGGCATCACTGACATTGACAACAATGGGCTCGTAGACAATACCTCTACCTACCACATCTACAACAATGGCCAAGCCTTAACTCTCAAAAGTTCGTCTGGCACGACTTACTCTGATTCATACTCGCAGTCTTGGGATGTCATCGCCGCAAAAGCCTATGGCTCCGGCTTCAAAGTTCTCCTCGATGGAGACTCCTCTCACGAAAATAACTTCTACATTTGGGATACAAACTCAGATGGAATCATCACCAACGGCTCCGGATGGCAGTCAAGAGAAAAAATGATGACTCTCGGCTATGAATCATTCTTCCAAACTGATTTCAACCAAGATGGCATCACAGGCATCACTGACATTGACAACAATGGGCTCGTAGACAATACCTCTACCTACCACATCTACAACAATGGCCAAGCCTTAACTCTCAAAAGTTCGTCTGGCACGACTTACTCTGATTCATACTCGCAGTCTTGGGATGTCATCGCCGCAAAAGCCTATGGCTCCGGCTTCAAAGTTCTCCTCGATGGAGACTCCTCTCACGAAAATAACTTCTACATTTGGGATACAAACTCAGATGGAATCATCACCAACGGCTCCGGATGGCAGTCAAGAGAAAAAATGATGACTCTCGGCTATGAATCATTCTTCCAAACTGATTTCAACCAAGATGGCATCACAGGCATCACTGACATTGACAACAATGGGCTCGTAGACAATACCTCTACCTACCACATCTACAACAATGGCCAAGCCTTAACTCTCAAAAGTTCGTCTGGCACGACTTACTCTGATTCATACTCGCAGTCTTGGGATGTCATCGCCGCAAAAGCCTATGGCTCCGGCTTCAAAGTTCTCCTCGATGGAGACTCCTCTCACGAAAATAACTTCTACATTTGGGATACAAACTCAGATGGAATCATCACCAACGGCTCCGGATGGCAGTCAAGAGAAAAAATGATGACTCTCGGCTATGAATCATTCTTCCAAACTGATTTCAACCAAGATAAACTCATTAATTAATATTTTTTTATTGAATCAGCTTATTCATATCTAACTAAATTTTACTTGATCATCATTATCCCCTCCACCTGCTTCGTCTCCGCCTTCCACACCCTCCAGCGCAGCTTCACACCGTGAGGCAGATCAACCACGATCGGCCACGACGCGTTGTAGGGCACCAGATAGGGCTGTTTACCCAGGCTGAGGAAACTGCGCTTGCGCTGTTGGTCTTTCGGGCACGCCATCCGCGTGCTCATCACCACCAGTGGGCCTTTGAGTGAAAACAGCGCCTTGCCGGCCGCTGAACGCACCCGCGTCATGGTTAACCCCGGGCCGGAGAGCCAGGTGTTGTTGCAGTCGACCATCACCTCTTGGCCCACGATCAGCTGCACCCGCCAATCGTGGGGGTTCGAGGAGATCAGGGGGTCAGTGCTCTTGGGAAGCAACCCGGATGGCTGAATCACCCAACGCTGCAAACCAGCTTCAGGCGCGGGATAACCGCTGAGATCAAGGCGTGGAATCGCCGCCACCGGCGTTGCCGCCGCCAGGCCCACAACCGACAACAGCTGAAGCAGAGCCTTGGCCATGACCCGCGCGGCAACAGAATGCCCAGCATGACCGATTCAACCGCGATTGCCCTGCTCTCCGGTGGCCTTGATTCCGCCACCGCTGCGGCCCTGGCCCTGGAAGCGGGTCACCGGGTGATCGGCCTCTCCTTCGATTACGGCCAGCGCCATCGCCGTGAACTGGACGCCGCCGCGGCCCTGGCCAACACCCTGGGCCTCGCAGAACACCACACGATTGCGGTGAACCTGGCCAGCTGGGGAGGCTCATCCCTCACCGACACCCAGCAAGAGATCCCCACAGATGGCGTGGAAGAAGGCGTCATCCCCAGCACCTATGTGCCTGGCCGCAACACGGTATTCATCAGCATTGGGTTGAGCCTGGCGGAGGCCCGTGGTGCCGATCGCATCGTGCTCGGAGTGAACGCCGTCGACTACTCCGGTTACCCCGATTGCCGGCCCGACTATCTCGCCGCCTTCCAGACCCTGGCTGACCTGAGCAGCAAAGTAGGGCGCGAAGGCCATGGTCCCCAGCTCTGGGCTCCTCTGGTGACCTGGAGCAAACAAACCATCGTGGAAGAAGCGCTGCGCCTGCAGGTGCCGATCGATCAGACCTGGAGTTGCTACAGCGGTGGCGCCCAACCCTGCGGGGTGTGCGACAGCTGCCGCATCCGCGATGACGCCCTGCGAGCAGCCGGCCGGCCCGATCTCTGCAGCAACAGCCATTGACGCAGCGATCCACTGCTGCTGATGCCCCAGGGCATTCCAGTGCTGCACCACTGCGGCTGGAGCTCCCCTGGCTGGAACCTGCACAGCTCGCCGAAGCCTTGGCCAACACCTGGGGTGAGCACGGGCTGATCTGGCTGGATGGCGATGGCAGTGATCTGGGGCGCTGGATCACCCTGGCCGCCGATCCAGTGGAGCAGCACTGGTGCCGAGGCTTGCCAGGAGAACCCGGCGCCCGCAATCCGTTTGCGCAATTGCGTCAGCTCAAACCAGGGCACTGGACCGGCTGGCTCAGCTACGACGCTGCCGCCTGGAGCGAGCCGAGCAACCCCTGGCGGAGTGATGTGATGGCCAGCCTCTGGATCGCCCGCCATGACCCGGTGCTGCGCCTCGATCTGCAGGAGCAACAGCTGTGGCTGGAGGGAGCTGACCCCCAACGCCATGCCGCCATGGCCGCCTGGCTGCAAGCACTCCCGCAAGGCAACAACCCAACAGCAGCAAAGCCTCCCAGTTCGCTCAACACCCGCTGGAGCCGCCGCACCAGCCGCGAGGCCTTTGCTGGCGGTGTGGCCCGGATCCGCGAGCTGATTGCCAGTGGCGACATTTTCCAGGCCAACCTCACCGCCTGCGCGGAAAGTCCCATTGCTGCGGAACACACCAGCCTCAGCCTCTTTCTGCGCCTGCGAGCCCGCTGCCCAGCGCCGTTCGCGGGCCTGGTGGTCGCCGGAGGAGAAGCTGCAGGCGAAGCGCTGCTCTCCACCTCCCCCGAACGCTTTCTGGAAGTGCAAGCCAATGGCCGTGTAGAAACCAGGCCGATCAAAGGCACCCGTCCTCGCGATCCCGATGCCGTGCGTGATGCCGGCAACGCCGCTGAACTGGTGAGCAGCAGCAAGGACCGCGCCGAGAACGTGATGATCGTCGACCTGCTGCGCAATGACTTAGGGCGGGTGTGTAAGCCCGGGTCTGTGCAGGTGCCCCAGCTGGTAGGGCTGGAAAGCTATGCCCGCGTGCATCACCTCACCTCGGTGGTGAGCGGACAACTGAAGGACGGCGCGTCATGGGTGGACTTACTGGAAGCCAGCTGGCCCGGAGGCTCCATCAGCGGCGCACCGAAACTGCGGGCCTGCCAGCGCATCAACGAACTTGAGGGCAGTCCTCGCGGCCCGTACTGCGGCTCTCTGCTGCGCATCGACTGGGATGGCCGCTTCGACAGCAACATCCTCATCCGCACCGTGTTGCGCAAAGACCAACAGCTGCGGGTGCATGCCGGCTGCGGCATCGTGGCCGACTCCGATCCCCAGGCCGAAGCCGACGAACTCGACTGGAAGCTGGTGCCCCTGTTGGAGGCCCTGGCATGAGCCAAGCCGTTGCCTGGATCGATGGCCATTGGGGCACCCCCGACGCGCTGAGCCTCCCCCTCAGCGACCGCGGTCTGCAACTGGCCGACGGCCTGTTTGAAACGGTGCTGATCCGCACCGGGGAACCCCAACTGCTGGACGCCCATCACCGGCGCTGGTGCGAAGGAGCGGCTCTGCTGGGACTGGCGGCACCACCGGCACTCCCGGTGCTCCAGCCCCTGATCGATGAAGCCACCCAGCGGGCGGGGTTGCAGACCGCAGGCAGCTATGGCGCTCTGCGTCTCAACTGGAGCCGTGATGGCGCCGGAGCCCGGGGCATTCAGATGCCCGCAGGCGAACCGGATCCTGCCCTACACCGCTTCTGGCTCACCCTCATCCCCCACCAACCCAGCTTCTCGCCCATACGCACCTGGATCAGTCGCCATGAACGACGCAACGCCTCCAGCCGAATGAGCCATGTCAAAACCTTCGCCTACGGCCAATCGATTCAGGCACGCCGCGAAGCGATCGACCAGGGTGCCGACGAGGCTCTGCTACTCAGCACCACCGGTGAACTGTGCTGCGGGAGCACCGCCAATCTGTTGGTGCAGCGACAGGGGCAATGGCTGACCCCACCCCTGAGCAGCGGTTGCCTCCCCGGGGTGATGCGCCAGCAGCTGCTGGAGCGAGGCCTCGCCTGCGAACAAACCATCGACTCCAGCCCAGAGCCCGGCGATGCATGGCTGCTGATCAACAGCCTGGATTGCCGGGTGGTGAGCGCCGTGGATGGCGAGGCTTTGGCCACCACCATCCAGCCCGAAACACTCTGGGCCAGCCTTTTGAAAAACAGCACGAGCCAGTAACGGCGTTAACGCATTTTTGACACGCAACAGTGTCACAATGTGGCGAATGCAAGCCCACGGCCAAGGCCCCGCGCCCTTGCCATCCTTCCGGAAGAGCAGGCTGCCGCCGCCATGGAACTGCGCAGGGATCTCGGGCTCAAGAGCCTCACCATGGCCGTAGTGACCGGCACGATCGGCTCGGGCTGGTTGTTTGCCTCCTACTTCGCAGCCAAAAGTGCCGGAGCCATCAGCCTGCCGGCCTGGGGCCTCGGAGGCGTCATCGCTTTTTTGCTTGCCCTGGTGTTTGCCGAACTGGGATCGCTGATCAACAGCTCCGGCGCCCTCGCCCAGATCCCGTTACTCAGCCACGGGCGCCTGGCCGGCTTCATCGGCGGCTGGAGCATCTGGATCAGCTACCTGTGCGTGCCGACGATCGAGCTGTTGGCGATGATCGACTACCTGGCCAGCAGCGTGCCCTGGTTGACCCGCGACCAACACGGCGTGCAGGTGCTGAGCGGGCCTGGGCTGGCGGTGGCCTTCGCGCTGATGCTGCTATTCACCTGGATCAACCTCAATGGCATCAAGGGGCTGGCCCGATGGATCGACAACCTCACGATCTGGAAGCTGATCGTGCCCCTGTTGGTGGCCGGGGTGCTGATGGCCCTCAGCGGCCACTGGGGCAATCTCCAGATCCCTGTGCATCACGCCACCCAGGTCGCAGCTGGGGGCAACGGACCAGCCCTGGACCTGATGGCAGCCGTCGGCAGCGGCGGCATCCTCTTCTGCCTGTTGGGATTCCGCACAGCCGTCGACCTCGCCGGAGAAGCCCGCAACCCTCAGCGCAACGTTCCCCTGGCCATGGGCCTCGGACTGGGCATCAGCCTGCTGATCTATCTGGTGCTACAGCTGTCGTTTCTAGTGAGCGTTCCCCCGGATCTACTCCAGAACGGTTGGCATCACTTGCAACTCAACCAGCACGGCGGCCCCCTGGCGGCCCTCGCCCTGGGGCTTGGCTTGGGATGGATGGTGGTGCTGTTGTTGATCGATGCCGCCCTCTCTCCCAGCGCCACGGCCATGGCCTACCTGGGAGTCTCAGCCCGCGTGAGCTGGATGATGGGCCGCTGCCAACTGCTGCCCAAGCGCTTCGGGCACGTGAACCGCAAAGGCGTCCCCGATGTGGCGGTGATGGCCAGCCTGGTGGTGGGTGCAGCAATGCTTCTCGTGGGCCCCGGCTGGCAACAGGTGGTCGCCTTCCTCACCGCCGCCCAGATGATCGCGCTAGCCATGGGACCCCCCAGCCTGCTGGCCCTGCGCCGCCAGCTACCCAATGAGACAGGTCATTTCCAGCTGCGCTGGGCCACGGTGATCAGCGCCCTGGCCTTCGTGGCAGCCAGCTGGGCCTGCAATTGGTGCGGTCGCATCGCCTTGGAAGGCGCCGTCGTGGCCATCGGCCTTCCAAGCCTGATTTACGCCACCGCCTGCTGGATCCGCCGTCAACCGATCGACACCCGGGCCGGCGCTTGGTGGGCTCTTTATCTGGGCGTGCTCGTGCTCGACATGGAATTGTTCAGCGCCGGCCGGCCTCTGGCGTTGGGCACTGGCATGCATTTGCTGGTTCTGGCCGGCCTGTCATTACTGGTGCTACCAGTGGCCGTGCACACAGCACTGCCGGTGGTTTCCCCCCATGCGCTAACGAGCCTGGGAACGACAACCGCAGCAGCGACAAGCCGCTAGAAATGACTTCCCCAGGACGTCCTCAAACGCTCAGGAACTGACCCACCACCGACTGGCTGAGGGCACAGGTGGGACTACTGGTGAGCTCATGCCCTGGAGGCGACATCAAGCAAGCGATCAGAACCTGTACTTCTCGCCCTTGGAGGCGTCCGTCCAATCGCATGCATAACCCTTGGAGTAGGGCTGGTATTGGTTCCAAGCCTGAGGATCCACAGGACCATTGGTCGCCGCAACGATCTCGAACTGTCCCTCGGCATTGATCTGGCCGATGCGCACGGTCTGGGACAGGTGGTGGTTGGGCATCACCTTTACAGGGCCTTGCGGCGCGTCGAACTCGATACCAACCAGGGCCTCACGCACCTTGTCGTTGTCAAAGCTATTGGCCTTCTCAGCGGCCTTCTTCCACAGGTAGACCATGTTGTAAGCCGACTCCTGGGGGTCAGCCACCACACGGTCGACTCCGTACTTGGCCTTGAAGTCAGCCACGAAAGCCCTGGAAGCGGGCGTATCGATCGACATCATGTAGTTCCAAGCGCCGTAATGGCCCTCCAGGAACTGAGAGCCGATTGCCCTAATCTCTTCTTCCGCGATGGAATAGCTCATCACGTAGTAACCATTGGCAGGAGTAAGACCGGCGTCCTGAATCTGCTTGAAGAAGGCAACGTTCTGATCACCATTCAGAGTATTGATGATCACACCACCATCAGGGAGAACTCTCTTGATCTTGGCGATGATCGGAGCAACCTCAGTGTTACCCAGAGGCAAGTAGTCCTCACCAACAACTACGCCACCCAGAGACTTAAGTTGTTCCTTGGTGATGGTGTTGGACGTGCGGGGGAAGACGTAGTCCGAACCCACAAGGAAGAAGGGCTTGCCAGCAGCAGGCGACTGCTCATACATGAACTTGGTGGCAGGCTCCGACTGCTGGTTCGGAGTCGCACCGGTGTAAAAGATGTTGTTGGAGCACTCCTGCCCCTCGTACTGAATCGGGTAGAAAAGAAAAGCGTTCTTCGACTCGTAGACCGGCAGCATCGCTTTGCGACTCGCTGAGGTCCAGCCACCAAAGACGACGGGCACGTTGTCCTGATCGATCAGCTTCTTTGACTTCTCAGCGAAGGTGGGCCAGTCGGAAGCACCATCTTCAATGATGTAATCGATTTTGTACGTCCTGCCGCCAACCTCAACACCGCCAGCAGCATTGATCTCATCGATCGCCATCTTCTCAGCATCCACCAGAGTGGATTCAGAGATGGCCATCGTGCCAGTGAGGGAGTGGAGGATACCAACAGTCACGATGCTGGTATTGACCTGCTCAACAACAGGCTGGACCACCTCAGAATCACGATCTTGACGGGAGAGATTAGGGCTGTCAGGCAGAGGCATCGAAGGTTGGCGCCCATTGAAAACAACAAGAGCCGCAAGACCCAAACCAGAAACAAGGATGGGAAAACCAACTAATAGTGCAACAACGAAAACAACCTTCGAAAACCCGGAAGAATCCTTCGCCTCAGAAGGCTGACTCTTCGCAGACGAGGAGCTGTTGTCAATCGAGCGCAGAAGAGAATCAGCTTGATCAACAAGATCAGACAATTTCTTATCTTCACCAGATCGAGAATCTTGCTCACTCATCATCAAACCTTCCACCAGGCTGTCACTTTAAACAACCAAACAGCAGGCCGAAATACCTGGAAACAGCCAACCCGCCAGGATCGATGCCACGCCGGAAGGATGAAACGGCTCAGCCCCAAGGCTTAAGAAGCAACCCGCGCCACGGAACAGGCAGCGCAGGCACTTTCTCAGGACGCCCTCAAACGCTCAGGAACTGATCCACCACCGACTGGCTGAGGTCACTGGTCGGGCCGCTGGCGACGATGCCGCCCCGCTGCATTGCGTAATAGCGATCGGCCTGACGCACAAAGTGCAGATGCTGTTCCACCAACAACACACCAATGCCGGTCTCGGCGATGATCCGCCGAACGGCCGCCTCGATGTCCTGCACGATGTTGGGCTGAATGCCCTCCGTGGGTTCATCCAAAAGCAGCAACTTGGGCTTGCCCAACAGGGCTCGAGCAATCGCCAGCTGCTGTTGTTGGCCGCCGCTCAGGTCACCGCCCTTGCGCGGCAGAAACTCCTGCAGGATCGGGAACAGCTCATACACAAACGGATCGATGCGGCGGTTGCGTCCCAGCCCTCCGGGCAAGGCCTCCATGCCCAGCATCAGATTTTCCTCAACCGTGAGCTGCGGAATGATCTCCCGACCTTGGGGCACATAACCGACACCGGCCCGGGCCCGTTGGTGAGGCGCCTGACGATCCCAACCATCGCCGTTGAACACGATCTCGCCAGCACGCGGCCGCAACAGACCGATCAACGACTTGAGCAGCGTGGTTTTGCCCACACCATTGCGACCGATCAGGCAGACCATCTCACCGGCCTTCACGGTGAGGTCCACATCCCGCAGGATGTGGCTCTCGCCGTAATAGGTGTTCAGCCCGCGGATCTCCAGAAGCGTCGTCATCCGTTCTCCTCCTCCGTGGTTCCGAGATACACCTCAATCACCCGTGGATCGGCCTGCACCTGATCCATCGTTCCCTCGCAGAGCACATGGCCTTGGTGCAGCACCGTCACCGGGCTTTCCAAGCGGCGAATGAATTCCATGTCATGTTCGATCACGAGAACGGTGTGATCCCCCGCCAACGACTTGAGCAAATCGGCGGTGAGATCCGTCTCCTCATCGGTAAGACCCGCCACCGGCTCATCGACCAGCAACAGATCGGGATCCTGACCCACCAACATCGCAATCTCGAGCCACTGCTTCTGGCCGTGAGACAGCGCACCAGCGGGCCAGTCGGCACGGGTCTGCAGGTTGACGATGCCCATCAAGTGCTGAACCCGATCACGCTGCTCAGCACCAAGACCACGGAACAACAACGGCAACGGTTGCTTGGGGCGACTCACCGCCAAAGCCAGGTTCTCCTGAACCGTGAGCTTCTCGAACACCCGGGGGCTTTGAAACTTGCGACCGATGCCCAAGCGTGCAATGCGGTGCTCACGGATTCCCACCAGGGAGCGGCCCTTGAACACCACGTCACCTTCGGTGGGAGCGGTCTTCCCGGTGATCACATCCAGGAAGGTGGTCTTACCGGCCCCGTTCGGACCGATCACCGCCCGCAGCTCACCGGGCTGCAGGCTGAGGTTGAGATCCCGCAGCGCCAGGAAGCCATCAAAACTGACGGTGATCTGACGCAACTCCAACAGGGGAGCACTCATGGCTGCACCTCCTCCTGACCATCAATTTCCAGTTGGGGATAGGTGCCGATCCGGCGCGACAAACCCAACCGAGACAACAGATTGCGAGGGCCATCGGTACGGAACCAACCGAACACGCCTTCAGGGAGCGCGGTCACCACAAGGATGAACAAGGCGCCCTGGATGAACAGCCAGCCCTCTGGCATCACCTCACTGACCAGGCTCTTGGCGTAATTGATACCAACGGCACCGAAAATCGCGCCCACCAAGGTGCCGCGACCCCCAACAGCCACCCAGATCACCATGTCAATCGACATCGGCACCTCCATGAACTGCGGCGAGGCGCTGCCGGACTGAACGGTGTAGAGGGCTCCACCAATCCCCGCCAGAGCACCGGCGAGACCAAACACGAGGGTTTTGAACAATGTGGGATTAAAACCAGCAAAACGCAGCCGCGGTTCGTCATCACGGATGGCAATCAGCACATCACCAAAGCGACCACGCACCACCCAGCGCAGGAAAGCCCAAACCAAAATCACCACCACGGCAGTGACCCAGAAGAACCAGCGCTGCATCAATTCGGAGCCCACGTACTGACCGAACAATTTGGTGGCCGGTGTCTGCAAGCCGTTGGTGCCGTTGATCAGTTTCTGCTGGCCGTTGAAGAAGTTGTAAAAGACGAGCAGAGCGGCCTGAGTGAGGATCGAGAAATACACCCCCTTGATCCGGTTACGGAACACCAGACCACCCAAAACGGCTGCCAGAAGACCGGGGACCAGCCAGATGGCCACCAACGTGAACCATGGCGAGGCAAAGGGGTGCCAGAAGAACGGCAGCTCACTCACGCCGTAAAGACTGAAAAATTCGGGAATTCCATTGAGAAGATCGCCAGAGCTGCTGAGCTGTAGATACATGGCAGCCGCATAACCACCCAACGCGAAGAAAATTCCCTGACCAAGACTGAGCAGGCCGGTAAAACCCCAGATCAGATCGATGCCGAGCGCCACGATCGCCAAAGCCAGAAAACGACCCAGCAGATTCAGCCTGAATTCAGACAGCACCGCAGGGGCCGCCACGATCGCGGCAATGATCACCACCCAAAGCAGAAGCTGACGCCAACGGCTCTGTTGAAGAAGGTTGAACATCTGATCAGGCCTCCACCATGCGTCCCTTCTGCGGGAACATTCCCGCAGGACGGAACTGCAAAAACGCCACGATCAGAGCGAAAATCATCACTTGAGCCATGCTTGTGGTCGCAAAGAAAGTCACGGCCTCCGACAGAGGAGCAGGCATGTCGGGCCAGAGCGTGAGCAAACGACCGGCCCCGATCAGATCCGTGAGCCAACCGAT
Organism: Synechococcus sp. RS9916; assembly: GCF_000153825.1. NCBI lineage: Bacteria > Bacillati > Cyanobacteriota > Cyanophyceae > Synechococcales > Synechococcaceae > Synechococcus > Synechococcus sp. RS9916. The sequence goes on from NZ_DS022299.1 coordinate 1,974,747, forward strand.
GGCGAAGGAGGCCAGCACCGTGCCGAACAAATTGCCGACGCCACCAAGCACCACAACCATGAAGCAGCCCACGATGTAAGAGCCACCAACATTCGGGCCGACGGACCCCAACAGGGACACAGCCACACCGGCCACGCCGGCCAACCCGGAACCAATGCCAAAGGTGAGCACGTCGACGGTGTCGGTGGGAATCCCCAGGCAGTCACTCATCGAACGGTTCTGGGTGACGGCGCGAATACGCATGCCCCAGACGCTGCGGTTCAGGAACCAGGTGACCCCAAGCACCGCCACGACGGTGACCGCAATGATCACCAAGCGCGGCACCGGGAAGGTCATGCCGACCAAGTCGATGCCGCCGCGCATCCACTGCGGGGCCGTGACATCCACATTGCGGGCATCCGCCTTCGCCAGCCGGCTGATCTGAGCAGCCAGCCCATTCGCCAGCACCACGCCACACAGGGCCGCGATGCCCCAACTTCCTGCACGCACGAGGCGTGAGCGAGGGCCGTCCAACCAACGATCCGGGAGGAACAACGGCAGCCCGAAGCCCAGCACAAGGGCAAGAATCAATCCAGCCGCGCTGGCCATCGGGACGCTGCGCACGAACTGCTGAAGGATCAAGCTGACCCCCCAGGTCGCCAGCAACGTCTCCAAGGGACTGCCATACAAACGGCGAATCACCGTGCGTTCCAGCAGCACTCCCACAACGCCACTGACGATGAAGGCAACGGGAATCGCCACCAACACATAGAGGTTGTAGAGAGGCGCCAAGGCGGGCAGCTTGAAAATCAGCTGCACCACAAAGGTGGTGTAGGCCCCGAGCATGATCAGCTCACCATGGGCGAGGTTGATCACACCCATCAGGCCAAAAACAATGGCCAGTCCAAGGGCGGCCATCAGCAGCACTGAGCCGATGGCGACGCCGTTGAACAGGCTTTCAAAGAGCAGTTGCACGACGGCTGAAACGAAGCGTTCAGGAAAACCACAAAAGGAGGAGCCCGAAAACGGGCCCCTCCATTCCGGAAAGATTCAGGCTTTGATCAGAGGATCAGAGCTTGTACTTGCCGCCCTTAGAGGCATCAGTCCAGTCGCAGGCGAAACCGGTGGAATCAGGGTGGATCTGGTTCCAAGCCTGAGGAGAGATGGGGCCGTCGGTCTCTTCAAGGATGGCGAACTGACCATCTTTGGTGATCTGACCAATCCGAACGGTCTGCGACAGGTGGTGATTCGGCATCACAGTGACCTTGCCCTGGGGCGCATCAAATTCGATGCCGACCAGAGCTTCACGCACCTTGTCGTTGTCGAAGCTGTTGGCCTTCTCGACGGCCTTCTTCCACAGGTAGACCATGTTGTAAGCCGACTCCTGAGGGTCAGCCACCTGACGATCGGCGCCGTACTTGGCCTTGAAGTCAGCAGCGAACTTCTTGGAAGCAGGCGTATCGATCGACATCATGTAGTTCCAGGCGCCGTAATGGCCCTCAAGGAACTCAGGTCCGATCGTGCTGATCTCTTCTTCCGCGATGGAATAGCTCATCACGTAGTAGCCGTTGGCAGGGGTGAGACCGGCGTCCTGAATCTGCTTGAAGAAGGCGACGTTCTGGTCACCATTCAGGGTGTTGATGATCACACCACCGTCAGGCAGAGCCTTCTTGATCTTGGCGATGATCGGAGCCACCTCGGTGTTGCCCAAGGGCAGGTAGTCCTCGCCGACCACCTTGCCGCCCAGCTGTTCAACCTGAGCTTTGGTGATGGTGTTGGAGGTGCGGGGGAAGACGTAGTCCGAACCCACAAGGAAGAAGGGCTTGCCAGCGGCAGGCGACTTCTCATACATGAACTTGGTGGCAGGCTCCGACTGCTGGTTCGGAGTCGCACCGGTATAGAAGATGTTGTTGGAGCACTCCTGACCCTCGTACTGAATCGGGTAGTAGAGGAAGGCGTTCTTCGACTCGTAGACCGGCAGCATCTCCTTACGGCTCGCCGAGGTCCAGCCACCGAAGACGACAGGCACGTTGTCCTGATCGATCAGCTTCTTCGACTTCTCAGCGAAGGTGGGCCAAGACGAAGCGCCGTCTTCGACGATGGTTTCGATGGTGTATTTCTTGCCGTCAACTTCAACACCACCGGCGGCGTTGATTTCTTCAATCGCCAACTCTTCAGTGTCGACAAGCGTCTTCTCGGAGATCGCCATCGTGCCGGTCAGGGAGTGCAGGATGCCGACGGTGACGGTGCAGTTTTCGCCATTGGCATCGCACTTGGCGTTGGTGGCAGCTTGATCGCCACCGCCACAAGCCGTCACGGCAAGACCCAGCGAACCAGCAGCGAGACCGGCAAATAGACGCTTGGAAAGAGAGGAGCTCATTTAAATGCGCAACACAGTGCTGAACGGACGTCGAACGACGAACGAATCAAGACCATGGCCACGAGCTCAATTCGGAAATGTATCAACAGGAACATTTTCCCGAAAATTCCCGATCCGCGAGGCCAGTGGATTCAGCAGTTTGGTAAGTGCCGATACACAAAGTCAGCTACTCGCTCGAGGCCCTCACCACTTTGAAGATTGGTAAAGCACCAGGGACGCTCCCCACGCATGGCCAACGTGTCGTGCTCCATCACCGCGAGATCGGCTCCAACCAACGGAGCGAGATCAATCTTGTTGATCACGAGCAGATCAGATCGGGTAATGCCAGGCCCGCCTTTACGCGGAATCTTGTCCCCAGCCGCTACGTCAATCACATAGATGCAGAGGTCCACCAACTCAGGGCTGAAGCTGGCAGCCAGGTTGTCGCCACCGCTTTCCACCAGCACCAGATCCAGGCCCGGGAACTGGTCCTCCAACTCAGCAACAGCAGCACGATTGATCGAACAGTCCTCACGAATCGCCGTGTGAGGACACCCACCGGTCTCGACCCCGCGGATGCGCGCCGGCTCCAACGCCCCAGCACGGATGAGGAACTGGGCATCCTCCTGCGTATAGATGTCGTTGGTGACCACCGCCAGCTGCAGCTGATCACGCAGCCGCCGGCAGAGCGCCTCCACCAGCGCGGTTTTGCCAGAGCCCACCGGACCGGCGACCCCCAGGCGCAGCTTGCTGCCCATCAGCTTCGGAACAATCGGGAATACAACTCAGCATGAGCCAACTGGGCGAGGGATGCCCCCACGCCTCCGGTCCAGAGCTCGCGGGGATCCTGCCCCAACAGCTGATGCGCCTGATCCACGATCAACGGTAGAAGGCGCTGCTGCTGCACCTGGGCCCGGGTGGGACCCAGCGGCACCAGACGCACCGCCGCACTGAGCTGGTTGGCAACCCAGCCGTAGAGGTAACCCTCCACCATCTCCTGCACCGGCACGTTCAGGGAAACTGCCGCCCAAGCCCAAGCCGCCGGCCAAGCGAGAGGAACGCGCTCAGGCAATGGATGACCCATGTCGGCGAGCAACTGCAGCAAGGAACCCCCCATCTGCCGCTGCTGGGCCCGAACCTCCGCCGCTTCCCGCGTGGCCAAAAGCCAGCCATCAAGGTCGACGATGCGCCGGCAGACGGACTGATCAGTGGCGCCTTGCCAACGGTTCAGATCGTCAGCGAACAGCGACAGGGCCGCAGCCTCCACCCGCAACGTCCCCCGCTCCAGCTCGGCCCTCAACCACTGCTCGAGGGTCGCTTCATCCTTCAGGGCTCCAGCCTGAACCAACACCTCCAGTCCCTCGGAATAACTGAAGGCACCCACCGGCAGGGCCGGACTCACCAGCTGCAGTAAGGCGAGCGAGGTCATGAAGGCGCGTGGCTATGCGTGTGGTTATGGGTATGGCCACCGCCATAAGCCCCGCCCTCCGGCAGGAAGGGCCGTTCGCAGTGGCTCACCATCAGCCCCCGGCTCTCCAACATCTGCTGCAGCACCGAATCGTCCAGCAGCAACAATTCCCGCTCATGCAACTCAAGCGCCACGTGGCGATTGCCCAGGTGATAGGCCGCCTGCAGCAGCTCCAACGCTGAGGTGCCCTGCACCCGCAACAGGGGCTCAACTGCTGCCACCACCGCCACCTGCACGCCACCACCGCCATCCGTGAGCCGATCGCCAGGCTGCAAGGCCCCATCCCGTGGCAACTGCAGCAACACATCACGGCCACAAAGGGTGCGCCGGCGACCCCGCAGCACGGTGCGTTGCTCGGCCGTCAGCGGCAGTTGCAGGCCTGTGGGCTCTTCAGCGCCAGGAGGCGGTGACGACAAACGCCGCACGAGTTCAATCACCGCCTCAGCCATGGCCGCTCTCCGTCCAAGCCAAGAGTGCCTAGCCGATCGACCGGATTTTGGTGTGCGTTGCTACAGGCTGGCGCACCCACCGCCGCCGATGGTGATCTCTATGCAGCGACCCGATCCCTGGCACGGCCATTGCCAACTGCAGTTTCAGCACCACGGTGATCGCACCCGTCATCAGGGAGGCTGCAGCGCTCCTTTCAAGCTGCTGCGCGCTGAGCACGGCGCCGACGGACGCTGCGAAATGCCACTGCTGCATACAGCGGGCGGCCTGGTGGGCGGTGACCAGCTGAGCATCCACTTGGACCTTGGTCCAAACAGCCGCGGCCTGGTCACCAGCGTGGCCGCCCAGAAGGTCTATGGCTCCATCGGCCGCAGCCAGGTGCGTCCGGAGGGCAGCTGGGCCAGGCAACAGGTGGATTGCCAGCTGGCCCCTGGAAGCGATCTGGAATGGATGCCCCAAGAGCTGGTGCTCTACGCCGACGCGCTCTATGAACAGCACGTTCAAGTGCAACTGGCCGCCAACGCGTCGTTTCTCAGTGCCGAAATCGTTCGCTTCGGCCGCACCGCCGCCGGGGAAACACTGGCGGCAGGGCGGTGGCGCTCAAGCCTCGCCATCCAGCGCCTCAACGAGGATCCCCACGCGCCATCGCGGTGGGAACTGGTGGATCGGCTCGAACTCGGAGGTGCCGGCCTGAACGATCTGCACGGCCTGAACGGCCAGCCGGTGTTCGGCACATTGGTGTGGGCGGCCCCAACCCCGTTACAGCCCGACCAATTGGCGCAAATGTTGCGTGAGGCGCGAGCAGACCGCGAAGGCCTGGAAGGGACCATGCGCTGCAGCGTCTTGGGGCAGGGCCTTGTGGCCCGCTATGCCGGCCCCTCCAGCCGCGATGCCCGCTTCTGGTTCAGCCGCCTGTGGGAACGAACGCGCCACTTACGCGGCCTGAGCCAACCGCAGATCCCACGGGTCTGGCCCTTGCAGGAACAGCCCTTACGGCGATCAATGTCCACAATGAACACTGCACAAGCAACGCCAGCGACACACTGATAACGACCGAGGCTTCCCATGCATCTCAGTCCCCAGGAAAAGGACAAACTGCTGATCGTGACCGCAGCCTTGCTGGCGGAACGACGGCTGAACCGCGGCCTCAAGCTCAACCACCCGGAGTCCGTGGCCTGGCTGAGCTTCCTGGTGCTGGAAGGCGCCCGCGATGGCAAAAGCGTGGCAGAGCTGATGCAGGAAGGCACCACCTGGCTGCGTCGCGACCAGGTGATGGAAGGGGTCCCAGAGCTCGTGCACGAGGTGCAGATCGAGGCGGTCTTCCCCGATGGCACCAAGCTCGTCACCCTGCACGACCCGATTCGCTGAGGCAGAACCCATGGCACCTCTCATTCCAGGCGAACTGTTTTCCGAACCGGGTGAACTGGAGCTGAATGCAGGCCGACCCGTCACCACGGTGAGCGTCGCCAACAGCGGCGACAGGCCAGTGCAGGTGGGCTCCCATTTCCATTTCGCTGAAGCCAACGCCGCCCTGCAGTTCGACCGGGCCGCAGCCCGCGGTCAACGGCTCGACATCCCCGCCGGCACCGCCATCCGCTTCGAACCCGGTGACAGCCGCGACGTGAATCTGATTCCCTTCGCCGGTGCGCGGCGCGTCATCGGCTTCAACGGCCAGATCAACGGACCCCTCGACGCCTGACCCATGCCCTACCGCATCTCCCGCCAGGCCTACGCCGAGACCTACGGACCCACCACCGGCGACCGGGTTCGCCTGGCCGACACCGATCTGATTCTCGAAGTCGAGAAGGACTACACCGTCTACGGCGATGAGGTGAAGTTCGGCGGCGGCAAGGTGATCCGCGACGGCATGGGCCAGTCCCAGACCCCCCGCGCTGAGGGCGCCGTCGACACGGTGATCACCAACGCCCTGATCCTCGATTGGTGGGGCATCGTCAAAGCCGATGTCGGCCTCAAGGACGGCCGGATCGTGGGCATCGGCAAAGCAGGCAACCCCGACACTCAGGAAGGGGTGACGATCGTGGTGGGCCCCGGCACGGAAGCCATCGCCGGAGAAGGGCACATCCTCACGGCCGGAGGCATCGACACCCACATCCATTTCATCTGCCCCCAGCAAATCGAAACGGCGCTGGCCAGCGGCGTCACCACACTGATGGGCGGCGGCACCGGACCGGCCACCGGCACCAATGCCACCACCTGCACCCCCGGCGCCTTCCACATCGGGCGGATGCTCCAGGCCGCCGAAGGCCTGCCGGTGAACCTGGGCTTTTTCGGCAAAGGCAACGCCAGCACCCCGGAAGCGCTGGAAGAACAGGTGCGCGCAGGAGCCTGCGGCCTGAAGCTGCACGAAGACTGGGGCACCACACCCGCCACAATCGATGCCTGCCTGTCGGTGGCCGATCGGATGGACGTGCAGGTGTGCATCCACACCGACACCTTGAACGAAGCCGGCTTCGTGGAAGACACGATCGCCGCCATCAAAGGACGCACGATTCACACCTTCCACACCGAAGGCGCGGGCGGCGGACACGCGCCAGACATCATCAAGATCTGCGGCGAGGCCAACGTGCTGCCGAGCAGCACCAACCCCACCCGGCCCTACACCCGCAACACGCTCGAGGAGCACCTCGACATGTTGATGGTGTGCCACCACCTCGACCCGAAGATCCCTGAGGACGTGGCCTTTGCCGAATCACGGATCCGGCGCGAAACGATCGCCGCCGAGGACATCCTTCACGACCTCGGCGCCTTCTCGATCATCGCCAGCGACTCCCAGGCCATGGGCCGCGTGGGCGAGGTGATCACCCGCACCTTCCAGACCGCCCACAAGATGAAGGTGCAGCGCGGTGCCCTGCCGGAAGACTCCGCTCGCAACGACAACCACCGGCTGAAGCGCTACATCGCCAAGGTGACGATCAACCCGGCATTGGCCCACGGCATCAGCAGCGAAGTGGGATCGATCGAAACCGGCAAACTCGCCGATCTCGTGCTGTGGAAGCCTGGCTTCTTCGGCATTCGCCCAGAACTAGTGGTGAAGGGTGGTTCGATCGTGTGGGCCCAGATGGGCGACGCCAACGCTTCCATTCCCACCCCCGGCCCGGTGCACGGCCGGCCGATGTTCGGCGCCTTCGGCAAAGCCCTCGCCCCCAGTTGCCTCACCTTTGTGAGCGAAGCGGCCATGGATGCCGACATCCAACGCCAACTGGGGCTGGAGCGCACCTGCATGGCAGTGAAGGAGACCCGCAGCGTCGGCAAGAGCGCCCTCAAGCTGAATGCAGCACTGCCCAAGGTGTGCGTGGACCCGCAGACCTATGAGGTGTTCGCCGACGGTGAGCTGCTCACCTGCGAGCCCGCTGAGGTGCTGCCCCTCGCCCAGCGCTATCTGCTGCTTTGAACCCAACACTCCTGGTCGTCCAACACGTGGACCACGAAGACGCCGCACTGGTGGGAGAACTGGCGCGGCAACGGGGCATGTCTCTCCAGACCCTGAGGCCCGACCGGGGCGACACCCTGCCAGACCCCAGGGCGTGTGCGAACAGCATCGCCCTTGTGCTCGGTGGCCCGATGAGCGTGAACGATCGCGAGCAACCATGCATGGACTGGTTGCGGCAGGAACTGGACTGGTTGAGGGCCTGGCACCAGCAACGCCGACCGGTGCTGGGCATCTGCCTGGGGGCACAGCTCTTGGCTGTTGCTGCAGGCGGCTCCGTGCAACCCCTGCAGGTGGGAGCACCACCACAGCCGCTCAAGGAACTCGGCGTCGGCGCGATCCACTGGGTCGCGGATTCAAGCGAGGAAGCTCTGCTCAAGGGGCAACCAAGCAGCAGCTTGGTGCTGCATTGGCATGGCGATCGCATCCACCTGCCAGCTGATGCAACCCTTCTGGGCTCATCGCTGCACTGCGCGGAACAGGTGTTTCGGATCGGAGCCCACGCCATTGGCCTGCAATGCCACCTCGAGGTCGACGGTGATGCGCTTGAACGCTGGATCGCCAACGACCACGACTACGTGGTGAGCGCCCTTGGACCGGAAGGAGCCGATCGCCTGAGCCAGGACTGGCGAAGGCTTGGCCCCACGCTCCAGGAGCAAGGCCTGCACTTCTTCAATGCTGCACTCGATCAGCTGATTGCGATCAGCAGGCCCACTAATTCCTACGAACAAAAATAAACAAAACTGAAAACTTTTCTCAAAGAGTATCGGGCCGAACGCCACGACGGTCCTTGCAGAAGGTTCAATATTTTTGTAGCAACAGCTACCGATCGTTCACTTCGTATCGCACGAAGCGCAGTTCGCCTCAGGCCATGGAACGGGGACCTGAGCTTGCTTCGAGGACCATCCAATGACCACCCTTCTCTATCGCGGGCATCAGTACCAGCAAAGCCACGCAACAGGAGACAAGCCCGGCGTGCAACTTGTTTATCGCCGCAATGTGTACCAAGCCCGCCAGGCCAACTGCCAACACACTCCGGTGCATCTCGTCTACCGCGGTGTGGGTTACACGCGCTAAGGCAACCTCTCAATCCGTAGCAAGAAGAACAATCCGATTCAAGGGATTGAAGCTGTAATTAAAACAGCTTTAGCCAATCCGTTGGATCTCATTGCTTCTCGCCTCGACCAAGGGCTCGTGCAGGTGAATCCCTCCAGCGTGCATGGCGTGTTCTGGCTGCAAACCCACTTTCCAGCTCAGGAATGGGATGCCCTGCTGTCCGGGCAAGCCGTCTTCAGCATGGATTGCATGGACAATCTTGCCGATGACGCACGCAAGGCTGGGTTAGCTGTGGAGTGGGAAGTGTCCGTTCGCAATTGAGCTCATCTGAATTCAAAAAAGCCCTGCCACAACATTGTGTGCAGGGCTTTTTTATTTCATGAACAACATTGAATCCTCAAGCCACCAAGCGGTTGAGCATGGGCAATTCCGATAGTTCATCCCTCCACTGCTGAGCCCAAAGGGCCTGACTGCGCTCGTACACCTCCATCAACTGCTCCACCGCGCGCTCATGAAAATCAACGCGCAGATCCAGGAGCGGGAAAGCTGCCTCACCACTCACTTGCACCGCCGCTGAGGTGCAGAAAGTGGCGCGGTGATCACCGCCAGCCGCTTCACCCGACTGCAAAGCCATCATCAGACGGCGGCCCAATTTCAAGTTGGGGTCACTGGTGAGAAAGGCATGCTCCATCGCCACCAGAACACCCTCGTCAACCAAACAATTGCCGGCAACAGACAGATCACGCTGATGGCGATGCCCGGCCCAAGGGCCACAATCCTGACCCGTCCAACAGGCCGTGCGACCGTCCAGGTCAATCAGGTGAAACTGACGCCGGTCACGATGCTGATCATCTGCAAGGAGGCTGGCCAAAACGTTGTCCGCATCCGAGCTCTGCTCCAGGCGTTCAAGACCACAAATCCCCAGGTAAGGGTTGGTGTGGGCCTGGGTGGCGACAGCACCAACCCCCGCGCGGATGTGGGGCACAGTCGATCCAACGGCCAGATGACACGTAGCAACGGCCACACCAAAGCGGCCATTGCTGGGATCACGGGCCACGATCGAAAAGGTCATGGCAGCTCACGGTCGAGCCGCAACAACGTTTCCAACAGCACCGCAGTGCCTGCCCAGCACTGCTCATCGCTGGTGAACTCCGCAGCGGAATGACTCAGACCACCCCGGCTCGGGACAAAAATCATGCCCATCGGCCAACGGCGGCCGACCTCTTGCGCATCGTGGCTCGCGCGGCTGGGGAGATGGCTGTGGGAGAAACCAAGATCAGCCGCGGCCTCAGCAATCGTGGCCATCACCACAGCATCTGCAGGAGTGGGATCAACACTGAACTGAGGGTCGACAGCGATCGGGCAACCGGTTTCAGCACCGATGCGTTCCACCTGCTGCATCAACTCCTCCACCAATTGATCGAGAACCGTCGGATCCACATCCCTTAGATCGACCGTCAGGGCGACGGCACCAGGAACAACGTTGGCGGCGTTGGGCCAAACCTCCAGTCGTCCCACCGTCGCCACCGGATCTCCAGGATGACGGGAGGCCATGGCCTCCACCGCGAGAACAATCCGCGAAGCCGCCACAAGGGCGTCCTGTCGCGAACTCATCGGCGTGGTGCCGGCGTGGTTGGCCTGACCCTGCACATTGATGCTGAAGCGTCGTTGACCGACCACACCCTCCACAACGCCGATGGCATCGCCGCGCTGCTCGAGAACACCGCCCTGCTCCACATGCAACTCCAGGAACGCGGCGTAGGCCTCATCGGAACGGCGGGCCGAAGCTAAAGATGGCCAATGTCCCCCGATGCGCGCCAAATTGTCCTCAATCGGCTTTCCGTTGCTGGTGGCATAACTCTCCGGGTCAGCGGAGGCCGTGCCCGCCAAGCCTTTGCAACCCACCATGGTCGACTCCTCGTCGGCAAAGGCGATCAACTCGATGCCATGCCGCAGGCGCAGGCCCTGGTCTTGAAGCGCGCGGCAGGCTTCCAGACCGGCCAACACGCCCAGAGCTCCATCGAAACGTCCACCGGTCGGCACCGTGTCGAGATGCGACCCGGTCACCAAGGCAGAACGTTGGGGATCGAGGCCTTCCAGGCGTCCGATCAAATTGCCAGCAGCATCGACACGCACCTGCATGCCGATCTGTTTCATCCAATAGGCCAGCAAGTCGCGGCCCTGCACATCTTCAGGCGAAAACCCACGCCGGCAAACGCTTCCATCAGGCTGGGCGCCAATGCTGGCCAGCTGTTCGATCGTTGCGATCAGCCGATCACGGTTGGGTCGCGCCGCAATTTTGGCTGGCTCGACCCTTATGGCAGGGGTGGTCGAGGAAGCCGAGATGAGCGCTGGCAATGCCGTGACCTTCAGTTCAAAGGGATGTTCAACATCACCTGAACTGAACGATTGGCCTGTAGCTAGCGCAACGGTTTAATCCTGATCAAAGAATTCAAACGGGCATCAGCACCCGCCAACCCAAACGGTCCGCCTCCCGACGGGCCAGAGCTGGCACGTCTTCCGCCACAAACATGCGATGCAGCATCTGCACACCCAGCAGGTGATTGATCACCGCATCCAGCTGCACCCGCTCCGCATCGGTGGTGGAGGGATCGTCATGGCGCGCGAACAGAGCCCGCACCCCCGCCTTGCTCAACAAACCGGCGGCATCGATCGCCTCATCACTGAGGTAGTCGTTAGCGAGCTGCTTCATCTGCTCCCACTTCTCTGGCTCCGTATGGGCTGGCGGGGCCATGAAGGCGAACTTCTCCCGCTTGTAGAGCACCTCCGGCAACAGGCCGGCCATAGCTTCCCGCAGCACGTATTTCTCGGTTTTCCCCTTGATCCGCAGTTCGGGTGGCACCTGCACCGCCACCGCGGCCAGATGGTGATCCAAGAAGGCGGGTCGCGCCTCCATGGAATTGGCCATGTCGACCCGGTCGCCACCCCAGGTCAGGATCTGGCCCTCAAGCATGGTCTTGATCCAGACGTACTGGGCCTTGTCCAGGGCATGGCGCCCGTCCAGTTGATCCCCATCCAGTTGCTCGGCAATCGCCTTGCCCGGGGAGTAACCCTCCAAGGCGGTGGCATGGGATTCCGCCAAAAGCTCCGGCACCAGTGGGGCGCAGGCCAGCCAGGGCTGCAGGCAACTGGGGGTGAAACCAACCACAGCGTCAAGATCGGGGTCATCCACCTGGTTTTCAGCGAGCATCGCCCCCTTCACCAGAGCATTCGACTGTTGCAGCAAGCTTTCCCAGCTGGCGCGCTCCTCCTCCGGCAAGTCATCGAGACCGTGGAGGAACATGTCGCGGCGAAAGGCGGGGTAGCCGCCGAACAGCTCATCTGAGCCTTCACCGGTCATCACAACCTTGTAATCCACGTCATTGACGTGGCGGCTCATCAAGAACTTCGCCACGGCCAAGGTGTTGTAGATCGTTCGCTCGGCATGCCAGATGGTGCGTTCCATGTGGCCATAGAGCTCCTGACCCGACAGCCGCAGCAGATCCTGCTCAGCACCCGTGGCCTCAGCCATCTCCCGGGCAATCGGCGACTCGTCGTAACGGGCGTCATCAAATCCGATCGTGAACGCTTTCACCGGCGCCTGGCTCACGGCTGACGCCAAACCGAGGATCGAACAGCTATCGATGCCACCGGAGAGATAACAACCCACGGGAACGTCGGCCACCATGCGCAGCTCAACGGCCTCCAGCAAGGCCGCACGAACGGCAGCGATGTGGTCGGCTTCGGTGCGGCTGGAGTCCCGCTGATCCTTGCGCGGAAAGTCGACATCCCAGTAGGTCGACTCCGACACCTGCAGCCGCCCATTCATCCGTTGCACCTTCAGCACATGGCCGGGCTTCACCTGATGCACCCCGGCAAAGGCTGTGGTGCCGGGAACCATGGTCTGCATCAACTGGTGGAACAGACCCTCCGAGGTGAAGCGTCGCTCCACCGCTGGATGGGCGAACAGCACCTTTAACTCGGACCCGAACACCAGACCCTCAGGCGTCATCGCCCAGTACTGCGGTTTGATGCCGAAGCGATCCCGCACGAGGTAGAGGCAGTCTTCGGCCCGATCAAACAAGGCGAAGGCGAACTCACCGCGCAACAGAGGCAGGGTCGCCTCTAATCCCTGGCGTTGGTAGAGCCGCAACAGGATCTCGGAATCACTCTTGCTGCTGAAGCGCACCCCCTGGGCGGTGAGGTCAGCCCTGATCCGCTGGAAGTCGTAAAACTCACCGTTGTGAGCCATCAGCACCTCACCGTCATCGGTGAGGAAGGGCTGCCGGGCCCGTGACTCGTTCAGATCAATGATCGAGAGGCGGGCATGGCAGAAGCCAACGCCGGCCTGATCGAGCACCTCAACGCCAAAGCCATCGGGCCCGCGATGGGCCTGAATCGCCGCCATGTTGACCAGCAGCTGGCGATCCACCGTCTGTTGACGGTCGGCATTGAAAACACCACCAATCCCACACATCAGCCCACCTCAGATCACATCCATCACCCGTTCGGCCCGATTGACCATGCAGGTGAGCAATGCCATCCGCACGAACACAGCACCCCTGGCCTGGCTGAAGTACCAGTTGTGGGGCGTGTCATCCAGACAGGTGCTGAGTTCCGCTCCCCGCGCCAACGGGTGGAGCACGATCGCTTCAGGCTTGAACGGCATGTCGCGGGTGAGGCGAAATCCTCCGCCATGCACCTCATACGTGTCGCCCACCCAGGCGATGGCGTTGATGTAGACGACATCAAGATCTGGAACTTCAGCCTGAAGATCGGTGCTGCAGCGCACCTTCATCCCACAAGCTTCGAGCTCCTCCAACTGTCCTGGGTCGAACAGCGGCTGATCCGGCTCCAACCCAGGGGCGTGAATCACCACCACCTCATCCACGGTCTGCGGGAATTTGGCCAGGATCCTCAAGAGAGAGCGAACTGTTCGCATCCGCGAGGGAATTCCGACGATTCCAATGCGAATGCGATCAGCCGGGGCGACCACAACTTCGGCGAGTTTGGGCCGCCACTTGAAAATCGTATAGAGATCGGCCATCGCCTGGGTTGGATGCTCGTCGATGCCATTCCCGGCGTTGATGATCGGTATCCGTAGGGTTGATGTCATCGCATAAATGGCACCGGGATCGCTATCCCGCAGCACCACGCAATCGCCGTAGTTGTTGAACATATGGGCGACATCTTCAAGCGATTCGCCCTTGGCGATCCCCGTGGTAGCCCTGTCAGTGATGTTGATGGAGTCACCGCCGAGTCGGTGCCAAGCGCTGTCAAAAGACAGCCGGGTGCGCGTGCTCGGTTCGTAGAACGCGTTAATCAGAATCTTGCCGGTGAGCGGCGTGTTGTGACGGCAATAGCGATCGGGATTGCTCTCGAACTTCGCCGCCAACCGAAAGACCTGCAGCAAGGCCTCGGCTCGAAACGGTTGGATCGACACCACGTGCTGATCCACCAAATCCTTCAATGGCTCAACGTCTTCGGCAATCGCGGCCAACAGCTCCTTGGGTTGGTTTTGCCCGTAGACATCGGGCCCCATCGGCTCAAATCGGATCTGAACCGAGGTCGCGTCCACAAGTGCTGATTTGGCCTGTGCCATAGCGAGATCGGATCAACACTCTGTTTGCCAAACCGAGTGCTAAAGCCAGGAACTACATCTTTTACCGGTAACAACAACCACACTCCTCCGTCCACGAAGAAGCAGCTTCTTAAGCAAAGATCCGGGAAGAATGTTCAGCTCGTTACTCATCCATGCCTCTATCACCAAATGCGTCCATTGCGCCACTCCACCCACCAGATCAGCAGCAGGACGAGCACCGACAGCACCAGGGCAAACTGACTGGCTAACAGCAAAAACTGAAAGCCAGACAGACCGACAAGGCTGGCCATTAAAGGGAGTGTTTGGATCATCCCTCCTCCTGCAACAAGGTGAAGTCAAACCGTTCCGGCCATATGCGACTGCCGATCAGCATCACGACCGCCGACACGGCCGCCGAAAACACAGCGGCGCAGTAGGGCGCGATCAGCACATAGGCGAGCAGGCCCACAACGCTGCCGGCGAGCATGGCCGCAATGGCAGCCTTGCGGTTGGCCGTGCGCCAGTACAGGCCGCACGCCACAGGCCAGACCGTGGAGGCCACTAGGGCTCCAGTGAAGAACAGCACCGACGCCAGCGAATCAAGCCGCGGCCATGACAGCACCAGGGTGACAACCGCCAACCCAACCACCATCAGCCGCGCCGCCTGCTTCAGCTGTAGGTCACTGGCCTGAGGCCGCAACAGACGGAAGTACACGTCCTCCGCCAGCAGATCGGCAGTGGATGCCAGCAGCGAATCCAGGGTGGAGGTGAGCGAGGCAAACACCACCACAAACACCAGAGCCGCACCGCCCGCCCCGAGCAAATCAGCTGCCATCACGGGGAAGACCATGTTCACCTGATCGAGAGGCAGCTCACGGGCCAAGGCCACCAAGCCGATGGAGCCCGTCACCATCGGCACGCTCATCCAGGCAATTCCGCCCAACACGAAAGAGGTCATCACCACTGAACGCCGACTGGCGAAGACACGGGACCACCAGATGTTGTTGTGAAACACCTCGCCCATCGAAAACAGGGCGGAATTCCAGGCGATCAACAAGCCCGCCGGCAGCAGCAGATCAAGCCGATCGGGATGCCGGGCCAGCAAGGAGGCATGCACCTCAGGCATCGGGAATTGACGGAAGGCGAGCACCGCCACCACCGCCAGCAACACCATGATCAACAGCGACTGAATGAAATCGGTGCCGATCACGGCCCGCATCCCTCCAAACAAGGTGTAGACGGTGGCGACACCAATCACCACCACCATTCCCACGTGGTAGTTGAAGCCTGAAAGGGCCTGCAGCAGCAGACCAGCACCCATCGCCTGGGTCATCAGAAAGCCCAGGGTGTAGACCGCGGTGATCAGCATGAACACCCACCAAGCCAGACGCCCGTAGCGCAAGCGGATGAAGTCGCCGCTGGTGCGCCCGTTGGGCATCAACTGCTTGATCCGCGACGCCAGGGGGGCGAAGAGAATCAGGCCAAGCCCGGCCAGGGCATAGCTGAACATGCCCCAAAGACCAGTTTTGTAGCCAAATTCCGGCGCCAGAAGCGTGGTGTTCCCAGTGACCCAGGAGGCCATCAATGTGGCGGTGCTGAGAGCCAAGCCGATATTGCGGCCAGCCAGCATGTACTCGTCGGCATCGCCTTTGCCTCGACGGCCCCAGGCCACACCCAGGGCGACCCAAAGCACAGAGAACAGAACCACCAAGGCCCAGGCGACCCCGGGATGAAGAAACGGTGCTGCGCTAGCCGACATCGCTTGAATCCCGCCGCTGCCAGTACAGATGACCGCGCACGATCATCACCACGGTTGCCGCTGTCACCACTGCCCCGACGGCAAAGATCAAGCGGGCCCACATCAGTTCACTCACTGAAAACCTGACTCGGGGACTGGCAAATACCTAAGCAAATGCGAGCCCTCCCCCCAAACACTCGGGCCAACAAGCTGGTGTCTACAGATACCAAAACATCTGTGGTGAACAGCGATGTCGCCCAAATTGCGGAATGTGTAGCAAGGGTGACCAGGAGCGGGATCCGTCGACCGATTGGATGCATCCGATATCGGTGCCTTGGATGTTTACCGAATACAAACCGTCAGCTGGCTACGACGAATATTTCTGCCGCACTGATGCCGCACCGAGAGCAGCACTGGAGCCTCTGCTCTCATCACTCGGACAGATCGGCCTGAACGAGCTCATCCGCAACCACGCGGCAGCGAGCCATCTCCTGAGACGGCATGGGGCCACGTTTCGGCTCAACGACAGCGACGGCAACGGCCGTGAACGCATCCTTCCTTTTGATCCCCTTCCACGCTTAATCGGCGGTCACGAGTGGCAACGCCTGGAGCAAGGCCTGATCCAACGGTTGGAGGCAATCGACTGCTTTTTGGCCGACATCTACGGGCCACAGCAAATCATCAACGACGGTGTGATCCCAAGGGAAGACGTGGAAAGTTCCTCCGGTTGGCGCCAGGAGATGCAGGGAGTCCAGGTGCCCCTGAACCGCTGGTGCCAGGTGTCAGGCCTCGACCTGATCCGTGATGGAGAAGGCACCTGGCGCGTTCTCGAAGACAACCTGCGCTGTCCTTCCGGCGTGGCCTATTTCCTCGAAAACCGCCGCGTGATGAAGCAGCTGTTCCCGAGCCTGTTCGCAGGGCGGGCCGTGCAACCGATCGATGACTACCCCTCCCATCTGCTGCGCACACTGCAGGACATGGCCCCCTGGAGCGACGCACCTCGGGTGGTGCTGCTCACCCCGGGCGTGTTCAACAGCGCCTACTTCGAACACAGCTACCTAGCCCAACAAATGGGCATTCCCTTGGTGGAAGGGCGGGATCTGTTCTGTGAGGACGGGCGCGTGTGGCTGCGCAACACCAACGGACACAGCGCTGTGGATGTGATCTACCGACGGATCGACGATGACTTCCTCGACCCCAACGTGTTCCGCAGAGATTCCATGCTCGGCGTCGCTGGACTGATGGAGGTGTTGCGCCAAGGGCGGGTGGCGATCGCGAATGCACCAGGCACCGGCGTGGCCGACGACAAGCTGATCTACGCCCACGTGCCGGCGATGATCCGCTACTACCTCGATGCGGAGCCGATCATCGAGAACGTGCCCACCTACCTGTGTGCTCGCGACAACGACCGCCAGTTCGTCCTCGATCACCTCGAAGAGCTGGTGGTGAAGTCGGTGGCCGAAGCCGGTGGCTACGGAATGCTGATCGGGCCCCAAGCCAGCCGCACCGAGCTGGTCGATTTCGACTCCAAAATCCGCGCCAACCCCCGCAACTTCATCGCCCAACCCACGCTGCAGCTGTCCACTGTGCCCTCCCTCAGTAACGGGGAGCTCTATCCCTGCCATGTGGATCTACGGCCCTACGTGCTGCGAGGGAAACAAAATTGGGTCAGCCCAGGGGGACTGACGCGAGTCGCACTGGAGCGCGGATCGCTGGTGGTGAACTCCTCCCAGGGGGGCGGCTGTAAAGACACCTGGATCGTGGACGACCAGCAGGTGGTGAGCGAACCAGCCCGGGAGGTGGTGCCGTGCTGAGCCGGGTCGCCGATTCTCTTTATTGGATCCATCGCTACCTGGAGCGGGCCGAACACATCGCCCGCTTCCTTGAGGTCAGTGAAGCCATGGCCCTTGATTGTCCCCCAGGTAGCGCCGAACCATGGCTGCCACTGGTGGAAGCCACCGGCGATCGCAGCCGCTTCGATCAGGCCTATCCAGCGGGACGCCCCGCCGATGTGATCCGCTTCTTGCTGCACGACCTGGAGAATCCCAACAGCATCGTGAGCTGCATCGCCATGGCCCGCGAAAACGCACGCCAGATCCGCGATGTGATCACCACAGAGATGTGGGAACAAATCAATGATCTGCACTGGAGTCTGCAGGAAGACGAAGCAATCTGGACGGAACCGGTGCAAGAACAACTGCGCAGCATTCGCCAGGGATGCCAAATCTTTTATGGGATCACTGATTCCAGCCTCAGCCGCGACCTCAGCTGGCTGTTCAGTCAGCTGGGACGGTTGATGGAGCGAGCCGACAAAACCTCACGCATCCTCGACGTGAAGTACTTCCTGCTGCTCCCCTCCCCTGAGGAAGTGGGAGGCGTGCTGGATGAACTGCAATGGATCACCCTGCTGCGCACGGCAGGGGCCTATCAGATGTATCGCCAGAACATGCAGCAGGCGATCACCCCGGCATCGGTGGCCAATTTTCTGCTGCTCGATCCGGTCTTCCCGCGATCGGTGCGCTTCTGCCTGCAAGGCATTAGCGACACCCTGCAACAGATTCAGACCCAACCGGTCCAAGCCGCCCCGGATGACCTCGACTGCCTGCGGGGACAACTGCTCTCGCGTTGGAGCTACGTGCGCATCGATGCCTTGATCGACACCGGGCTGCATGAGGCAATCGACCAACTGCAGCGTGATCTCAACCAACTTCACGACCTGATCCAGGCGCGCTACTTCACCACCAGCAATCTGCCGGACACGCCACACGACTCCCCTCTTGCTTCTCCATGCGTGCCCACATCGTTCACCGCCTGACCTACTGCTACGACGCCCCGATCACCCTGGGGGAGCATCGCCTCTGCCTTAAACCAAGGGGACACGGTTTCCAGCGTCTGCTCGATCACTCCCTCTCGGTGCTTCCTGAACCCTGCCAACGGCGGGAGCTGCTGGCCGCCAGTGGCGATGAAATCCTGCGACTGGGTTTCCTGGGCAGCACTGATCAACTCTGCTTCGAAGCCAACAGCCGCGTGGAAACGCGGCCAGCCCCACCACTCGACAGCTGCTTCAACGGCATGGAGCCCCCGCTGCCCTATCCCCGCGGCCAGTTGAACCAGGATCTGCTCGGGGCACTGGAGGGATGGCTCCCGAACGGACAACACGAACCCTCCGCCATCGACCTCACCCAGGAAGCGCTGATGGGGAGCAACCAACAGACACTCGCTTTCCTCAACCAACTGATCGAACTGATTCAAGACCGCGTCAAGTACACCCAACGCCATGCGGGGCCGGCCTGGCCTGCTGGACGCACCTTGCGGGAACGCATCGGCTCCTGTCGGGACCTGGCCATGCTGATGGTGACCTGCTGCCGCGTTGTCGGACTTCCAGCCCGCTTTGTGAGCGGCTATCAACTGCTCGACCCGGCCCCTGAGCAGTACGACCTGCATGCCTGGGCGGAGGTCTATCTCCCCGGCGCCGGCTGGCGGGGTTTCGATCCCAGCGCCGGCAGTGAAGTAAATGAGCGCTATGTCGTGCTGGCCACCTCTTCGAAACCTGAACTCACCGCAGCAGTGAGTGGCAGCTTCAGCGGACCTGCCAACACCTCCAGTGATCTGAGCTGGAGCATCAGCGTGGACGAAGAACCAGCGAACACCAGCGCCCCGAAGCAGACGCTTCAGGCGGCCTGAAGCGCTGGCGTCATGCCATGCAGAAGAGGCTTCGGTGCACCCGCCACCGTGGCTGCCATCAGCGCTGGAATCCGGGCGCTGTTGTAGACCCGGAATTCCCGCAGCAGGGACACTCCCGCAGCACGCACCGCTTGATTGAGCACCACCGATCCCTCCGGATCAGAGATGGAGCGGTGAAAGGTGCCGGGAGGGATGCGCAGGATGTCGCCGCCGCTTTCAAGCCGCACGATGTGAAAGGGCACCTCCCAGGCCAGATTCACCAGATAAAACGTGCGTCCTCCACTGGCAGCCAGGAGGTTGTCCTCCTGATGGGGATGCAGATAAAACTGCCAGGCCCCCGTCTCCCCATCATTGGGAGGACTCACGGCTGGGCCGGAATGAATCACCAGGTCGCGGGCGTTCGAGGACTCGACGGTGACGTCGAAGAAACGCACCGAAGGCGTGTCACGGAACCGTTCGTAGGCCAGCAGTTCAAACATCGATGGATGCGATCAGCGCCGCTCTCTCAGCCGGTTGTACCGAAAGCAACCCAGCCAAACCGTGACAACCAACACCCTTGCGCCAATGGGTCACCCACCCAAGTACGCCATCTCCGCATGGGGAGCAGCGCTCCCCAGCTGCGCACGACGCTCACTGAAACGGTCATCGCGTCGAAGCCATAAAGCCGTCAGGGCATCGCGCAAACCATCACCATCCACACGTGGCATCAACCAACGCTGAAGGTTCACCCCCTTCGAGGCAAACAAACAGGTGAATGCCTGGCCATCCGCCGTGATGCGCAACCGGTTGCAATCCCCACAGAACGGCTCGGTGATGGAGGCAATCACACCCACCACACCTCGCCCATCGCGGTAGCGCCAACGACTGGCCGTGGCGTGGGGAGCCCGACCCACGGCCTGCAGCGGCCATTCCGCGTTCAGCCGCTCGATCATGTCCGTGGCCGGCACCACCTGATCGAGCGTCCAACCATTGCGATTGCCCACATCCATGTATTCGATCAACCGCAGCTCGACGCCGTGATCACGGGCCAACGCAGCCAACGGGATCAACTGATCGTCGTTCAAGCCTCGCTGAATCACGCTGTTGAGCTTCAACTGACCCAACGAAGGAGCAAAGCCCGCCGCTCGAGCTGCCTCCACACCGGCCAGCACCTGACCGAGCAATCGCTCCCCGGCAGACACACCCCCTTGCAGGCCAGCCATGCGTGCCACTGCATCCGGATGCACGGCATCGAGGCTCACGGTGAGACGGTCCACTCCCAACGCTCTGAGCCGACGGGCTCGTTCGGACGTGAGCAAAGCCCCGTTGGTGGTGAGCGTGACCTGCTGCAGCCCATGGAACGGACTGTCAGGCCGCGAACGCGCAGCAGCCACAGCCTCCAGCAAGGGCCAAAGGCGATCACTTAATAGAGGCTCGCCTCCGGTGAGCCGCAGCGTGTGTGCACCCAAGGCACAGGCCTGCTGCACCACAGCCAACTGAGCTTCAAGGCTGAGCAGTCCCGCTGGCTCATCAGCATCCGGGCAGCAATAGGGACAAGCCAAATTGCAGCGCCCTGTGAGCGACAGCCGCAAGACGCCCAACGGCCGGGCATGGCGATCGACAACAGAGCCGTCAGCGTGCATCAGACAACGCTGCCAGATCACTCACAGCATTGAAATTGCGCAGCTGGTCAGCAGCCAGCAGCACCGGGCGATAAGGAATGCGCTCCAACCAATGCATCCAGCGTCGATTTCCCTCAGACAGTTGCTGACGCAGGGAAGCTGTGAACAGCTCAGAGGTGGGATAGATCCCCAGCAACGGCTGCAGGCGCTGGCCATCAGCGGCCACTGCTGCCTGATGGGGATCCAATTTCCAAACCTGGATCAAACGCTGAAACACCGCAGCAGACAAGAGAGGCATGTCGACAGGAACCACCAGCCATGCCTCCTGTTGGGGTTCCGCTGCCACCAACTGCCCCAGCGCATGCAACGGGCCCAGGCCAGCGGGCTGCTCATCCAGCAGTGCCACCCCAGCTTGGCCCTGAAGCAACTGCTGATGGCTGTTGTGCCCACTCACCACCACCACTGGCAACGACAAGGAGCGCAGTTGGTTGACCAGCTCCGACAGCCACACGCCGCCGTTGGGATGGGGAAGCAAGGCCTTGTCGCGCCCCATACGCCTGCTCGCCCCACCGCTGAGCACGCACGCCCTCAGCTCACCCGTCGGCATGCACCCATCCAAAGAGGACAAAACCGAAAAATGTTCGCCACCAACACTTCAAACAGTCGTAACGACTACCAATCAGCAAGAGCTAAGCAATCCTGATGCCATCAATCACCTGGGCTGATGCTTGGCAAGAACTTTTTTTCGGCATTTCGTAGCAGCAGTCACCATCAAGAGGCACGACCGTCACGTTCACTATCTGGGCGAACGGTCTTTGTTCAGCGCCGTCCAACATCTCCTCAGCACCCTTTTTTTGACGCCTGAGGCCTCTTTCATTCCCAACCCATGCTTGGCGATCTTTGGTCGTTCCAAGGGAGATATCGAACCCTCCATCTCACTTGGATCGCCTTTTTCCTGACGTTTGTCGTCTGGTTCAACCTGGCCCCCCTGGCCACAACGGTGCGAGCGGATCTCGACCTGACAATTGGTCAAATCCGCACCGTGGCCATCTGCAACGTGGCCCTCACCATTCCTGCGCGCGTGCTAATCGGCATGCTGCTGGACAAATTCGGCCCCCGGATCACCTACTCCTCGATCCTGGTGTTCTCGGTCATCCCCTGCCTGCTGTTTGCGTCCGCTCAGGACTTCAACCAGCTTGTTGTGGCTCGTCTGCTCCTCTCCATCGTGGGCGCCGGCTTCGTGATCGGCATCCGCATGGTGGCGGAGTGGTTCCCTCCGAAGGAAATCGGTCTTGCTGAAGGCATCTACGGCGGCTGGGGCAACTTCGGCTCCGCCTTCTCCGCCCTCACCATGGTGCTGCTGGCTGGCTACCTGTCCTTCTCCGGCGGCGCAACCCTGCCCACAGGTGAAGTCCTCAACTGGCGCGGTGCCATTGCCCTGACCGGCATCATCTCCGCCCTCTACGGCGTCTTCTATTACTTCAGCGTCACCGATACACCTCCTGGCAAGGTGTATCAAAAGCCCGCCAAGACCGCTGGTCTGGAAGTCACCTCCATGCGCGACTTCTGGGGTCTGCTGGGGATGAATGTGCCGTTCGCTGCCATTCTTTGCGTGCTCTGCTGGCGCCTCACCAAGGTGGGCTTCCTCACCGCAAGCACCTATCCCCTGGCCCTTGGTGCCGTTGCCATTTGGTTTGCCTTCCAGACCTGGGGCATCATCCGCACCAACCGTGACCTGATTCTCGGCAACAAGACCTATCCCAAGGAAGACCGCTACGAGTTCCGCCAAGTGGCGATCCTCGAGCTCACCTACATCGTCAACTTCGGCTCCGAGCTGGCCGTGGTCTCGATGCTTCCCACCTTCTTCGAAACCACCTTCGATCTGCCCAAAGCAACAGCTGGCCTCTTGGCCTCCTGCTTTGCCTTCGTGAACCTCGTCGCCCGCCCTGCTGGCGGCCTGATTTCCGACAAAGTCGGCAGCCGAAAGAACACCATGGGCTTCCTCACCGCAGGCCTGGGTATCGGCTACCTGGTGATGAGCATGATCAAACCCGGCACCTTCTCCGGCACCAGCGGGATCGTCGTGGCTGTGGTGATCACCATGCTCGCCTCCTTCTTTGTGCAGTCCGGCGAAGGCGCCACCTTCGCTCTGGTTCCCCTGGTGAAGCGTCGCGTCACCGGTCAGGTGGCTGGTCTGGTGGGTGCTTACGGCAACGTTGGAGCCGTGGCTTACCTCACCACTTTCAGCCTGCTGCCGATGTGGATGGGCGGCGGCAAAGATCCTTCTCCCGAAGTGATCGCTGCCTCCAACAGCGCCTTCTTCCAGATCCTCGGCATTGCCGGTCTGGTGGTTGCCTTCTTCTGCTTCTTCTTCCTCAAAGAACCGAAGGGATCCTTCGCGGATCTGCATGAAGGCGAAGATGCTTCGCCTGAATTGGCAGCTGCTGGTCGCTGAAACCATTCAACGGCCCACATTTGAACCGCACGCGTGCGTTGTTTTCGACCCGGGACCAATGTCCCGGGTTTTTCCGTTCTGAGTCCCGATGACCACCCCCACCCCCAGCGTGCGCAGCCAGTGCCCCTACTGCGGTGTGGGCTGCGGTCTCGAATTGCTTCCACCAGCCCAACCGGGCCAGGCGGTCAAAAAAGACGAAGAAGGCAACCCGATGTGGACGGCGCGCGGCGATCGCAGCCACCCCTCCAGCCAGGGGCAGGTGTGCATCAAAGGGGCCACCGTGGGAGAAACCCTGGCCCGCGGACGACTGCACCAACCCCTGTATCGCGCCAGCCTCGATCAAGACTTTGAACCGGTGAGCTGGGAGCAAGCACTCCAGACCATCACCGATCAGATCCAGACCACCCTGGCCAACAAAGGGGCTGACGCCATTGCCATGTATGGCTCTGGCCAGTTCCACACGGAGGATTATTACCTCGCCCAAAAGCTGCTCAAAGGAGCCCTCGGCACCAACAATTTCGATGCCAATTCCCGCCTCTGCATGAGCTCGGCGGTGGCTGGCTACACCCGCAGCCTCGGCTCCGATGGCCCTCCGGCCTGCTACGACGACCTTGACCACTGCAGCGTGGCGGTGCTGATCGGCACCAACACAGCGGAATGCCATCCGGTGCTGTTTCAGCGCCTGATCAAACGCAAAAAACGCAACCCCGGCAGCGTCACGATCGTGGTGATCGACCCGCGCCGCACCGACACCGCCAAAGCCGCTGACATTCATCTACCGATTGCACCGGGCACTGATCTAGCCCTGCTGCATGGCATTGCCCACCTGGTGATGCGCGAAAACGGCCAGGACGTGGCCTTTATCGACGATCACACCGAGAACTACAAGCCCTTCTTCGATGTGGTAGCCCGCTGGACCCCCCGCAAGGTGGCCCGCTTCTGCGGCATCCCTGAGAAACGGTTGCGGGAGGTGGCCGAGCTGTTCCACCGCAAACAACGGGTGTTGAGCCTTTGGTCGATGGGCGTGAACCAACGGAGGGAAGGCACCGCCGTGGTGCAGGGCCTGATCAACCTGCACCTGCTCACGGGCCAGATCGGCAAAGAAGGCGCCGGCCCCTTCTCCCTCACAGGCCAACCGAATGCGATGGGAGGCAGGGAAGCAGGTGGCTTGGCCCATCTCCTGCCCGGATACCGGATTGTCACCAATGACCAGCACCGCAGTGAGGTGGAGCAGGCCTGGGGATTCCCCCAAGGTCAGATTGCTGCCACCCCTGGGCTCGGGGCCTGGCAACAGGTGGAGGCGATGGAGCGGGGTGACCTCGACCTCTGGTGGGTGGCCGCCACGAACCCCCTGGTGAGCATGCCCGAACTCGACCGCGTCAAGGCGGCGATGCAGAACTGCGCCCTGGTGGTGGTGAGTGAGGCCTATGCCGACTCGGAAACTTCCCACTACGCCCATTTGCTGTTACCGGCATCGCAATGGAGCGAAAAGGCTGGAGCGATGACCAATTCCGAGCGCAGGGTCACCTACTGCCCGGCCTATCGACCCCGCCATGGCCAAAGTCGGCCCGACTGGGAGGTCTTCGCTGAAGTGGGCCGGCGTCTTGGATTCGAACAACACTTCAGCTACGACTCAGCAGCGGAGGTGTACGCCGAATTCAGCCAACTCACCGAGGGGCGGGTGTGTGACATGTCGGGCCTCAGCCATGAGCTGCTGAGCGAATCGGGCCCGCAGCAATGGCCCTTCCCCCGTGGCAGCGAACCCAGCCAAGGGGCCAAGCGCCTCTACAGCGACCATCAGTTCCCAACACCCAGCGGCAAAGCTCGCTTCAGCACCGATCTGCCCCAGGGCTTAGCGGAACCCCCCTGCGACACCTATCCGCTCGTGCTCACCGTGGGGCGCTATCTGGGGCAATGGCACACGATGACGCGCACCGGCAAGGTGAAACGGCTGCAAACCATGCATCCAGAACCGCTGCTGGAGATCCATCCTGAGGATGCCAGTGACTTGCAGATCAAAGACGGAGCCTTGACGGCCGTGAGCTCACGGCGGGGACACCTCACGGCCCGGGCGAAGATCACCAACAGGATTCGTAAGGGCAGCGTGTTTTTGCCCATGCACTGGGGCTTCACCCAGGACCAAGCCTGCGAAGTCAATGCCCTAATGCATGACCAGGCCTGCCCGGTCTCGAAACAACCGGAACTCAAAGCCTGCGCCGTGATTGCAGCCCCCGCGGTCTCGGCCATCAAACCGCCTGAACAGGTGAGCAACCAATTGGTGAAACTGCGGCGCTGGTTCAGCCCAGCAGCTCAGTAAAGGCCGCATCCAGGTTGTGGTGGTCATGGCCGGGCCGGGCCAGTTTGCACAACGCAAACCGGTCCAACTCCGACAAACCAGCCCAAGCCACAGCATTGAGCACCACACCGCGTTGATCGGCTGCTTCGGCAATCGCCAGCGGCACCTGATCCATGCACTGCCAAGGTGCATCCACTGCTGGCGGCAGATCCTTGACCATCCCATCCGCCATCCCGACGGTGAGATCACGCAGGTGCTGACGAAACCCTGCCCACTCGGTCGGAGCATCGGACCAATCCACCAGTTGCTGACGCTGCGGCTGCTCGAGGGCCAACCAATGATTGAGCTTCAGCTTGATGCCCACCAAATCCAATTTGCGGCGCACGCAAAGGGGGATGCATCGCCAGTTACCAATGAAATCCTGCTCAAACGAAAAGCAATGACTTGAGCAATCACTCCGCGAATCCATGCCATTCAGAGCCATTTGGTGTCAATGATGACAACAGAAAGATGCGGTTCCAGCGATGTTTGTGGTGATACACAAAACCGCTGTGCGATTCGCGATTTCCCTCGGAATGCTTCTGGGAATGACCCATGGCTGGGTGATGGCAGACACCCATGACCAGCCAGGGAACATGTTCATCAATTCCGTCAATACTGTTAAGTCCGATACCAATTGGTCTCCATTCAGTAGCAATTCATACAACGGTTTCCCATACTGAAAGTTCAGTTATGGGTTCCAGCTGTGCTCAGCAACACCACCATCAGTGCTGGCCGTAGTCCCCTCACGGTTGCCGCAGGATTTCTAGGCGCTTTCATCGTGGGCTCCCTCGCCGTGCAACTCGTCCGAACCCAGGGCGTGACAGCCACTCCTGGAGTGACGTCTGTTGAGCCGGTGATCGCCAGTCCGGCCACCCTCTGGGCCGATCTCGGGGCAAGGGATCTTGAAGTGAGCTCCACCCAAATTCCAAACCCTGCAGCACCGGTGTCTTCTGCCGCGAGCGTGAAGCCTGTCGTGGCCTCGGAAGCCACCCTCTGGGCACCCCTCGGCGAGCGCTAAATCCCCAAAGTCAAAGGCTCCTCCACACGACCAATGGTGACTAGCGTCCGCACAGCCTGCGGACGTGAGGGGGAGCCATGAACCGACGGTCTTTTCTGTTGGGCAGTGGCTTGACCACAGCCGGGCTGATCAGCTCCGGCTGGGGCGAATCGGCCAAAGCCGAAGCAGCTCCGATTTCTGATTTCGGGATCTCAGCACCACCTGATGACGAGAACCCAAGGTCGTGCCGACCCGAGGATCCTCTTGCCGCCCTGATGGACGGGAACAAACGTTTCGTCGCTGCCTGGAGACAGAAAGATAAAGCCACCACCATGGCGGCCAGAGCCGAAGCGATGGCAGGGCTTTGGCAACACGACTGTTTCCTATCTGCTGACGTTCTTTCCACAGGTCAGGCTCCCTGGGCAGGAATCCTCAGCTGTGCCGATTCGCGCGTCTCACCGGAATGGGTGTTTGATGCAGCCCCCTCCGATCTGTTCGTTGTCCGCAGTGCAGGCAACACCGCATTCGATGACGCCATCGCTTCGATGGAGTTCACGGTGTCTGCGCTGAACACACCCCTGATCATGGTGATGGGCCACAGCGCCTGCGGCGCCGTGAACGCTGCGCGGAATGACGCTCCTCTGACCCCTCTGCTGGAACAACTGGTCACCCCGATCCGCTCCAGCCTCACCCCAGGTGAAGACCTGGAAGCGGCCGTGAAAGGCAACGCGCGATACACCGCCCAGCAACTCAGCCAACGCAGCACCGTGCTTGCAGAGGCCGTGAACAAGCGCCAACTCAAGATCGTGGCGAGCTATTTCGACATTCATTCAGGCACCGTCACCCTGCTCTGATCTGCCAGGCTGATTTCAGCTGTCACCACCATCCACAGATGGGTGAGACCCTCAGCCACCTCAACCAAGACGGAGAGGTGCACATGGTGGAGGTGGGCGATCGCCCAGCCACCAAACGTGAAGCCATCGCGCAGGGCTGCATCCGCATGGATGCAACCACCCTTGGCCTGATCGAGCGGGGCGAAACCCCGAAAGGGGATGTGCTGGCCGTCGCGCGCGTAGCGGCGATCCAAGCCGCCAAACGCACCTGGGAACTGATCCCCCTCTGCCACCCCCTACCCCTCAGCGGCATGGAGGTAACCATCGAACCGGATGGGCAGCTGCCTGGGCTCACCATCACCTGTTGCTGCCGCACCACCAACCAAACCGGCGTGGAAATGGAAGCGATGACCGCCGTGTCGGTCGGGCTGCTGACTCTTTACGACATGCTCAAAGCCGTGGATCCGGGCATGACCCTCAGCGCGATTCAATTGGTCCGCAAAGAAGGAGGGCGCAACGGTGTCTGGACCCGCTGAGCCCTATGGCCGCGAGGGTCTCCCCCTCGATCAGGCCCGCCAACGGCTCCTGACTGCGCTGCCATCCGGCCTGCACCGTGGTGAAGAGACCTTGCCTCTCGCCGATTGCCTGGGCCGCGTCAACTGCAGCATCGTCAAAGCCACAGCCGCCGTGCCGGGCTTTCGCGCGTCGATCATGGATGGCTACGCCCTGGGGCAGGACCATCAACCCCAAGTGGGGGATCAGTGGAGCCTGAAAGGCCGGTCCGCCGCCGGCAGCCCCTTCCCGGGAGCCCTGAAACCTGGCGAGGCAATCCGAATTCTCACCGGAGCACCTTTGCCTCCCGGTGCCGACTGGGTTCTGCCGCAGGAAATGGTGGAGGCCTCCCCCGAAGCGATCACCCTGGCGCGAGACGCCTCGTCATCACCCTGGATCCGAGCTGCCGATGAAGAGTGCCGCAGCGGCGACAGCCTGCTGCCCGCTGGGGTGCGCCTCGGGGCCGCCGATCTCGGTCGCCTCGCCGGGTGCGGTGTTGCCACACTCAAGGTGCGCCCAAAGCCACGCATTGGCCTGCTGGTGAGCGGCGATGAATTGATCCCTCCCGGGGAACCACGACCAGAAGGAGCGATCTGGGAGAGCAACAGCACCCTGCTGGAGGCGATGTTGGAGCAACTCGGCTACAGCATCCAGCACAAGCGCGTCGCGCCCGATCAACCGGAGGCCTTGCGGCACGCCTTGCGCGACCTCTCGACTCTCTGCGATGTGGTGGTGACCACGGGGGGCGTCTCCGCCGGCGATAGCGACTGGATCCGCCCTCTGGTGGCTGAACTCGGGGAGGTGAACTTCTGGAAGCTGTTCCTGAAGCCGGGCCGCCCCTTCGCCTTTGGCTGGATCGGCGACCACGTGCCGTTTTTCGGGTTACCGGGCAATCCTGTGGCGGCAGCGATCACCGCGCTGCAACTGCTGTGGCCGGCGCTGCAACGCCTTGAAGGGCAGCAAACCCCCGAGTTCTTCCCCCGCATCCAGGTGGAACTGGGGGATCGCTACCAACGGCGACCGGGACGACCGGAACTGGCCCGCGCACGACTCGAGATCACCAATGAAGGCCGCATCTGCGCCCGCATCGACGGATCACAAGCGTCATCGCGCATCGGTTCCCTCCAGGGCGCCGACCTGCTGTTGGAGATTCCCGCTGAGGCAGGACCACTGGAGGCCGGGAGCCAGCTCTGGGCGCAGATGCTGCGCCGCAGCCTGTTCTGAACCTGCTCTAGAGCGGCGTATTGGCCTCCAACCAGGTGCCTTGCCCCCCGCGCCATTCCCTTTTCCAGAACGGGGCCTCGTGTTTCAGCGCTTCCAGCACCGCAGCACAACAGCGTTGCGCCGCACCGCGTCGATCCGCCGTGACAGCAACGAGAACGATCGGCTCGCCTGGAGGGAGCTTGCCAACCCGGTGCAGCACCAGCACGCGATCAGCTCCATGCAGCTGGCGCAAACGCTCGGCGTCATCGCGAATCCGTTGCTCACACATGCCCGGGTAATGCACCAACTCCAGAGCGTCGAGCGAATCGCCCCGTTGATCCTCCGGGCGCACGCGGCCGAGAAACACAGCGTTTGCAGCGGCCTCGGGCAACCAAGCCTCCAAAGCCGACCAGGGGTTGAACGGCTGCCGGTGAATCACCACGTCCACCAAGGATCCACCGCTCCCATCCACCTGCTGCTGTATCGCCATCTCAACCACCTGTGAATGGGGGCAGAAAAGCGAGTTCATCCCCTGCAACCACAAACGATTGCGGCTCCACCAGCACTTGATTCACCGCCACCCGCAACGAACCCGACCAGGGCCCCAGATCCAACACTGACCACAGATCAAGGACCGAGGTGGTGCCCGCCGATGGCAAGGGCAGCCGACGCTCCTCCCAGCCCGCCTGATCACGAAGAGCCGCAAACAACAACACCGTCACCGAGCCCCCGTCGTTCTGCGCCATCCCCAACTCCAGCAGGTCCAGATTGGTTTTAGCGTCCACCCCAGCCACAACCGCCGGCCCTGACCCTTCGAATCGCCTTGCTCACGGTGTCGGATCGCCGCACCCTCGCCGATGACCCCAGCGGCGACTGCCTCCAGAATCAACTCCAACAGGCCGGTCATGCCTTGGCGGAGCGCAGCATCTGTCCGGATGACCGCTACCAGGTGCGAGCAGTAGTGAGTCGCTGGATTGCGTCAGACAGCGTCGATGTGGTGATCACCAGCGGTGGGACAGGACTAACCGGCAGGGATGGAACCCCAGAGGCCATCCAGCCCCTGCTGGATAAACAGATTGAAGGCTTTGGAGAACTCTTCCGGGTGCTGTCCTTCGAGACCATCGGCACCAGCACTCTGCAAAGCCGCTGTCTTGCCGGCGTTGCCAACGGCACGATTGTGTTTGTGCTGCCCGGATCTCTGGATGCCGTTCAAACCGCCTGGGGGCGCTTGATTGAGGCTCAGCTGAATGCTGGCACCCGCCCTTGCAACCTGGCTCTACTGATGCCACGGCTGCGGGAACCGGCGGATCGGCCCGCCAATCCCTAGAACGGGATCGGCATCGTGACGGGAGCCGGTTGCGGGGAACAGGCCGTGATGCGCTGATTCACCACCTCACCCACCACCACGATGGAAGGGGACGCAAAGGCCTGGGCCCGTGCCTCCTCCGCGACCGACGTCAGGGTGGAGGTGAGGCAACGCTGACCCTCGACAGTGCCCTGCTGAATCAACGCCACGGGAGTCTCCGCCGCTAATCCACCCGCCATCAGCTCGTCAGCAATGCGCGGAAGATTGTGCAAGCCCATGTAAATCACCAGGCCATCGCTCGCAGTCGCCAAAGCACGCCAGTTCACCGAAGGACGACGTTTGTCGATCTCCTCATGGCCGGTCACAAACGTGACGGATGAACCAGCCCGGCGATGGGTGACGGGGATACCGGCATAAGCAGGGGCTGCAATTCCAGAGGTCACACCCGGGACCACCTCCACGGCAACGCCCCGCGCCGTGAGGTGGGCAGCCTCCTCTCCACCACGACCAAACAGAAAGGGATCCCCTCCCTTGAGGCGTACCACGCAGGCATGGCGCTGAGCGAGCTCCACCAGCACAGCATTCGTGCTCGGCTGGGGAACCGAATGATGACCGCGACGTTTGCCCACGAAGTGACGCTCACAGCCTTCTGGCACCAAATCGAGCACCTCTTTCGGCACCAGCGAGTCGTAGACCAGGGCATCGCAGCATCCCAGCAACCGATGGGCCTTGCGAGTGAGTAACTCAGGATCTCCGGGTCCTGCACCGACCAGATACACGGTTCCCGCAACAGTGCCCTCAGATGCAACGAGGTCCGCAGAGGAATCAGTCACGGGAGGAGAGACAGAAGGGAAATCAGACCAGAACGCAGCTGTGGATCGTCCAGCAGCGATGGCAATCCACCAGCCTGCCGCAACGCCTCCGCCATGCGGTTTGGAGCGAGGGCCAGAGGAAGGGGACAGGCGGAAGGATGCTGCCTGGCGTGCACCTCCCAGGTATCAGCAGACACCAAACCGCATCCCAGTTGTGCACCCAACAGCGTCAGATAGCGGCTGGACAAACCAGGCCGCAGGGGGTGGTGCACCACCACCACGCTCTGTCCATCAGCCTTGCCTGCCTCAATCCATCCCCGCAACAAGTCCCACCATTGGGGCCAGGCCCCCAGAAAGGGCACCATGGTGACGTCGGCCCCTGCACGGCGCATCCGCTCCCGAATCTGCGGCAGATCCGATCGGGCATGGCTGCCCGGCAACAACAGCAATGGCATCAACCAGTAGCGACAGCCCGGTTGGGTCGGAAGAGGCTCTGCCGTGAGCGCTTCTAGCTCGACCGGACCTTGGCGCTGAATGGCCAACTCCTGAGCGAAATCCACCAAACAAGCCGGTATTTCCCCGCCACTACGCCCATGCACCACCAGGCGCAAAACCGCTGGGGACTGAACCACAGAAGCGTCGACGGCCCGTGGCAATGGACACAGAAAAGCTGGCTTCCGTAACAACCGCCACGGATGCTGCGCCCCCTGAACTGATGGAGTCTGCGAATCATTAGCCATATCGGTCTGCATCATGACGAGTCAGCGCCGTCGCCCGAATCAAACCCAACGCCGTCTGGCCATCCAAGCCAGCTCCAGACGCAACCGTGTCTCGAGCGCCCGCGTCGATGCCAGAACCGATGGACGCCTTGAGGAACGGTGGGAGCGTGAGAGCTATCGGGACGATCACAGCGTTGAAGAGCCCATCAGGCCATCCTTCAGATCCGATTACGACGACGAACATCACGCTGACCGCTTCCTAACCAGCCAATACGAGATCGAACACGGGCGCCACGTCGACCACAGCAACTTCGGCGACCAAGACGACCACTATCGGGACGAGCGAGTGGACGCAAACCGCCGCTACCGCAATGCGTACGACAGCCATAACGCTTACGACAGCCATTGGGCTGAGCCCATGGGCAACGAGCGTCGTTACAGCGATCCCTATGAAAACTATCGCCAGCCAGACACCTGGAATTCGCTTGAGCCCTATGGCCAAAGCCGCGGACGCTCCGAACTTGATCAAGACCTGGAGGCCATGGGCAAGGTGTGGTCGATGATTCGCCAGGGAGCCGTTCGCATGCTGGGCGAAGTCGGACGCCAGTACTAAGCGAAGCCTGAGCTGCTGCATTGAGCTGCCAATACAGATTGCAGCGACTTTGCATGTATCAACCAACACCAATTTCCAGTCAAGACCCAGCGATTTTTGTTCCATCCGTTACCGAAATGCACCACCGCTGATCGCTAAACAACCGCTACCAGCGCTCTCGGATGTTGAGGTGCTGCAGATATGAGACGGCTTAAGCCGATCCACCTCACTCCCAGAGCTTTCCCTCCCACGTATTTCTTGCACCATGACCAGCAGCGCTCCCTCACGCCCTTATCTAGAAGGCAAAAAGCTCAACAAAATTGAGCAAAACAAAGCCAATAAAGACGGCCTGCTGGTCGGCAGCGAGATCGATAAGTTTGCCGAGATGGGTTGGGAGCAGGTCGACGAAACGGATCTGCAGCTGCGCCTGAAGTGGTACGGGATGTTCTGGCGCCCCAAGACACCCGGCAAGTTCATGCTGCGCCTGCGGGTCCCCAACGGCATTCTCAACGCCCAACAACTGCGCGTTGTGGGTTCCATTGTTGAGCGCTACGGCGAAAACGGCAGCTGCGACATCACCACCCGCCAGAACCTGCAGCTGCGCGGCGTGCTGCTCAATGATCTTCCAGAGATCCTCAAACGCCTGAAGGAAGCCGGATTGAGCACGATTCAGTCGGGCTTCGACAACCCACGCAACGTCACCGGCAACCCTCTGGCTGGAATCGATCCCCAGGAAATCGTCGACACCCGTCCTTACACTCAAGAGCTCAACAACTTCCTCACCAACAACGAAGAAGGCAATTCCGAGTATTCCAATCTGCCGCGCAAGTGGAACACGGCTGTTGCAGGTGCAAAAGACAACTTCCTGCTTCACAACGACATCATCTTCCACCCCGTTGAAAACAACGGTGAACTGGGCTTCGGGGTCTGGATCGGTGGCGTCCTTTCATCCCAGATGAATGCCTACGCCTTGCCCCTCAATGCCTGGGTGAAGCCAGAAGAAATCTGCAAAATCACCGACGCGGTCATTCGCCCTTGGCGAGATAACGGAGAACGCGACAAGCGCCCCAAAGGACGCTTCCGGATGTACCTCGATCAGGTGGGCCTTGAGGCCTTCCGCTCGATGGTGGAGGAAAACTTCGGTCCCCTGACCCCTGACCCCGGCTCGGTCTTCGACGAAACCCCGCGGTCCCACTACGGCATTCATGCCCAAAAACAAGAAGGGCTCCACTACGCCGGATTGCACGTTCCCGTCGGCCGACTCACTGCTGAAGATCTTCAAGACCTCGCCACCGCAAGCCTCAATTACGGAAACGGCGAGGTGCGCCTCACCGAAGATCAAAATGTGATCCTGGTGGGCTTGCCCAACGACAAGCTTGAGGCCTTCCAGGGCGATGCTCTCGTCCAACGCTTCCCGCTGGAACCCGGTGCGATCTCCGCTGGCACCGTCTCCTGCACAGGCAGCTCCTATTGCCATTTCGCCTTGGTGAACACCAAAGACCAGGCAGCGGACATCGCCACAAAACTCGATGCGGAACTGGAACTCCCCGAAGAACTAAAGATCCATTGGACTGGCTGCCCCAACAGCTGCGGCCAGGCCTACATGGGCGCCATCGGCCTCACCGGCACCAAAGCCAAAAACAAAGAGGGCGTGATGGGTGAGGGCTACACCCTCACCGTGGGCGGCTCTCAGGGCGCCGACCCCCAAGTCGGAGAACTGCACCAAAAAGCCGTTCCCGCGGAAGACATTCATGGCGTGTTGAAGCAACTCCTGATCGAGAAGTACGGCGCCAAACCCCGCAGCTGAATCAGCCTTCCACGGCCGTGGCGCTTTCTTTTGAAGCCATGGCTTTTGGGCTCCCCCTTCAGCGCTCTCCCCTCCCCTCACCCCACCGGATCCATGTCTCAAAACCGCGATCTGTTTTCCCGCTTCGTCAATTGGTTGAGTGCAAGCGGCAGTGAAAAGTCTCCAATTGCTCGCCCTGCCCAGCAGCGCGATGCGTTCTCCAAATTGATGAACAAAATCAGCGGCTGATCGCTGGATCTGGGGGTCATAAGAGCCTCTTCTTACGCCCTCGAAC
The DNA here is from genome assembly GCF_000153825.1 of Synechococcus sp. RS9916. Classification (NCBI taxonomy): domain Bacteria; kingdom Bacillati; phylum Cyanobacteriota; class Cyanophyceae; order Synechococcales; family Synechococcaceae; genus Synechococcus; species Synechococcus sp. RS9916. The sequence goes on from NZ_DS022299.1 coordinate 2,009,996, forward strand.
ACCCACCCTCACCTCGGCAACAGCGTTTCTGCCTCACCAATGGACTACGTACTACCCAATGAGCTCGTCGACGGCATGATTGCCGCCGGCGGCAAAAAAGCCACCGTCAGCGTTAAAAACCTCCTGCTGCGTGGGTTCTATTCCGGCGCCATTCTGGGCCTGGCCGTGATCCTCGCCCTCACCGTGGGCTTGACCGTCAAGGCACCCTTTGTGGGCTCGCTGCTCTTCCCCTTCGGCTTCGCCAGCATCGTGCTGTTCGGCATGGAGCTGGTCACCGGCAACTTTGCCCTGCTCCCCATGGCCACCTGGGCCGGCAAAAGCACCTGGGGCGCCACCTTCCGCAACTGGGCCTGGGTTTGGTTCGGCAACTGGATCGGCACCGCCGTGGTGGCCGTAATCATGGCCATCAGCCTCACCAATGGCTTCAATGTTGAGCCTCTGTCCGCTGCGGCAGCAGCTGCGGCGACCAAAGCAGCAGCTGCTGCTGGTGATGCAACCGTCATCAAAGCCGGCATGTGGCAGCAGGTCGCTCAAAAAATCATCGACCTGAACATCCTCAACGTCGTCAAGAAGTACGAGAACCTTGGCGCGATGGGTTTCTTCCTCGCCTTCCTGCGCGGTGTGGTTGCCAACTGGCTGGTGTGCCTGGGCGTGACCATGGCACTCGTGAGCAAGAGCGTTCCCGGCAAAATTCTGGCCTGCTGGCTGCCGATTACAGCCTTCCAAACGATGGGCATGGAGCACATCGTGGTGAATCAGTTCCTGCACACCATGGGTCCAATTCTGGGTTCCGGAGTGAGCCCGATTCAAGTGATCTTCTGGAACTGGCTGCCTGTCACCCTGGGCAACATCGTGGGTGGCATGGTGTTCATCGGCATGCTCTTCTACAGCACCCACCGCACCAAAGTTGAGAACGTGCTGCCGACCGAGCACGATGACAAGCTGGAGCGTGAACTGGCCGCCGAACTCGGTGCCCGCTGATCAGGATCTAGTGCACAGCGATGTCCAAGAAGCCGCTCTCTGGGAGCGGCTTTCCAAATCATCACGACGGGCTCCTCTGGAGCCCCAATGGCTGGGGGAGGTTTACTCTCCCAGCCTTTCTCTTGGCTTGCGGCGGGCCCTCGCCGAGAAAATCGGGATGTTGGCCGAAACGGGTTGGCCCCTCGTGCAGGAGTTAATCGCTTGCCACGGCGTGCAAGACGAATTAATCCTGGCCGCTGGGCTCACCCATCAACCGGAAAGCAGGGATTGGTTGCTGCAGCTGCTTGATGAGATCGACAGCGAATTAGATGCTGATCAAGCCCTGGTGGTGCTGCAGGCCTTGGCGTGTTGGGGAGGGGAGCTGCCGCTGGAGTTGATCAAACACACCCTGAGCTTGCCAGGTCTGCAACTGCGTCTCGCAGGCCTGCAATTGCTCAGCTTCCATGCCTACCAACTCAACGACACCACGTTGTTGCAACTCTGCGAACCACTACTCAACGACTTTCGAGAACCCGTGGCGCTCGCAGCAATCCGGCTGCTCCAACGCCGGGATGGGGCTGAGATCAGTGAACGCCTCGCGCAATTGAGTGGCACGGGGTCCGACAGCGTGGCGGCGGCGGCTTTGCGAGCCCTGGGTTGCATCGCCACCCCAAGCAGTCAAAGCTGGCTACTGGAATTAAGCCACAACCTTCCAGTCGGAGAACGCAGGCAGCTGGCTTGCAAGCAATTGCAGCAGCAATATCGCACCTAAACAAGCATGAAAAAAGCCCGGGAAACCCGGGCTCAAAGCTCCCCCAGTCTCGTCAGACCATCACCATTTTTTGTAGGGAAGGAATTTTCCGCACATGGTGATCTTCACGCGATCACCCTTAGGATCTTCCACCTTGTCAACATCCAGGGTGAAGTCGATCGCGCTCATGATGCCATCACCGAACTTCTCCTGAATCACATCCTTTAGAGGCATGCCGTAGACCTGCATGATCTCGTAAAAGCGATAAATCAGAGGATCCGTGGGGATCACCGGCTCCAGACTCCCCTTGGTGGGGTACTCCTGCAATGCAGCAGTAATTGCCGGATCCAACGACAACAGCGATGCCAATTTTTCAGCCTCCTCAGCTGAAGCAGTGGCCTGCCCGTAGAAGAGTGAAGCGATCCAAACTTCGTCCAAACCAAGGGCTGCCTCGAGATCAGCGAAGCTCATGCCTTTGGCCTTCTTCGCTGCCATCAAGCTGGCTGTCACCGTGGCCTGAGAAGGAGCCGCCAGAGAAGGCGTCAACGTAGAAGCAGTCATGAAACCATCAATCAATGGATGTGCCGCATCGAGTCAATCCTTCACAGGAAGCTCTACGGCGATGCAAGCTTCTCCCCTTCAAAGCATCAGAAAAGCCACATTCACTACCAAACAGCACTTCCAAGCACCTTCATTCCTGCAGCAACCGCGACAGCAGTCTTCAATCAAACACAGCACGATTGAACTACTGAATAATCGATAGTCATGATTCAACTTTTCGCGCGCCGTTTGACGCGTTCAGCAACGCCCTCATCCGCTTTCACGGCCAACAACACTTCATTCCCCAGCTTGATTGTGGAGCGCCTGTATTACGCCGAAGGGCGACATCACCCCGACCACCCTCTCCATGGCAGCCACACAGGCCTGAGCCGTTGGTAACAACCGTTACCCCTGCGGTGCCGGTCTAAAGCTGAGGATTCTCCTCACGTTTTTGTGTCGGGGTGTGCTGGATGACCAAAACCGACGCTGACGCACGCCAACGGTTCAAGGAGCTGCTGCGTAAAGTTGGCAGTGGTGAGCACACCAGCACTGGTCTCAGCAGAGCGGAGGCCGATGAAGCCCTCGAAATGATGCTGACGGGCCAGGCCAGTGATGCTCAGATCGGTGCTTTTTTGATTGCTCACCGCATCCGTCGGCCCGAGCCCCAGGAGCTCACCGGCATGGTCGACACCTACCGGCGTCTGGGCCCTGCGCTTCACAGTGCATCCGGACAAAGTCGCCCATTGTGTTTTGGCATGCCCTTCGATGGGCGAAAGCGCACAGCTCCCCTTTATCCACTCACCGCATTAGTGCTGCTCAGCGCGGGGCAACCGGTGGTGTTTCATGCCGGTGGTCGCATGCCGGTGAAATACGGCATCACAGCGGCGGAACTGTTCGAAGCGCTCGGCCTTGAGCTGGCCAGCCTGTCGCTCGCTGAGGTGCAAAGCGGGTTCAATCAGCATGGTTTGGCGTTGATCCACCAACCCAGCCACTTCCCCTTAGCCGATGCCCTGATCACCCACCGCGATGATCTGGGAAAACGCCCACCAATCGCCAGTGCCGAACTGCTCTGGACTGCCCACTCCGGTGACCACCTGCTGATCAGTGGTTTTGTGCATCCCCCCACCGAAAGCCGGGCTTGGGAAGCCCTCTCCCTGGCTGGGGAACACGAGGTCATCACCGTGAAAGGCCAGGAAGGCGGAACCGATCTCCCCATCAGCCGGGCTTGCATCACTGCCCGCATCAGCGCAGGACGCCCCGCTGAGCGTCTGATCCTTCATCCCCGCGACCACGGCTGCTTCGGGCCGGATCAGGAGTGGAACGACCTCGACAGCTGGCAACAACAAGCGCACGACGCACTGCAGAACCAAGGTCCATTGGCGCCATCGCTGCGTTGGAATGCCGGCGCCTATCTCTGGATGGCCGGCCAGGCACCCACGCTGGAAGCCGGATTGGACAGCGCAGAGACCTTCATGCAAGACGGTCGGGCTGCCGCCATGCTCAGCGAGCTGATCGCATGGCGGACCTCTGTGGGAGGGTGACGGACCTTCTCGGCCTCCCCCAGCCCGATCTCCCGTGAGACGGTACAAGTTCCCCACTCTGCTGAGCGCCTTTCTCACGCTCCTCAATGACCGGCTGAGCGAAAGCATTTTTCTGCCGCTGCTTCCCTTCCTGCTGGAGGACTTCAGCAGCAGCGGCAGCACCGTTGGACTGCTCTCAGGCACCTATGCCTTATCGCAATTCGCCGTCGCTCCGTTGATTGGCGCCCTGAGCGACCGCTTCGGGCGCAAACCGGTGATCAGCATCTGCGTGCTGGGCTCAGTGCTGGGCATGGGCCTGTTTGCGACCACGCTGACCTTGCCTTGGCAGCAACTCTGGCCCAGTGCCGCCGCCGCCGGCCTCCCTCTGGCGATGCTGTTCCTGGCCCGGATCATCGACGGTGCCAGCGGTGGCACCGCTGCCACGGCCACCGCCGTTCTGGCCGACGTGACCACACCGGAGAACCGTGCCAAGGCTTTCGGGTTGATCGGCGTGGCGTTTGGTCTGGGCTTCGCCCTCGGCCCTGGCCTGGGGGGTCTACTGGGCGACGTCAATCGCATCCTGCCGGCATGGGCCGCCACCGCATTCGCCCTCACCAATCTGATGGTGGTGCTGGGGTTGCTGCCCGAAACCCATCCGCCTGCGGCCCGCCGGCAGTTACCGCGCAAACGGGAGCTGAACCCTGTCACCCTGCTCGCCCGCGTGTTTTCCAAACCGGAGGTGAGGCGACTCACGATCGCTTTCTTCGGCTTTTTCATGACCTTCAACGGGTTCACCACCGTGCTGGTGCTGTATCTGCGCAACAACTTCCGCTGGACTGAAGGGATGGCAGGAGCTGCCTTTGCCCTCGTGGGCGTGATCGCGATGGTGGTGCAGGGAGGCCTGATCGGTCCACTGGTGAAACGCTTCGGTGAGCTGCGGCTCACCCTCACCGGCCTGGGGCTGCTCACCACCGGCTGCCTGCTGGTGCCTCTCGCCACCCCCGCCAATTCAGTGCCGGTGGTGTATACCGCCGTCGCCTTGCTGGCCCTTGGCACGGGTCTTGTGACCCCCTGTCTGCGGGCCTTGGTCTCCCGGCGACTCGGAAATGATGGCCAAGGATCAGCCCTCGGTGGCCTGCAGGGTCTGCAGAGCCTGGGCACGTTCCTCGGGGCTTCAGCCGCCGGCTTCAGCTACGACCGCATCGGCCCCACCAGCCCCTTCTGGTTTGCCGTCGTAATGCTGATCGGTGTTGCTGTTCTGGTGGCGGGCAGCCTGCCCAAACGCCCCCAGACGCAGCAGGCCTGAGCCGGCAATCCAGAACACTGAAGCGCTGTGATGTGATTGCTACGTTGCCGACAGAGGCATTACCCCCACCCCACCCTGATGGCAGCCCGTTCCCTGCCCCCTGATCTCTACATCAACCGGGAACTGAGCTGGATTGCCTTCAACAAGAGGGTGCTCAGCCAGGCCCTCGACCAGCGCACCCCACTGCTGGAGCAGGCCAAGTTCAGCGCCATCTTCAGCAACAACCTCGATGAATTTTTCATGGTGCGGGTGGCATCACTGAAGTCTCAGGTGGAAGCGGGTCTCAGCAAGGCCAGTGCTGACGGCCGCACCCCCCAGCAGCAACTCACAGCAATCCGCAGCACCTTGATCCCGTTGCTGGAAGAGCAACAGACGCACTACCGCAGCTACCTCAAAACAGAGCTGCGCAAGCACAGCGTTCAACTGCTGGATTACCCCCAGCTCAACGAACAGCAACGCCTCTGGATCGATAACTTCTTCCAGACAGCGATCTTCCCGGTGCTGACCCCCCTCGCGGTGGACCCAGCCCACCCCTTTCCGTTTGTCAGCAACCTCAGCCTCAACGTGGCGGCCCTGGTGGTCGACCCCGACAGTGGCCAACGCCAATTGGCCCGGGTGAAGGTGCCGCAAAAGATGTTGCCCCGCTTCGTGGCGATTCCCACGGATCTGAGCGATGCGGAGCAGGAGCCCCTGCACACCGCCGTACCCCTGGAGCAGGTCGTCGCATTCAACATCGGCCTGCTGTTTCCCGGCATGACCGTGGAAGGGCACTACTTCTTCCGCGTGACCCGAGACGCCGATCTCGAGCTGCGGGACCTGGAAGCCGACGATCTGATGATCGCCATCGAGCAGGGCCTGCACAAACGGCGCATGGGCGGCGAAGTGGTGCGCCTTGAGGTGGCCAATGAAATGCCCGACGACGTGCTCGAGATGCTGATGGAAGGCATGTCGGTCAGCGAAGACGACCTCTACCGAATCGATGGACCTCTCGGACTCGACGATCTGTTCAGCCTGCTCGCTCTACCGCTCGATGGCCTCAAAGATGAACAGCTCAGCGGCCACACCCACAGCAGCCTGGTGCGCACCCAACGTGGCTTGCTCGAAGATGGCTCCATTAAAGAAGAGGAATTTCAGAGCATCTTCTCGGTGATCCGACGCCGGGATGTGCTGCTGCACCACCCCTACGACCTGTTCTCCACGTCGGTGGAGGAATTCATCAACCAGGCGGCAGACGATCCCGATGTGATGGGAATCAAGATGACGCTTTACCGCACATCAAAGGATTCATCGATCATCGCCGCTCTGATTCGCGCGGCTGAAAACGGCAAGCAGGTGATGGCTCTTGTGGAGCTCAAGGCCCGCTTCGATGAAGACAACAACATCCAGTGGGCCAAACACCTGGAGAGTTCTGGCGTGCATGTGGTGTACGGCGTGATCGGCCTCAAGACCCACACGAAGATCGTTCTGGTGGTGCGGCGCGAGAAACAGCGCCTGCGCAGTTACGTGCACATCGGCACGGGCAACTACAACTCAAAAACCTCCAAGCTCTACACAGACGTCGGCCTGCTCTCGGCTCGGCCTGAACTGGGGCAAGACCTGGTGGAACTTTTCAATTACCTCACCGGCTTCTCAAAGCAGCAGAGCTTCCGCAAATTGCTGGTGGCTCCGGTCACCTTGCGCAAAGGCATGGAGGGGCTAATCCGCCGTGAAATCAGACACGCCAAGCAAGGACTTGGCGGCCACATCCGCGCCAAGATGAACTCGCTGGTGGATCCAGCCATCGTTGCTCTGCTTTACGAAGCCTCCCAGGCGGGGGTGGTGATCGAATTGATCATCCGCGGCATGTGCTGCCTCTACCCAGGTCGGGAAGGCATCAGCGAAACGATCACGGTGGTGAGCATCATCGGCCGCTATCTGGAGCATTCCCGCATCTTCTGGTTTGGCAATAACGGTGACCCAGAGATTTACATCGGCAGTGCCGACTGGATGCCCCGCAATCTTGATCGCCGCGTGGAGGCCGTCGCTCCCGTGGAAGAACCGGAACTCCGCGAGCATCTCGAACGCCTACTCGATCGCTATCTCCACGACGATCAAGGCACTTGGGAAATGCTCAGTGATGGCAGCTTCACCCAGCGCAAGCCCCTGCGCAGTGGTGAACACGTTCAGACAAGCCTGGGCAAGCACTGGAGGCAGGGGCTCCCGGCCGCCAAAGCCCCAAAAACGGCAAGCCGCAAACCATAGTGTTACCAGGACTACACACCGACACTCGATTCTGCCTTAAAGAAACAAAAAACTTGCAAAAAGTGGGCAATATTCTGTAAAAGAAAGCAACGCAGGATTCGGTCGATCTTTATACGGGAAGATTTCATATTTGAACCCTCCGTCTTGCCGCCGCGGTGCTAAGTTTCGCGCAAATCAAATCTCAGGAGGCCAGGGTGATGGGGATCCCTCTGGAATCCACGGAAGGTGCAAAAGCCACCTCTCCGTCGGAACCTGTGTTGCCGAACACCAAACGTGTTCGCAACGCAGATCAATCGGCTCGTGCAGCGCAAGCTGCGCGACAGATCAAGCAGGGAGGCCGCCTCTCCACCGATTCGATCGGCTATTACCTGAGCAGTATCGGCAGAATCCCACTCCTCACACCAGCTGAGGAAATCGAGCTTGCCCACCATGTGCAAGCGATGAAACAGCTGTTGGAAACGCCTGAAGACGAGCGCACTCCCCGGGAACGCCACAAAATCCGCATGGGCAAACGGGCCCGCGATCGGATGATGGCAGCGAACCTCCGCCTGGTGGTGAGCGTGGCCAAGAAGTATCAGAACCAGGGCCTGGAGCTGCTGGATCTGGTGCAAGAGGGAGCGATCGGGCTGGAGCGGGCCGTCGACAAATTTGACCCAGCCATGGGGTACAAGTTTTCAACCTACGCCTACTGGTGGATCCGCCAGGGCATGACGCGGGCGATCGACAACAGCGCCCGAACCATCCGCCTGCCGATCCACATCAGCGAAAAACTCTCCAAGATGCGCCGCATCTCCCGAGAGTTGTCGCACCGCTTCGGTCGCCAACCCAATCGACTGGAACTGGCCCACGCCATGGGGATCGAACCCCGTGACCTGGAAGACCTGATCTCCCAGAGCGCTCCCTGCGCCTCCTTGGACGCCCATGCCCGCGGGGAAGAAGACCGCAGCACCCTTGGCGAATTGATTCCCGACCCCAACGGCGAAGATTCGATGGAAGGGATGGATCGTTCCATCCAGAAGGAGCATCTGGGGGGCTGGCTCTCCCAGCTGAACGAAAGGGAACAGAAAATCCTCAAGTTGCGATTTGGGCTCGACGGCGAAGAGCCGCTGACCCTGGCCGAAATCGGCCGGCAGATCAACGTCTCCCGGGAGCGCGTGCGGCAGTTGGAAGCCAAAGCCATTCTCAAGCTGCGGATGATGACCACCCATCAACAGGCGGCCTGACATCCTTCAGGCCAACGTTGCTTTCACTGCTGCTTTGAGCCCCCTGGTCGGTGTTGTTGTGATCGGGCTCTGGATGGGCCTGGTCCTACTGCTTGCCGTGGTCGCTCGCCGGCGCTGGCCTGGGCAGAAAGAGCTGAGTCGAAAACTTGTTCACATCGGAACCGGCCCCGTGCTGCCTCTGGCCTGGTGGCTGCAGATCCCTGCAGCCTTGGCGGTGCCGATCGCCACAGCCATCACGGTGGTGGCGCTGATCAATCACCGTTGGCGTTGGCTTCCGGCCGTCGAGGATGTGGATCGCAATAGCTACGGCACAGTCGCCTATGGCCTGGCCATCACGACCCTGTTGTTGCTGTTCTGGCCCCACCAACCCCAGGCCGCCTGCGCGGGAGTGCTGGTGATGGCCGCCGGCGACGGACTGGCCGGCTTGATCGGAAGAGCCACCCACACCCCCCACTGGCAGATCTGGGGCCAGACGAAATCAGTCGCCGGCACCCTCACCATGGCCGCCGTGAGCCTCACCGTGCTCGCCATGCTGGCCTGGGTCGCACCAGAAAGCCCCGGCCTTGCCGGCCTTCTGGCCATCAGCCTGTTGGCAACAGGCCTGGAACAACTCAGCCCATGGGGCATCGACAACCTCACCGTGCCGTTGACAGTTGGCCTCAGCTGGCCATGGTTCAGCACCTGAACCATGGGCCCGGCAGCGTCGCCATCAGACTCGCAGCATCCGTTCCCAGTGACGGGACCAGTCGCCCTGACTGCCAAGGCCCGCCACCAACACCTGGTCATCGGGCAGCTGGCGTAAGCCTGCCTGCCAACGACTGATTTGATCAGAGCGCTCCACCCAGAGACGCATCACCTGGTGCTGAAGCGCATCACCGTCCCAGTGCTGCTGACCGGCCACGCGTTGGGACCACTGCAACAGGCCATCGAGTTGAAGCGGACGGAAACCCCTCACCCATAGACCGGTCTGCTGCTCAAGCTCAAACAGACGCAGGCTGTCGCCGAAGCCAAAAAAATGGAGAAACACCAACGGCCGAGCCTCCGCGCTTGATCTCCACAATGTAGTGATCAAATAAGCCAGCGAAGTTCAAGGCAAACGTATTAACGAAATCGCTTACATTTCAAAACTGACTGATAACAAAGCTGGCACTCACGCCTTGCGAGTGCCAAATCAGACAGCCACAGGCGCAGCGGCAACCGCAGAAGCCAGCTGCTCCAGCAGCCCAGCCGTGGTGTCGAGGCTGATGCAAGCGTCGGTCACGCTCTGGCCGTAGGTCATCGCCGCACGATCAGCATTGAGCTTCTGGTTGCCTTCCACCAGATGGCTCTCCAGCATCACGCCCATTAAATGGGTGGAGCCCTGCTGCACTTGCTCAGCGACCGCCTGCAGCACTTCGCCCTGGCGGCGATAGTCCTTGTTGGAATTGCCATGGCTGCAATCCACCATCAAGCGATCCACCAGACCGGCATTCGCCAGCTCGGCTGCCGCAGATTCCACCGCCTCCAGATGGAAATTGGTGCCGCGATTGCCACCACGCAGCACCAGATGGCCATGGGGATTGCCGGTGGTGCTCACGATCGAGGCCTGACCGCTGTGGTTGATGCCCAGGAAATGGTGGGGCTTGGAGGCCGCCTGCATCGCATTGATGGCGATGGTGGCGCTGCCATCGGTGCTGTTCTTGTAGCCGATCGGCATCGAAAGCCCAGATGCCATCTCCCGGTGGGTCTGGCTTTCCGTGGTGCGGGCGCCGATGGCGGTCCAGCTGATCAAGTCGGCGATGTATTGGGGAACCACTGGGTCGAGCAGCTCCGTGGCGGTGGGCATGCCATCGCGGGCCAGATCCAGCAGCAATGAACGGGACAGACGCAGCCCGGTATTGATGTCGTAAGAGCCATCGAGGTGGGGGTCATTGATCAGACCCTTCCAGCCCACCGTGGTGCGGGGCTTCTCGAAATAGACCCGCATCACCACTTCCAGCTCGTTGATGTGGCGTTCGCGCAGCGGTGCCAGACGACGGGCGTACTCCCGTGCCGCCTCCACGTCGTGCACGGAACAAGGACCGACGATCACCAGCATGCGGCGATCTTCACCGCTGAGGATGGATTGAATCCGGCGGCGGGCGCCGGCCACCGTATCCGCCGCTCCAGGGTCAATCGGCAGATCCGCATGCAACAGAGCGGGAGCGAGCAGGGGACGGGTCTCCACCACATGGAGATCGGAAGTGGTGGTCATACCCCTGGCCGAGAAAAATCCAGGTTACGTAAGCCGACGGATGCATTCATCACCGGATGCTGACCCGTCAACAAGAAGAATGGAGGCAAAGCCCACCGCTAGAGGACCGACTTCCGATGCTGAGTGCCTACCGCGCAAGCGCCGCCGAACGGACCGCCCAGGGAATCCCTGCCCTGCCGCTCAACGCTGAGCAGACCCAGGCACTCACCGAGCTGTTGCAGAACCCACCCGCAGGTGATGAACAGGAACTGCTGCATCTGCTGAGTGAACGGATCCCACCTGGGGTGGATGAAGCCGCCTATGTCAAAGCCACCTGGCTCAGCGCTGTGGCCCAGGGCACGGCCACCAGCCCCCTGGTCTCTCCGATGGAGGCCGTCCGTCTGCTCGGCACCATGGTGGGGGGCTACAACGTCGCCGCTCTGATTGAGCTGCTGCAGCACAGCGATGAAGCACTGGCTGGCTGCGCTGCGGATGGTCTGAGCCGCACCCTGCTGGTTTACGACGCTTACAACGAAGTGATGGCGCTGGCCGCCAGCAACCGCTTCGCCAAGCAGGTGGTCGACAGCTGGGCCGCGGGTGAATGGTTCACCTCCAAGCCGGCCCTGGCCGAAGAGATCACCGTCACCGTCTTCAAGGTGGAAGGCGAAACCAACACCGATGACCTCTCCCCAGCCACCCACGCCACCACCCGTCCGGACATTCCCCTCCATGCCCTGGCGATGCTGGAAACCCGCGATCCAGAGGGCCTGAAGACCATCGCGACCCTCAAGGAAAAAGGTCACCCCGTGGCCTACGTGGGTGACGTGGTCGGCACCGGCAGCTCCCGCAAGAGCGCCATCAACTCCGTGCTCTGGCACACCGGCAACGACATCCCCCACGTGCCCAACAAACGCGGCGGCGGCGTGATTTTGGGCGGCAAGATCGCCCCGATCTTCTTCAACACAGCGGAAGACTCCGGCGCCCTGCCGATCGAATGCGACGTCACCGTGCTCAATACCGGCGATGTGATCACGATCCGTCCCCATGCCGGCACGATCGAACGCGCCGCCGGCGAAGCCAACGCCGGGGAGGTGATTGCTCGCTTCTCCCTCAAGCCCAGCACCATCAGCGATGAGGTGCGCGCTGGTGGCCGCATCCCCCTGATGATCGGCCGCGCCCTCACCGACAAAGTGCGCAACCAGCTGGGACTGCCCGCCTCTGATCTGTTCATCCGTCCGTCCGCACCGGCAGACACCGGCAAAGGCTTCACCCTGGCCCAGAAAATGGTGGGCAAGGCCTGCGGCCTTCCCGGCGTGCGCCCCGGCACCAGCTGCGAGCCGCTGATGACCACCGTGGGGTCCCAGGACACCACCGGGCCCATGACCCGGGATGAGATGAAGGAATTGGCCTGCCTGGGCTTCTCTTCTGACCTGGTGATGCAGAGCTTCTGCCACACCGCCGCCTATCCCAAGCCGGTGGACCTGCAGACCCAGAAGGATCTGCCCGATTTCTTCGCCCAACGGGGTGGTGTGGCCCTGCGCCCTGGCGACGGCATCATCCACAGCTGGCTGAACCGCATGCTGCTGCCCGACACCGTGGGCACCGGCGGTGACAGCCACACCCGCTTCCCCCTCGGCATCTCCTTCCCGGCCGGCTCCGGACTGGTGGCCTTCGCTGCCGCCATCGGCGCCATGCCCCTCGACATGCCCGAGTCGGTGCTGGTGCGCTTCAGCGGATCCCTGCAGCCCGGCGTCACCCTGCGCGATGTGGTGAACGCCATCCCCTGGGTGGCGATTCAGAAGGGCCTGCTCACCGTGGAGAAGGCCAACAAGAAAAACCTCTTCAATGGCCGGATCATGGAGATCGAAGGTCTCCCTGATCTGAAGCTGGAACAGGCCTTTGAACTCACCGATGCCAGCGCGGAACGCTCCTGTGCCGGCTGCACCATCAAGCTCTCCGAAGACACGGTGAGCGAATACCTGCGCAGCAACGTAGCGCTGCTCAAGAACATGATCGCTCGCGGCTACAGCGATGCCCGCACCCTGGCGCGCCGCATCAAGGCCATGGAGGAGTGGCTGGCCAACCCGCAGCTGCTCAGCGCCGACGCCAATGCGGAATACGCCGAAGTGCTGGAGATCAACCTCGACGAGCTCACCGAGCCCGTTGTGGCCTGCCCCAACGATCCCGACAACGTCAAGCTGCTGAGCGAAGTGGCCGGCGATCCGGTGCAGGAGGTGTTCATCGGCTCCTGCATGACCAACATCGGCCATTACCGCGCCGCGGCCAAGGTGCTGGAGGGCGCCGGCCAAAACACGGCGCGCCTCTGGGTGTGCCCGCCCACCCGCATGGACGAGGAAACCCTCAAAGCCGAGGGCTACTACGCCACCTTCGAAGCCGCTGGCTCGCGCATGGAAATGCCCGGCTGCTCCCTGTGCATGGGCAACCAGGCCCGCGTGGAGGACAACACCACCGTGTTCTCCACCAGCACCCGCAACTTCAACAACCGGCTGGGCAAAGGGGCCCAGGTGTATCTGGGCAGCGCCGAACTGGCGGCCGTCTGCGCCCAGCTCGGACGCATTCCCACCGCTGAGGAGTACCGCAGCATCGCGGCCGCAAAGATTGATCCGCTCTCCGCTGAGCTCTACCGCTACCTGAACTTCGACCAGATCGCTGGCTTCGAGGATCAGGGTCGGGTGGTGAGCGCCGACGACGAAGCACAAGTGCTGGCTGGGGCCTGATCCCCAACGCCAGCCCGATGATTGTTCCTAACGAAGTCAAACAACGCCGCCACCAACTCGGCTCCAGCCGCAGCATCCGGCGCCTGCTGGAGCGGCGCTGGTGGGTGGTGGTGCTGGCGCTCATGCTCACGGGCCTGGGCGCTGCGCTCACTGGCGTGCTGTTCAAGGCCGGACTCAAACTGCTCGGAGGCTGGCGACTTGAGCTGCTGGCCGACTTTCCCGCCTGGATTGTGCTCCCCAGCCTGGGGGCCGGCGGGGGGCTGATCTCGGCGCTTTTGGTGTCACGCCTGGCGCCCGCCGCAGGGGGCTCCGGCATCACCCACATCATGGGCTTCCTGAAACACCGGGCCGTCCCCATGGGCCTGCAGGTGGGCCTGGTGAAACTGGTGGCCGGCATTGTGGCCATCGGTAGTGGCTTCCCCCTGGGTCCTGAGGGCCCGGCGGTGCAGATGGGCGGATCGGTGGCCTGGCAGATGGCCCGCTGGCTCAAAGCCCCCGTGGCCTTCCGAAGGGTGATCGTCGCCGCCGGCGGTGGTGCCGGCATCGCCGCAGTCTTCAGCGCACCGATCGGAGGCTTCATCTATGCCGTCGAGGAGCTGCTGCACTCCGCCAGGCCCGTGGTGCTGCTCCTGGTCATCGTCACCACCTTCTGGGCGGATGCCTGGGCGGATGTGCTCGGCCTGGTGGGCATCAGCCCAGCCACCGGAGGCCTGGATGCCACCCAAGGATTTCAACTGGAACGGCAATACACCCCCCTGGTGAACTTCCTGCCCATCGACCTGGGTTACCTGATCGGCCTGGGGATGGTGGTGGGGGTTCTGGCCGAGTTCTATTGCCGTTATGTGCTGGCGATGCAACGCAAAGGAGATGCCTGGTTCGGCGATCGCCTTGTGCTGCGCATGGTGCTCAGCGGAGGCGTGCTCGGAGGCGTGTATGCGTTTCTGCCCGACGCGTTCCACAACATCGACGGCCTCAAAGACCTGATCGCCGACGGCAAGGCCGACATTCCCATGGCGCTGGGAACATTTGTGGTGCTCTTCTTCAGCACCGGTCTGGCGGCGGCCTCCGGTGCCCCGGGCGGCCTGTTTTTCCCCATGCTCACCCTGGGGGGAGCCATCGGTCTGGCCTGCGGCATCTGGGTGGAAGCGCTCACAGGCCATGTGCCCAGCACCTACGTGTTCGCCGGCATGGGGGCCTTTGTGGCCAGCTGTTCGCGCACGCCGATCACGGCCATGTTCCTGGCCTTCGCCCTCACCAAGGATCTGCTGATCCTCAAGCCGATCCTGGTGGCCTGTCTGGCCAGCTTCCTGATGGCCCGCCTGTTCGACGAACGCTCGATCTATGAGCGCCAGCTGGGCATGGAACTGGCCGACGAAGACAAGCTGGAAGCGAAGCGGGAACGCCGCGGAGGCATCCACCACGGCTGGATGGGATCGGTGCGCCGCCGGGCCTTCACCCCTCCACCACCTCCCAAACCCTCACCACCGGGAGACGGCTCCTGAACCAGGAAACCCTGCTATTTGATCCGGTGACACCGGAGCCCGGAGCCCTGCGCACGGTGCTGGCCTTCCCCAGCACGTACACCGTGGGCATCACCAGCCTTGGTTATCAGATCGTCTGGTCGACGCTGGCGATGCGGTCTGACGTCGACGTGCGCCGGTTGTTCACCGACCAGGGGGATCCCCCGCACCGGCACTGCGACCTATTTGGACTGTCCCTGAGCTGGGAACTCGACGGACCGGTCCTGCTCGATCTGCTGGAGCAGCAGCGAATCCCGATCTGGAGCCACGCGCGCACCGACGACCATCCGATCGTGTTTGGTGGTGGACCAGTGCTCACCGCCAATCCCGAGCCCCTTGCACCGTTTTTCGATGTCGTGCTGCTGGGCGACGGCGAAGACCTGCTGCCGGCCTTCATCGATGCCCTCCAGAGCGTGAAGGGGCAGCCCCGGGCCGAACAACTGCAGCATCTGGCCCGCGTGCCTGGGATCTACGTGCCCGAGCTGCATGCGCCCCGCTACGCAGCGGACGGCACCCTGCTGGGGGTGACACCAGTGGATGCAAGCCTTCCAGAACGGGTGGCGAAACAGACGTGGCGCGGCAACAGCCTCAGCCACTCCACGGTGATCACCCCGGAAGCGGCCTGGCCCGACATCCACATGGTGGAGGTGGTGCGCAGCTGCCCAGAACTGTGCCGCTTCTGCTTGGCCAGCTATCTGACCCTGCCATTCCGCACCCCGTCGCTCGATGACGGGCTGATCCCAGCAGTGGAAAAGGGACTGAACGCCACCAAACGCCTGGGCCTGCTGGGGGCGTCCGTCACCCAGCACCCCCAGTTCAGCGATCTGCTCCAGTGGCTGGCCCACGACCGCTTTGACGACCTGCGCGTCAGCGTCAGTTCCGTGCGGGCCGCAACGGTCACCCCGGAGCTGGCGACGGTGCTGGCAGGGCGAGGCAGCAAATCGCTCACGATCGCGATCGAGAGCGGCAGCGAGCGCATGCGCCGCGTGGTGAACAAGAAACTCAGCGGTGAAGAAATCGAAGCCGCGGCCCGCCATGCCAAGCAAGGCGGACTGAAGGCCCTGAAGCTCTACGGAATGGTGGGACTCCCCTGTGAAGACAACGACGATGTGGAAAGCACCGCAGCGCTGCTGCTGAGCCTGAAGAAAGGCACCCCTGGGCTGCGCTTCACCCTTGGGGTGAGCACATTCGTGCCCAAAGCGCACACCCCCTTCCAATGGCAAGGGGTACGCCCCGAAGCGGAAAAACGCTTGAAGCTACTGGCCAAACGGCTCAAACCGAAAGGCATTGATCTGCGCCCGGAAAGCTATGGCTGGAGCGTGATCCAGGCCCTGCTCTCCCGCAGCGACCGGCGCCTGGCCCCCGTGATCGCAGCGGTGCGCGGCTCCCAGGAAAGCCTGGGTGGCTGGAAGAAGGCCTACCGAGCCGCCCTGGCCGGTGAACTGCCTGAAGCCCGCAGCGCAGGCGTTGTCTTACCGCTGCCCCCCAGTTGGGACAGCGTGGTGCACGACGAATGGGCCTCTGACGCGGTGTTGCCCTGGGGCCATCTTGATGGTCCTTTGAGTCAGGAGAAACTTCAGGAGCACCGCCAACAGGCCCTCAGCTTGGGCTGACCGCTGCCGTTTCTGTCTCCCGAATCCGACTGCGCAGCCCGGCCAGCAGGATCCAACCGGCAATGTTCAGGCGGCTGTCAAAGAACGGCATGTCGGTGCCATGGAGCACCACCAACACCAGCACCGCAGCCCACCAGGCGCGATCAAACAAACCGACGCGGCTGCAGCGCAACGCCACGATCAACAACCCCAGCACCAGGCCCACCAGCGCAACCGTCGCCGGCACCCCATGGCTGACCGCCAGCTCCAACGGCAAGTTGTGGGAATGACCATGCCATTTGCCCGTGCGTAAGGGGTAGAGCACGGAAAAAGCCGCAGCACCCCACCCCAGCCAGGGACGTTCAGCGATCAACTGCAGAGCCACGCCCCACTGACTGAGACGGGTGGAGGCCAGGGCACGCTCCCCCGCATAGCGACTGTCGCTGAGGCGTGACCACACCGACTCGGGCACCAACCCCCGAGCAGGGTCCTGAAGCAACGCGGGAACACCGGGCAACACCGCCAACAGAACAGGAATCAACGCAAGGACCAGCAGCGGCAGCAACCAGGGCCAGCTCACCGGCCCAAGCACCAGGGGCACCGCCAGCACCAACGCGCCCCAGCCATTGCGGGAGTCAGTGAGCACGAGAGCCGTCACCAAAGCGGCAGCCAGCATCAACACCACACCCCGATAACGGCGATCGAGTCCGGGCTGCACCAGGGCCGCCAGCATCAATGGCCACACCAGCGCCAACCAGGCCGCGGCAATGTTGGCGTAATCGAACAGACCCGACAGCCTGCCCTGCGGCTCCCCTCCAGGAGCCATGAACCAGATCACCAGGCCCCCCAGGGCCTGCCAGGGCCCCTGCCAACCCAACCACAACTGACCCAGGCCGGTCACCACCACGGGCACCGTGCCCGCCACCAACCAGAGCGCCGCACGGCGACGCGCCCCGGCCTCCGCCACGTAGGGCTGGAACCCCCAGAACCCCCAGAAGAAGGGCAGCCAATTGGCCAGACCAGCCCAGGCGAGATCGGCGCGCACGGCGCTGAAACAACTGAGCAGCATCAACCCGCCAGCCGCCAGCAGCGGCCAGTTCCAGCGATCACACCAGTAGGGCCCTTCACGACGGAGACTGCCCAGCACCAAGGCCGGCACGAACAGCAGGCTGGCCAGCAACACCGTCGAGGGAAGCAACAGCAGGCCGAGCTGAAACAGGCACCAACCCCAGGGGGAAGCGACCGCCGGACAGCCGCTCCTGAGCCATGCGCACAGACGTGCCGTCATGCAAACACCGCCGTGCGGCCGCGATAGACCATCACCTGACGGCAGAGGTGCAGACGCACCGCCCGAGCCAAGGCGAGACGCTCCGTGTCGCGACCCTTACGGATCAGATCCTCCACCTCATCGCGGTGGCTGACATGCACCGTGGTCTGCTCAATGATCGGGCCATCATCCAAATCTTCGGTGACGTAGTGGGCCGTGGCACCGATCAGCTTCACCCCACGCTCCCAAGCGCGGTGATACGGCTGGGCCCCCTTGAAAGCAGGCAAAAAGGAGTGGTGAATGTTGATCACCGTGGGGAAGCGCTCCAGGAAATCAGCGCTGAGCACCTGCATGTATTTGGCCAAGACCGCCAGTTCAATGTCGTGCTCCTCGAGCAATCCCAGCATCTGGGCCTCAGCCTCCGGCTTGGTGGCGGCCGTCACCGGCACGCAAACAAAGGCGACACCGAACTCCTTACACAGCGGCTCAAGGTCGGGGTGATTCGCCACCACCAGCGGGACCTGCATGGGCAACTCACCACTGCGGGCCCGCCACAGCAAATCGAGCAGACAGTGGCTCTGCTTGCTGGCGAAGATCGCCACCCGCGGCAACGCATCGGAGAAGTGCAGTTGCACCTCACCGTCAAGACGCTCAGCTAGGGAACGCACAGCCGGAGCGATGGCCTGACGCGGCAGCCCGAAGCCCTGTTGCTCCCACTCCAGGCGACTGAGGAACAAGCCCGCACCCGCATCGGTGTGGTGATCGGCATGGCGAATGTTGCCGCCGTTGGCTGCCACCCATCGCGCCAGCTCACTTACCAGACCAGGTCGATCAGGGCAGATCAGCTGCAGGATCACGGAAGGGGAACTCACAACCAAGGCGCATGAACAACCATTCTCGCGATCGCGCTGGGCAGGATTGAACCTGGGTAAAATCCCCGCCATCTCCTTTTCTCCTTTGTGATGCTGAGCGCCCTGCGTCGCCTCGCCTCCTTCTGTCTCTGCGCCTGCCTGTGCCTCAGCCTTGTGGCCTGTGGCGATGCGGCGAAGAGCGCTCCGACCATCACTCCCGATGAGATGGCCGTGATCCGCCGCAATGCCACCGAATTCAAGGCTGCCCAAGAGCGCCTGCCTGAGCTGGCCAAGTTGGTGAACGCCCGCGACTGGACCTTCACCCGCAACCTGATCCACGGCCCCATGCAGGAAGTGGGTCGCGGCATGCTCTACATCAACCAGCGCCTGCTCCCCGGCGACCGGGCCGAAGCCAACAAGCTGGCCACCAGCCTGAAGGAAGGTCTGGCAGACCTCGACGAAGCAGCCCGTCTCCAGGACGGTGCCCGCCTGCAGAAGGCCTATGTGGAAGTGGCCACCGGCTTCGCCAACTACGCCCGGATGATTCCCGAGCAAGCCCTGAGCTGACGACGACCCCCTGAGCGACTCCATCGCGATCATCGGTGCTGGCGCCATTGGTGCCGGCACCGCCTGGACCCTGGCTCGCCAGGGTCACCCCGTGGTTCTGGTGGATCCAGAACTGGCCCAAACGCCCGAGCGACATCCCAAGACAACACTGACTGGCACGTCAGCGTCGCTTGGAATCCTCATGAGCTATGTGTTCCGCCGCTCCAGCGGCAGAGGTTGGCGGCTGCGGCGACGCAGCATGGAGCTATGGCCCCAGTGGGCTGACGCTCTGCACACGCCAGGCACGCCACTGAAGCTGCACAGCGGGTTGGTGCAGCTGGCCGCAAGTGATCAGGAAGCCAGCCTTCAGCGCCACTTGGCCGAACAACGCTCTGCTCTGGGCCTGGAATTCCTTCCGCCCGACACCCTGCAGGATGCACATCCCGACTGGCCCAGTTGCCGCTATGGAGGGCTGCGTTCAGCCAAGGATGGAAGGGTCGATCCGCTGCTGCTGCAACAGGCGCTTCGGCAGCAACTGCAACAACTGAATGTGACCCTGGAGGCCACCAGGGTTGAGCAACTCCAACGCGGCCAAGGCGGGTGGGTGCTGCAGCTCGCCAACGGCAACCAAGTGGCCGCCAAGCAGGTGGTGGTCTGCAGCGCACTGGCGAGCCAAGCCCTACTGGCCCCTTTGGGCCATGCGCGCCCGATGGAGCCGGTCCTGGGTCAGGTGCTGCAACTGCAATTGGCGAATGCCGAGCACCTGAGCAGCCAGTGGCCGGCCGTGCTAGTCAGCCATGGCGTGAATCTGGTGCGTCACGGGGCCGATCAGCTCTGGCTCGGCGCCACCCTGGAGCCAGGCACTGACCCCGATGCAGCAGCAGCAGAACGATTGCGAAGCCTGGAAGGCGATGCACCGCGTTGGCTTGGGGACTGCAAGGACGTGGGCCGTTGGCATGGTCTGAGGGCCCGGCCGAGCGGGCGACCCGCCCCACTCCTGGAGGTGCTCGAACCAGGGCTGATCCTGGCCACGGGCCACTACCGCAACGGCGTGCTGCTGGCTCCGGCGACCGCCGAGTGGGTGAGCGAACAAATCGACGCCAGTGGCCACCAGAAACGAATGCTTACCGACCCTTAAGCGCGTCTTTACGGAATTCAGCACTCTGCTGGCTACATGTAGGCCATTCGAATGTGATTTTCGAAAACATGTCTCGCTCCTTTCTGACGCGTACGGCCGCCGCAGTCGCCGGCCTTGGTGCCGCCGTCAGCCTGGTCTCCTGCTCCTCTGGTGATGGCGACAAAGCGACAGGTCGCCTTTCTGCGGCTGGCGCCTCCTTCCCTGCAGCGATCTATCAGCGCTGGTTCCAGGATCTGGCACCCCAGGGCCTCAACGTCAACTACCAATCCGTGGGCTCCGGCGCAGGCGTGCGTCAATTCACCGCCGGCACCGTTGACTTCGGCGCTTCCGATAAGCCGATGAAGCCCGAGGCGATCGCCAAAGTGAGCCGCGGTGTGGTGCAGATCCCGATGACCGCGGGTGCCATCGCCGTGGCCTACAACAACCCCGGTTGTGAGCTCAAGCTCACCCAGGATCAGCTGGCTGGCATCTTCCTGGGCACGATCAAGAACTACAGCGAACTGGGCTGCGGCGACAAGGCCATCAAGGTGGTGCACCGTTCCGACGGCTCCGGCACCACCTACAACTTCACCAAGCACCTCTCCGCCATCAGCCCGACCTGGAAGACGGATGTCGGCGCCGACAAATCCGTGCAGTGGCCCACCGGCGTGGGTGCCAAGGGCAATGAAGGCGTGGCAGCCCAGCTCAGCCAGATCGGTGGCGGCATCGGCTACGTGGAACTGGCCTACGTGAAGGGTGACCTGCAAGCCGCGGCCGTGCAGAACGCCTCTGGCGACCAGGTCAAGCCCACCAACGCCACCGCCAGTGAAGCCCTGGGATCCATTGACCTCGGTCCTGATCTGATCGGCGGCAACCCCAATCCCAAGGGTGGGTACCCGATCGTCACCTTCACCTGGGTGCTGGCCTACAAAACCGGCAACGACGACAAGACCCCTCTGCTGAAGAAGGCGTTCGACTACATGCTGTCCGAGGAAGCTCAGTCGAAAGCCCCAGAGCTGGGCTATGTCTCCCTTCCCCCAGAAG
Source organism: Synechococcus sp. RS9916 (assembly GCF_000153825.1). Taxonomy (NCBI): domain Bacteria; kingdom Bacillati; phylum Cyanobacteriota; class Cyanophyceae; order Synechococcales; family Synechococcaceae; genus Synechococcus; species Synechococcus sp. RS9916. The sequence goes on from NZ_DS022299.1 coordinate 2,031,424, forward strand.
TGGTGACCAAAGCCAAGGCGGCTGCCAACTCGATCAACTGATCCATGACCCTCCCCACCATGGGGGGGACTGCACAACAAAAGGGGGGGCCGAAGCCCCCCTTTTTTGATAGTTCCTAGCAAGACGGATCCCAACAAAAAACCCCGCCTGCAAGGCAGACGGGGCGAAACAACATCGGCTCCCGATTAGGGGGGCCGAAAGCATCACTTCGACTCAGTGAATTCAGCGTCGATCACGTCGTCGGCGCCACCTGCAGCACCATTGCCACCGGCGGCACCAGCATCAGCACCAGGGGCAGCAGCGTCAGCACCGGCCTGCTGATAGACGGACGCACCCAGGGCATAAAGCTCCTGCTGGAGTTCCTCCAACTGGGCCTTCATCGCCTCGAAGTCGTCCTTCTCAACGGCTTCCTTGAGCTTGACGCGCTTGTCTTCCACCTTGGCCTTGGCGTCGGCATCGACCTTGTCGCCCAACTCACCCAGCTGCTTCTCGGCCTGGTAGACGAGGGTTTCAGCCTGGTTCTTGACGTCGATCCGCTCGCGCTTCTCCTTGTCAGCGCTGGCGTTGGCTTCGGCATCCTTCACCATCTTCTCCACCTCGTTCTCACTGAGGGTCGAAGCACCGGTGATCGAGATGCTCTGCTCCTTGCCGCTGCCCTTGTCCTTGGCGGTGACGCTGAGGATGCCGTTGGCGTCGATGTCGAAGGTCACTTCGATCTGGGGCACGCCACGGGGAGCAGGGGGAATGCCATCGAGACGGAAGGTTCCGAGCGACTTGTTGTCGGATGCCATCTCGCGCTCGCCCTGGAGCACGTGGATTTCCACGTTGGTCTGACCATCCACGGCGGTGGAATAGGTCTCCGACTTCTTGGTGGGAACCGTGGTGTTGCGGTTGATCATCTTGGTCATCACACCGCCGAGGGTTTCCACACCCAGGGAGAGGGGAGTGACGTCCAGCAGAAGGATGTCCTTGACCTCACCGGCGAGCACACCGCCCTGAATGGCAGCACCCACGGCCACCACTTCATCGGGGTTCACGGTCTGGTTGGGATCTTTACCGGTGATGCGCTTCACCAGCTCGAGCACCGCGGGGATGCGGGTGGAACCACCCACCATCACGATCTCGTCGAGCTCGGAGGAGGACAGCTTGGCGTCCTTGAGCGCCTGCTCCACAGGGGTGGCGCAACGGTCGATCAGCTTGGAAGCCAGCTCTTCGAACTTGGCGCGGGTGAGGGTGAGGTCGAGGTGCTTCGGACCTTCAGGAGTTGCCGTGATGAACGGCAGATTGATTTCACTCTGGGTGGCGTTGGAGAGCTCAACCTTGGCTTTTTCAGCCGCCTCGGTGAGGCGCTGCAGGGCCTGCTTGTCCTGACGCAGATCGATTCCTTCGTTCGACTTGAAAGTGTCAGCCAGGTGATCCACGATCACCTTGTCGAAATCGTCACCACCGAGGTGGGTGTCACCAGCGGTCGAGAGCACCTCGAACACGCCGTCACCCACTTCCAGGACGGACACGTCGAAGGTGCCGCCGCCCAGGTCAAAAACCAGGATGCGCTCGTTGCTCTTCTTGTCGAGGCCGTAGGCCAGAGCCGCGGCGGTGGGCTCGTTGATGATGCGCAGCACTTCCAGACCGGCGATCTTGCCGGCGTCCTTGGTGGCCTGACGCTGGGAGTCGTTGAAATAAGCGGGAACAGTGATCACCGCCTGGGTGATGCTCTCACCGAGGTATTTGCCGGCGTCCTCAGCCAGCTTGCGCAGCACCTGGGCGCTGACTTCTTCGGGCGCGAACTGCTTCTCGAGGACCGGGCACTTCACCTTCACGTTGGCGCCGGCCTTCTCGACGCCATAGCTCACTTCCTTCGACTCTTCGTTCACCTCATCGACGCGGCGACCGATGAAACGCTTGACGGAATAAAAAGTGTTGTCGGGATTCATAACCGCCTGACGCTTGGCGATCTGACCGACCAGCTGATCCTGGTTCTTGGTGTAAGCAACCACCGAGGGGGTGGTGCGGAATCCTTCTGCGTTGGCGATCACGGTGGGCTTGCCACCTTCCATCACGGAAACGCAGCTGTTCGTGGTGCCGAGGTCAATGCCTACAACCTTGCCCATGGGATCCCACCTCCTCGTCGAAAAGTCGTCTTGAACCTCTGCATCTTCCCCAGTGCAGTGGCACGAGCACGAGGTGTGGTTCCCGAACAGTTCGACAGGCAGGCTGGGGGGCACGAGCAGACAACAGGCCATGACCCGCCCAGGAACAATCGGCGCCAGCACTGCGCTGGTGGGCCTTCTTGGCGATCCGGTGCACCACTCGCTCTCGCCGGCGATGCACAACGCTGCCCTCCAGGCCATGGGGTTGGACTGGGTGTTTCTGGCCCTTCCCACGCCTGCAGAGCAACTGGCCACCGTGATCCAAGGCCTGCACGCCGTGAAGTGCCGGGGCCTCAACGTGACCATCCCTCACAAGCAGAGCGTGGCCGGGCTGTGCCGGGAGCTCAGTCCTTTGGCGGAGCGGCTGGGGGCGGTCAACGTGCTGGTGCCCCAGAGCGATGGGGGCTGGTTTGGCACCAACACCGACGTGGAGGGTTTCTACCGTCCGCTGAAGGAGGCGGAACCGGACTGGAGCCAACGCAGCGCCCTCGTGTTGGGCTGTGGAGGCAGCGCACGCGCCGTGGTGGCTGGCCTGACTGAACTGGGTTGCTCGCGGATTCAGATCGCCGGACGCCGACAACCGGTTTTGGATGAAGTGATCGCAGCCTGCGGCAACTGGTCACCCCAACTGGAACCATTGCTCTGGAGCAGTGACGCCGCGCTGCAGGACGCCCTCGATCAGTGCGATGTGGTGGTGAACACCACGCCCGTGGGCATGGCCTCCCCCACCGACCCAAGCGCAGCGTTGGCCAGTCCCCTCAGCGACAGCCTGGTCAACCGCCTGAAGCCCGGATCCTGGGTGTACGACATCATCTACACCCCAAGACCGACCCAACTGCTGAAGCTGGCCGAAGCGCAGGGCTGCCGCACCCTTGACGGGCTGGAAATGCTGGTGCAGCAGGGTGCCGCTGCACTTCGCCTGTGGACGGGCCAAGACGACGTACCGGTTGCGGCCATGCGAGATGCCGCCCTCCAGCGACTCGCCGCCTAGCGTCAGGACAGCTCCTTCTGTTGTATGCCCATCCCTGTGTGGCAGCGCCTGCTGGCGGTGTTGGTGTATCTGCTGCCGCTCAGCGATGCCCTGCCCTTCGGCCAGGCTCTGGTGGCGCAATATCCGGCGCTGGGCCTGCTGCTTCTGCCCGCAGTCCCCGTGGCGATCCTGCAGCGCAGCTTCAGTTTCGGCCCCCTTGCCCTGGGCGGGCTGTTGCTGTTTTTCGTGCTGTTCCTCGCGGTGGTGCGCAATCCCAACGTTCCTTACTTCCTGCGCTTCAACACCCTCCAGGCGCTGCTGGTGGACATCGTGGTGATCCTGATCGGCTACCTGTATGCGCCGCTGAGCATGAGCCTTGGAGGCTTGGTGATGCGCACGTTGGGCAGCACGGTGCTGCTGGGGGTGCTAGCGGTGGTGCTCTTCGCCCTGATCGAGTGCCTGCGGGGCCGCGAGCCGGATCTGCCCGGCCTGAGCCAAGCCGTACGCATGCAGCTCTACTGAGCTGTCAACCCCTCAGGCGATACGATTGTTGATCCGTCGCTCACTTCGGTGAGCCATGAGTCCCCGTCGGATCCATCTCCATGACCCAGACGCCTTACTACGAGACCATGTACATCCTCCGTCCGGACATCCCGGAAGAGGAGGTTGAGTCCCATCTCACCAAGTACCGCGACATCCTCGTTGAGGCTGGTGCCGAAGTGCTCGATAACCAGATGCGCGGCAAGCGTCGCCTGGCTTATGCGATCAACAAGAATAAGGAAGGCATCTACGTGCAGCTGAGCCACAACGGCGACGGCCAGCAGGTGGCCGTGCTGGAGAAGGCCATGCGTCTCAGCGAAGACGTCATCCACTACCTGACCGTGAAGCAGGACGGTCCTCTGCCCGAGCCCCGCGTGATGCCTGGCACCGCAGCTCCTGCCCAGGAAGAGCAGCCTGCAGGCGCCTCTGCCTGATCCCTCCAGTCGAGGGATTGTTCAGTCCATGGCCCGGCGATACCGTCTGGGCCATGGACTTTTTTGATGATCATCACCAGGCCCCGGCACCGCAATGGGCTCAGATGACTGAGGCAGCAGCCCGGACCAAACCCAACGACGACGCGGCGGAACTGATTCGTCTGCGGGAGCAGGTGCAGGAACTGGAGGCCACCGTGGCCGACTACGAAGCCCTGCTCGCCGAACTGCCCGAGCTGTTTGAACGCAAATTCCAGCAACGACTTGAACCACTGCTGGAGCGTTATCGCCTGCTAGCGCAGGCTCAAGAGATCCATGAGGGCCATCGGGCACCACTGCGACGGGCTGCCCTGCGCTGGGGATGGCCGGGGGTGCGCCGCATCAGCGCCACCCCCGACGATGGACAACAGCAGAGCGCCTGATTCAGCCGCGGTGGGTTGCAGCCCAGAGACGGGTGGGCAATCCCCAGACGTAGATGAAGCCCTCAGCCGCACGGTGATCAAACTGATCCTCGCTGCCATAGGACGCCATGGCCGGCACGTACAGGCTGCTCTCGGCTGATGCGCGACCGATGACGGTGGCTGTGCCCTTGTGCAGACGCAGACGGACAACACCGTTGACGTGCACCTGGGTGCGGTCCATGAAGCCGTCGAGAGCGTCCTTGAGCGGACCGAACCAGAGGCCCTGATACACCAGGTCAGCCCATTGCATCTCCAACTGACGCTTACTGCGCAGCACATCAGCGGCAAGCGTGAGGCTCTCCAGCTCCTGGTGCGCCTGAATCAGCAGCAACAGGCCTGGGGTTTCGTAAATCTCGCGGCTCTTGATCCCCACCACACGGTTCTCGATCATGTCGAGACGGCCAATGCCGTGGGTTCCCGCCAGACGATTGGCCTCACGGATCAGAGCAACAGGGTCTAGACGCTGACCATTGATGGCAACGGGATTACCGCCCTCGAAGCTGATTTCAATCTCTTCCGAAGCATCGGGAGTGTCAGCCACCGAGCGGGTCATGGCAAACACCTCTTCCGGCGGCGCCACCATGGGATCTTCCAGGGGGCCGGCCTCGATGCTGCGGCCCAGCAGGTTCAAATCGATGGAATAAGGAGATTTCTTGCTGACCGGCGCGGGAATGCCACAACGCTCGCCGTAAGCGATCGTCTCCTCACGGCTCATGCCCCACTCCCGGGCTGGGGTCAGCACCTTGAGGTCAGGGGCGAGTGCCGCGATCGCCACATCAAAACGCACCTGGTCGTTGCCCTTACCAGTGCAGCCATGGGCAACGGCATCAGCACCCACCTCGCGGGCCACCTCCACCAATCGACGGGCAATCAAGGGACGAGCCAGGGCTGTCGACAGGGGATAACGCCCTTCGTACAGAGCATTGGCCCGAATCGCAGGGAACGCGAACTCCTGAATGAAGGGCTCAATCAGATCGCCGACCAGCGACTGGCTCGCACCAGCCTCCAGAGCCTTCAGACGGATGGGCTCGAGCTCATCGCCCTGGCCGAGGTCTGCAGCGAAGGTAATCACCTCCTCGACGCCCCATTCCTGCTTCAGATAAGGAATGCAGACACTCGTATCCACTCCACCGGAATAGGCGAGCACGACCTTCTTCGCACGGCCCATCAACGGGACTCCTGTTCACAATCGTCTGATTCTCTCTCCCCGTCGGTCCAACCCATCAGCAACCAGGCCACCAGCACCAGAGCGGGACCAAACACCAACAGGCCCACAGTGGTGCCATCCACCGACAATGGCTCCGGATGGTGCTGGCCCCAGAAACGCAAACCAAGGCTGATTAGCAGGGCCAATCCCCAAACGAGCAGCAGGGCCAGTGGTTTACCGCTCAAGGGGAATCAGGCTGATGCGGTCCACTATGATGTTTGATTGGACTTATTGGACTTTGTCCTCAGCGATGAGCAGCGCACTTGACAGCATCAACCCCGCCCTGACGCGCTATGGGCGCAAGGAGCCGGCACCGGTGCTGCCGTTGCGTGAGGAGCCCGATCTTCTGAGCTGGCTGGAAACCAGTGGCCGCCTGGTGGAAGACGAGGAATCCTCCTCCAGCGATGTCAGCACCGTGGAAGAAGAGGAGCTGTCAGCACTGATGGGCGAAAAAGAGGATTACAACAAAGACGACGAACAGGAAGAAGGCTGGGAGGAGTGATCCTTTCCGACCTGACGGTCGACTGACCCCGTTGTGCTGTGGGGAACCGGCGGTTCCCCTAATCTCTCGGCGACCAGAGGCAACGCCGTGCTTGAACCCAAGGATCCGTCCCGCGTGATGGACGGTCGGTTTCCGGCAGCAGTGCTCGCCTTTGTCGTTTTTGCATCCGCATTTGCATACGACCAGCAGGTGCACGGCAGCCTGCTCAGCCTGCCGTTGCTGATCACCACGCTGTTGGCCGCTGTGAGCGCCTGGCTGGGGATCCCTCAGCTGCGTTCCCTGAAGATGGGCCAGGTGATCCGGGAAGACGGACCCCAGGCTCACTTGAGCAAAGCCGGCACCCCCACCATGGGCGGTCTGCTGGTGGTGCCGATTGGCGTCATCGTCGGTGCTCTGGTGAGCGTGCAAGACGGCAATGCTGAACGCTTACTGGCCGTCGCCGCCATCACCCTCGCCTTCATGCTGATTGGCGGCATCGATGACTGGCGCAGCCTCACCCGCCAGACCAACACCGGCCTCACACCACGGGGCAAATTAATGCTCCAGGCAGGCGCAGCAGCAATCTTTCTGGCTGTTGCCGGTTGGCAGGGTTGGATCAGCTCCACCATCGCCCTACCCATGGGCCTCGAACTTCCCCTGGGCTGGCTGATCTGGCCCCTGGGTCTGTTTGTGTTTCTGGCCGAGAGCAACGCCACCAACCTCACCGACGGGCTCGATGGCCTAGCAGCAGGTTGTGGTGCCCTTGTATTTAGCGGCATGGGACTGCAACTGATGCTGCGGGGCAACAGTGGCGATCCAGCCCTGGCAGGGTTCTGCATGGCGATGGCCGGTGCCTGGATCGGCTTCCTCATCCACAACCGCAACCCTGCTCGGGTGTTCATGGGGGACACAGGGTCCCTGGCCATGGGTGCCGCCCTCACGGCCGTCGCACTGCTGAGCAACAGCCTCTGGCCGCTACTGGTGATGGGCGGTGTCTTCCTAGCGGAATCCCTCTCCGTGATCATCCAGGTGTGGGTGTTCAAAGCCACGAAAGGCCCCGATGGTGTGGGCCGGCGAGTGTTCCGCATGGCACCGCTCCACCATCACTTCGAACTGGGTGGCGCAGCGGAACAACAGGTGGTGCGGGCGTTCTGGCTGGTGACTTTCGTTCTCGTGATTGGCGGCATCGTGCTACGACCCAACGGCTGAACGGAGGGAAAAAAGCAATGGACAATCAGATTATTTTTTATGCCTTTAGTTCGCAAAGCTGGGATTCCTATTTTCCCATCATCACAGAACTAATCAAACAACAACCAGAGTCTGAGCAGTGGATGGGCGTCTACGCGCCTTGCAACCAATACGACTTCAGAAACGAATCATCGAAGCAAATATTTGACCGCTTAAAGCAGAATTTCAAACATCCGCGCGAAACAAAAAAGAAAAATTCAAAGCAATTCAGATATCTACTTATAACGACACACATTCCAGAGCCGATCCACGGCCTTGAGGATGGCCTCTACATCCACGTGCATCATGGCTCAGCTTTTGGAAGCTTTACTCAAGACTATGTCTTATCGTGCTATCAAGCCTCCAACATTTATTGCGGAATATCAACCGCTGAAGAAAAATTCATAACAGAAATTCTCGGAAGTGAATCAAGCAAAAATAAAAAATTCATTGCCACTGGTTGTCCAAAAAACGATATCTTTTCAGACTATATCTTCAGCTCACAACAGAGAAGAGTAGAAATCAAACAAGAAGTCAAGAATGCGCTGGGCATTGACAACAGAAAAGCAATTGTTTTTCTTGCCTCCCACTGGACAGAACGCGGCACTCTCAGACGATTTGGAACAAGCTTGATTCATGTTCTCTCCACCCTTGGAGATCAAGTTCAGATCATCCAAGGGGCACATCCAAATTTGTGGACCAATCACGTCAGCACCCAAACCTCAACCTGGCTTTACGAAGCTCTATGCCATGAACGAGACAAGGGAACGGCCTTGCTCAGCCTGGGAATCAGTGATGCCATGGCTCTTGTCGCTGCTGATGTGGTCGTCGGCGACATCAGCTCGATTGCAATCGAAGCTGCATTGCTCGAAAAGCCAATTTTATTAAATATAGATGAAAGCTCGTTTTGTAATAAGCAAACATATGAAATCTACAAAGACATGAGTGTTCAATTCGAGGGAGCAGACGACCTGCTCCAGAAGTTCATCCATGGCGTTACTTTCCCCAAAGAAAGAGAGCTTGCCTTTCGCAAAGCGAAGGAGATGTTTGGCTTCAATCTCGGTCATGCATCAAGCAAAGTCGCTTCGATCATTCTTGAAGCAAAAAATCAATGTGACTAAAACGCAGGGCCATCAAGAGAGCGAGCGAGCAGCCCTAACAACGATGCGTGCCTCCAAAAAGACTCAATACGCCGCTACTCCCAAAGACCCAAAGCAAATAATACGAGTTAAACACTTATGCGTTACGCTTATAACACGAAACCGTGCCAATTGGTTGTGACAGCCTAAATTTGGGATCATGGCGACGTTCCAAGCGTTCGCATCCGGAGCTGTTGCCATGGCCTATTTCACATGGAAGGAAGCCGGTCTCACGAGCGACTGCGCCAGCCTGGAAGCGATGGCAGCCCGCTTTGAAGAGTCGGCCAGCCTGATGCGACGCATGGCCAAAGAAGGCTTCCGGTTGGAACGGATCAGCGATCAACAACGCATCACCCACCCCACACCCGCGGTGTTCGATGCCTGGGGTTTTGTGAACGAAGAATCACCCGAGCGACAACTGACCCTGATCCCCGAACAACCCCACTGAAGCCAGATCCCACCTCACTCCCGGCGAATCGACCCCAGGATCCACACGACCACAAACGCCAGCGACGACACCCCCAGATAGATCAACGCCCACTTCTGAACGGTGGCGATATCCCAACCAAACAGCAGCCCATTGGCTGCATCACCGGCCGTGGAAAAGGCAAACAGCATGGCCATGACCGGCGAAGCGCGAAGATCGCCCCATGCTGCTACCTGACCGTCCATGACCGTGTTCCCGAAAACCGTGATGCTGCTGGGCAGCGGCGAACTGGGTAAGGAAGTGGTGATCGCAGCCCAGAGACTGGGTTGCCGGGTGATCGCCTGTGATCGCTACGCCGGCGCCCCTGCCATGCAGGTGGCCGATCAGGCGGAAGTCTTCCCCATGACCGATGCAGCAATGCTGCAAGACGTGGTGCGCCGCCACAGGCCTGATGTGGTGATCCCTGAGATCGAAGCCCTGGCTGTGGATGCTCTGCAGGCCCTGGAGGACGAAGGCATCCAGGTGATCCCCACGGCCCGGGCCACGGCGGTCACCATGAACCGCGACCGCATCCGCGACCTGGCCGCCGATGAACTCGGTCTGCGCACGGCCCGGTTTGCCTATGCCACCAACCTCGAGGAACTGAAAGCGGCCGCCGCTCCATTGGGTTTCCCCGTGGTGGTGAAGCCGGTGATGAGCTCCTCCGGCAAAGGGCAGAGCGTGGTCAAACGTGCGGAAGAGCTCGACGCTGCCTGGTCCACAGCCATCTCCGGTGCACGAGGCAGTGGTGAGCGGGTGATCGTTGAGGAATTCCTGCGCTTCGAGCTGGAGATCACCCTGCTCACGATCCGCCAGGCCGATGGCACCACCCTGTTCTGCCCCCCCATCGGCCATGAACAGGAAGGCGGCGACTATCAATGCAGCTGGCAACCGGCAGCCATGACCGATGCCCAACTGGAGCAAGCCCAGGCCATGGCCCGCAAAGTCACCGAGAACCTCGGCGGCGTTGGTCTGTTCGGCGTGGAGTTCTTCCTCTGTGGCGACGAGGTGGTGTTCTCCGAGCTCTCACCCCGCCCCCACGACACGGGCCTGGTCACCCTGGCCAGCCAAAACCTGAGCGAATTCGAACTGCACCTGCGGGCTGTGCTGGGGCTGCCAATTCCCGCCATCCGCTGCGAACAACCCTCTGCAAGCCGGGTGATCCTGGCCTCCGAACAACTGGCGGCTGTCCAATTCAGTGGCGTTGCCGACGCTCTGAAGGAACCCGAAAGTCAGCTGCTGCTGTTCGGCAAGCCCAATGCCCGCCCGGGGCGACGCATGGGGGTGGCCCTGGCCCGCGGAACCGACGTCAACGACGCCCGGGCCAAGGCCGACCGGGCCGCCGCCTGCGTGCAGGTGCTCCCCGGCTGAACCCTCAGTCAACGGCGCGTGAGAAAGCGGTAGTGCTGGAGTCCCTCCAGCACCCCGGACACCGACTGACGGCTGGCGTAATACACCCGCGACTGATGGCGAAAGCTGTCGAGGCTGGGATCATGCTCCGCCAGCACCACCGTGGCCGGTAAACCCCGCACCAACTCACCGTCCCCTTGCTCGCTGGCCACCACCAAGATGCGATCCAGCGGCAGACCCCATCGCAGGGAGAGGTAGCGGATGGCCTCGCTGCGTGATGCCCGCAGAGGCATCACATCAAGGAACCAATGGCAGCGCAGCGACGGGCGCGCGGCCTGATCCCGTTGGCGCAGACGCTGGCGCACCAGCGGCAGGATCGCTTCACCCGACTGGCGCAACAGATAACTGACCTTGAAGGGAGCCTGATGCACGGGATCCTGCAACTTCAGGTGGGCGCCGAGATCCTCCAAGGCGTGCTCCACCTGGCTGCGGTTCCAGTCGATGGCAATCGTGCGCGACCAACCGGGATCCGGCTCCTGGCTCTGGCCATACACAATCTCCGTGCCTGCACGGGTGATCCAGACACCGGGGTCCGGCAGGTGGAGCTCGGCAAAACGTTGCCGTGCTGCCGCCAGGGATCGACCGGTGATGATGCCCAGCGCACTGGGCTGACCTGTACGGGCATCGCGCTGAAGTTGCACCCGCAAGGCCACCAGGCTGTCGTTCTCCGGCTGCTCCAGCCCCTGATCGAGGTCCAGTAACAGCAACCGATCGGCCAAGGGGCTGGAGGCAGCCGCTGGTGCAGCCAGGCTGCGGGCTGTCTCCCGAACCTCCAGGTTCTGCTGCATCAGCGCCAGGTAGGAGCAGATGTGGGCATCCCAGCTGAAGTGGCGACTGACGGCCTCAATGCCGTTGTCACTCCAGCGATGCCAACGGGAGCGATCGGAACCCGCCCGCTCCAGACCATCCTGCAAGGCCTCCAGGTCGGTGACATCCACCAGCAGCCCGTTGTCACAGCGGGCCAGGATGTCGCGCGGTCCACCGTCATCGGTCGCCACCATCGGCAAACCACAAGCCGCCGCTTCCAGCAGCGTGAGACCAAAGGGCTCGGTCAAGGCGGGGTTCACAAACAGACCGTGCCGTTTCGCCGCCCAGCGGTAGACGGCAGGAATTTGGTCACGGCGGTGTTGCTTGGGATAGGCCACCTGGCCATAGAGGTCATAGCGATCCACCAGGTCAAAGACCTGTTGGAACACCTCCCGTTGTTGCTTCTCCAGTTGGCGGGGATCCTCACGACATCCCAGCACCAGCACCAAGTTGTGGCGTTCACGCAACACGGCAGAGCGACCAAAGGCCTCCACCAGGGCAGGAATGTTTTTGCGGCGCACCGCCCGGGAGATCGCCAACAGTGGTGGCAACTCAGGATTGCGCAAAAACGGACTTAACAGCCCATCGAGTTCCTGGGTTTCCGTAGCGGCACCCTGGGGATGGAAACGGCTGGCATCCACGCCAGGAGGAACCACCTGGGCACGATCAGCCTGGAACCGGCCGTAGCGGGAATACTGCTCATCCGCTTCCTGACGGGTGCTGGTGATCACCAGATCGGCATGGGCCAGGGCCAGCTCCTCGGCATCAATGCGCCGGCTGATCGAAAACGCCTGCTCGATCTGATCGTGGTCTCCGCCACCGGCGAGCAGGCGGCGCAATTTTTCGCGGCCCAGCGAATGGCCTGTAAAAACAAGGGGAATCCCCAGGCGCCGACTGACCAGTGCTCCCACATAGCCAGCGTCGGCGTAATGGGCATGAATCCAGTCAGGGCGATGCTCAGGCTGCTGCAGACGGGCCACCAGCTGATCTGCTAGATCATCGAGATAGGGCCAAAGCTGCTCTTTACGCAGATAACGACGAGGGCCAAAGGGGAAGCGAAGAATCGAAGCCCCAGGCCCAATCGACTCCTCAGACCTGGCGTAATCCAGAGAAACGCGACGGTCCTGAATCAGTCGCGTGACCACCTCAACCCGATCCACTTCGGGTCGGGCTGCCAAACCCCGGGCCAGCTCCAGCACATAGAGCGTCTGACCACCGGTGTCGGCATCACGCCCCAACTCAAGATCCCGGGAACGAAAGAGACCGTGGAGGTGCAGATGCAACAACCTGAATCCCAAGTGTCACCCCTTCGCTGAACACCAAAGGCGCGAACGCCTGTTCAACTGATAGGGGGTCTCTTCACTGAAAATGTGAAAAAAACCTGAGAAATGAGAGTTTCAAATCCCCCAACTCAGGACAAAAGCAGACCAGCACTACAACCTTGAGAGCTGTGCCGATCCCCGCCTTGGCACGGGGAGCAAGGAAACGCAAACAACAATGGGGTTGTCGAAACCACCCAACCCGATCTAAAAGCCCAAGCGACTGACAATCCCCCGGTCACAGACGCGGAGTGACATCCACTAAGGGCAGACGATCACTCCCCCAACCTCCTGCGTCGAAACGAAACGCGGCCTGGGGCAGCAACTGCTGATTGATCCAGGCCTCGATCAACGGCGCTAACACGGGCGGATCAACCGCTCCAGCCGGTGCGCGCAGGTTGAAATGCCCCCCGCCAGACGCCAACACCAAGCGATGGCCTCGGGCCAATGGCTCACCCTCACGCAGGGGCTCCACCGCCTCGGGGCCAGGGGGAACTAGCCAATCACGGCTGCCACTCACCAACAACACCTTGGCCGTGAGCTCTGCTCCACTGCCCGGGTCAAACAACAGACGCAACGGCGGACTGACAGCAACGGCAGCCTTCACTCGAGGGTCACCCAGCGATCCATCCGCAGCAGACTTCAACCAACTGCACTGCAGTACCCAGCTGAGATTGCGCTCGGGATCCCGCAGGTTTTGGCAGCGCTTGATCAACTTCACATCCGTGGTGCGCAGACCCGCCACCTGCAGGGTGGTGGTGGCTCCCCAGGAATGGCCCACCATCGCCACCGCATCGGTATCAAGGCGCGATCCAGGCAGCAAACGACCCGCCTCCACCGCATCAAGCAAGGCCCGCACATCCAAGGGCCTCAATCGCAGCTCATCCGCGGTCGGTGGCGGCTGATCACCCATCAACATCGCCTGTTGCTGGGCCAAATCACTGCCCTGATGCACCGGCATCAGCACCGTGTAGCCGCGGCCCGCCAACCAAGCGGCCCAGCCCTCAAAACTGAACGGTTCATCCCACAGGCCATGGGAGATCAACACCAGCCGGCCATTGGAGTCGCCCTGGGGCTGAACAATCACCAGCGCAAGCGGTCTTGGACGATGGGGCACTGGCAACGAGGCCTGACGACGACGCCAAGCCGGCTGCTGGACCTGAATCCCCCGAACCATCTGCGACATGGCACGCTCCGGCTGGCCGCCATCGATCAGGGCCTGGGCCCCACGCTGATGACGTGCCAATCGGTTGGCATAAAACACCAAGGCCTCAAGATCAATCGACGCCGTGGTCCCTGGCAATCGGCGCAGCACACCCAGCAGATGGGGTTGACCGTCTTTGGAGGCAGCCTTCAGAGCAACCCGCAGGTCTGCACCCGTCAGGGGTGCCGACAGCCCCTCCACCTCCACCAGTTCAGAGGCCGCCAACAGGGCCTGCTCAAACAACGGATCACCCGCTGATTCCCGCACAAATCCCACGCTCTGCTTCGGCAAAGGAGCCGTGAGCATTTGTTCGAGAACCCGGGTCACGGCACCCTCCCCAACCTGATCGAGCTCCGCCAGATCCGGATTGGCCTTCAGCAACTGCTGGGCCGTCTGCGCCTGACCCAGCTCGAGGGTCACCGCGGTCTCCACCAGAGGCAGGGTCATCCGCAACCGTTCCAAAGCCAGGCTCGGGGAGGGAAGCAACGCCGCCACCGAACCGCTGACGGCCAGCAGCAGGGACGCCAAAGCGGAACGGAAGCGAAACGACGTCACGCAGCCTGGGGCAGGGTCTCCACCGGATGTTGGTCGAGAACTTTGGCCAGATAACGACCGGTGTGACTGGTGGGATGCTGGGCCACCTCTTCCGGTGTGCCGCAGACCACGATCTCGCCACCTTTATCGCCCCCTTCCGGACCCAGATCAATCAACCAATCGGAGCAGCGAATCACGTCGAGATTGTGCTCGATGCAGATGATCGAATTGCCCTTATCCACCAGCCGTTGCATCACATCCATCAACTTGTGCACGTCGTAGAAGCTGAGGCCGGTGGTGGGCTCATCAATCAGGTAGAGGGTCTTCCCCGTCGCCCGTCGCGACAATTCGGTCGCCAACTTCACCCGCTGGGCTTCACCCCCGGAGAGGGTGGGTGCGGGCTGGCCCAACTTCACGTAACCGAGACCAACATCCACCAAGGTGCGCAAACGGTCAGCGGCCTGGGGAATCGCGGAAAACACCTCCGCG